>NZ_CP081150.1:2587398-2910823 GCF_019665765.1 Deefgea tanakiae
GCACTGCAGCATAACCCATGGGCTAGGTATACGCCTGGACCCAATTAATATAAATAAATTGCAGTCAATACACCCTCAAAATGACATTGTACTCCGTATGTCGGATGACATTTTCATTCTCTAAAACACAACACTTTGCTTTTTCAAAGCTTGATTTAATCAAGCTGAATTTGGTTTAACGCAAACTCACCCTACCTCTTTTGACTTAGTCTTAAGCACACCGCATAAGGAAACGCCGCCATGACGCAAAATCACCCCAAACTGATTACCGACCCCTATTACGACGGCGTTCCTGAGTACATGACCGAAGTCTATGATTGGGCTTATGTCGATCCGAAATGGGTAAAAGTACTCGACCGCAATATCGTCGTGCGCGTACTCTTGTTTTTGAATGATCAACGCTTAATGCGCATGTACCTCAATGAAATCCAGCCCGGCATGCGCGTATGGCAGTTAGCGCACGTGTATGGCGATCTGGTCGCCCGCGCAGCAAAACGTGTTGGCCCTGCTGGCGTGTTTCACCTGACCGACATCACGCCGATTCAAATCGAGCACGGCAGCAAAAAGCTTACCGGCATGGATTGGGCCAAAGTGATTCGCAGTGACGCGTCAACCTTTGAAGGCGTTGGCGGTGACTACAATCTGATTTGCAGTTTCTTCTTGCTGCATGAAGTACCCGACGACAAAAAACGAGAAATCGTCGACCACATGTTGGCCAAACTACCGAAGGGCGGCAAAGCGATTTTTGTCGATTACCACAATCCGAAAAAATGGCAGCCAATTCGTTACATCCTCAAACTCGTCAATCATTGCCTAGAGCCGTTTGCCAATGCGCTGTGGGAAAACGAAATCCAGCATTACGCCAGTGATGCTGCCAAGTTCACGTGGAAAAAGCGGACGATTTTTGCTGGGGTGTATCAGTGTGTGGTGGTGGAGCACAAAGACTAATCCAGTTCAGGATTTAAATATCATCGAAGGAGCGGGCTAGCCCGCTCTTTTTTATATGCCTACAACACTCAAAATCATCAACAGGTCATTTGAAAATGAATAAATGATGTATTGCCATCTAGGCTATATCTATCAATAGCTACAATTAGATACCTAACAAGCAAATATCCTGCCGCGTAGTGCAGCGGATAAAAGCCGCTGGACTCAAATGTATTGAAAATTAGTCAACTTGTGGTACAAAGAAGCATCCATATTGGCAGGAAACAATTATGCGCCGCTACTTACTGCTATCGCTGCTCCTGCCTCAATTGTGTTTGGCCACCACAACGCTCACTCTGTGCGAAGACAGTGAGTCAATCTACCCTTGGACTAATACAAACCGACCGGGGCTAAATCGTCTACTGCTCGAATCCGTTGCCAAAGAACTCAATCTTGAATTAAAAATCATCAATCAGCCGTGGCTACGCTGCCAAGCTGATTTGAAAAACAATAAAATAGATGGACTCTATCCAATCAGCTTCAGCACTGAGCGAGATCAGCTCTTTGCCTACCCCAAACGCGATGGCCGTCTTGAAATCACACAAAAACTGATGGATGACGGCTACAGCCTTTATCGACGCAAAGGTGACCAAAGCGTGCAATGGGATGGCAAGAAAATCACCATCAACAGCACATTGCCGATTGGAATACAGCGCGGCTACTCTGTAGGCGCCAACTTAAAGGCAATGGGCATGCCTATCGATGAAGGCGCCTATCCCATCAATGCCAATTTACAAAAGTTAATGTCCCAACGCGTGGCGGCCACGGCGATGAGAACAGGCGCTGCCGATTATGCGATTGCCAGCCAGCTCCCCTTTGCCCGTAGTATTGAAAAACTCAATCCCCCTCTAGAATTCAAACCGTATTTCTTAGCCTTATCCAAACAGTTTGTAAAAACCAAACCTGAACTCGCCAAAAAAATCTGGCAAACCATTGCCGTTCAGCGTGAGTCAAAAATGTATCAGTCAATTGAAGAGAATTATCGCTAGAGCAGGTAATCGATGTATTGCCAGCTAAGCATTGCTTATCAAAGCCTGAAATTAAATACATCGACGATACCCTGTGCACTAAAGTGATTTTCCACTCTGAGTCGCGCTAATGCCGCGCGGCACCTACTTTTCTTTGCTTCGCCAAAGAAAAGTAGGCCAAAGAAAGGCGCCCCTAGTATCTGCGTCGGCTACGCCGATGCCCTCTCTGCGGACAATCGGCAAGGCGGCGGGCTTTAACAAAACAGAGCCCGCCGAAACCCCCTTGCCGCTTGTTCCTCGCTCGGCGCGATACAAGGGATCTCGCGCAGCTCAACGAGGTTTGAAACAACATCGATGTATTGCCTTCTAAGCATTACTTATCAAAGCTTAGAAGGCAATACATCGAGCCAAGAAACCAACCATATTTGCCCTGCACCAGCACGAAACTAAGTAAGCTAATGGTAGCGATATGGTTTTCAAATCCCGTTTAAGCGCACCGAAGCACGAAGGGAGACAAACAGCATTATCGTTTGGCTCACGCCACGCGAGGGCATCGGGGACCGATGCGCGCCCGGGGCTCCTTTTCTTTGGTTCGTTTCTTTTGGAGAAGCAAAAGAAATGAACCTGCCGCGCGCAGCCCGCGCCCAAAAACCTTCGCGGCGCAGCCGCATAAAACAAAACCGCCGGATGATTATCGGGCGATTTTTTATTAATCACTCTGTTCATTACACCTAGATTAATTTCAAGACTATTCGTTAATTGGTCTACCTGCTAATTTATGAATATCTTTAGCTTTAATGCGAACTTCATTAAGAGTAAACCTTCTATTATCTAAAATCAGTGAACTTATCTTAGGAGACAAATTTCTTCTTACTATCTCAGCAATAAGACGCTGCTTTATTTTCTCTGTAGTTTTTACACCGAAAATGACCCTTCGAATAGCGCTAGTGTCGAATTCATAAACACCAGAGCCGCCTTCAGAAGCCAGTAAGTCGGCAATCTCATTAATTCTTGCCGGATTCGACTCCATTTCAGTCCTATAGAAATTTTTTTCAGATTCACGTACTGGTCTTTTTATGCAACGCCACTCTTTTTCATACGCCCAATGTGGCGACTTTGTTAAAAGCGTAGCCTTTATCAAATCACAATCATCAATTCCTGATGGCTCTATAGGTACTTGAGGTCGATCTTCATTGTATATAACTGGCTTTGAGCTTGAAAATGGCAAATATTCGCTATTAAACCCCAAACAAACTCCGCTATGATTTTTCCCGTAATGTGACCACATGAGAATATTTTTGTGATCTTCAGACAAGCAAAGCACACCAAGCTCTTTCACCCAACCCTCATCTAAAGTCCTATTTTTACTCGACATTAATTTTAAATTAATGTTATTCGTTATTTTATTCTTTTGTGATTTTGACAAACCCTCGGTAGGAATTAAATTTTTCCTAAAAATCTGCTCATACTCAGAATCTGAAGGAATACCAAATATTGGCGTCATTTCAAATGGGTCGTTAAAGAAGTGCGGCGATGAGAAAAATATTCGTCCACTAAGAACTGAAATAAGTCTTTCAAAATGTTGATCGTCATTTTGATCAAGTGGAAAATATCTATAAAGTATCGTCATATTAAGTCTTGTATATCGAGGCATGATCAACGCCGAGTTGGCATTTTAATTTCTACCTATTTCGGCGGGTTACACCTTTGGCTTACCCGTCACACTGATCGACGTATTGAGCTATAGCCATTCATGATCAATGACCACACCCCAATACCCCTCAATGATCGCCAGCACTTCCCTCTTCTTTCGCTGCTGGCATCACCTTCACCAACACAATCCGTGGGCCGTTCATTTTTTTGACGACGATGGTGAAACCATCAAACTCGATGCGTTCGCCCTCGCTTGGCAGATTGCCGAGTTTCCACTGAATGAGACCGCCAACGGTTTCGGCCTCTGGGTGGTCGACATCATGGCCGAGCATGCGGCCGAGCGAATATAAAGACAAGCTGCCTTTGCCCAATAGCGCACCGTCGTCTTGCTCTAACCAATCATTCCTAGACTGGCGAAATTCATCACGAATTTCACCCACCAAAGCCGCCATCAAATTATCCAGCGTGACAAAGCCCATCGGCTGCGACTCATCGGCGTAAGTGACAATCGCAAAGTGCGGTGCGCCTTGGCGAAAGCGGCTGAATAACTCCAATACCGGCGTATCAGGCGTAACGTGCTCAACGGGGCGAATGTAATCGGTTAAATCCGATACATCGGCCTGACGCAATTCGGCCAGAAAGAGATTTTTCAGATGAATAATGCCCAGCACTTCGCCGTCTTCGTTCACAAAGGGATAACGGCTAAAACGCTGCGTGGCAATGATTTGTAGATTTTGTTCTAGCGGTAAATTGCTGTGCAAGACCGCCGCCTCATGGAATGGGCGCATCAGGTCGGCGACTTTGAGTTTGCCAAAATCGAGCGATTGCTCGACCACATTCCACTCTTGCCGGCTGGCTTCATCGCCCTCATGGTTGCCGCGCAAAATCAGCTTTAATTCATCGGCCGTATAGTGACTTTCATGCCCAGAATGACCATCCAAACCCAACATCCGCAACAAACTATTCGCGCTACGATTCAGCAACCAAATCGCTGGGTACATCAGCCAATAAAACAGATACAGCGGCGCAGAAGTCCACAAGGAAACCACTTCAGGACGGCGAATCGCCAAGGATTTGGGCGCTAATTCACCGACAACAATATGCAAAAAGGAAATCAGCGTGAAGGCAAAGATAAACGAGACGCTATGAATCAGCGCGGCAGATTCCACGCCCAGCATGGCAAACACGGGTTCTAATAACTTGGAGAACGCCGGCTCGCCAATCCAACCCAAGCCCAGCGAGGCCAGTGTAATGCCCAATTGGCAGGCCGAGAGGTAAGCATCGAGCTGACCGTGAACTTTGACCAAAATCCGCCCACGCCAACCATGCAATTTCGCCAAACCCTTGGCACGGGTGGCGCGTAATTTAACTAAGCCGAATTCGGCAGCAACAAAAAAACCATTCAATAGCACCAAGAATAGCGCTACCAAGGTCAATAAAAAATTTTCCATAATGCGGGCCGCAGCCCGTCCAGAACAATAACCCAATCATTTTAAGCGCTGATCGCCACAGCGGGGTAATTATTAGGACGGAATGGCAAAATACCCGCACTGTGCAAAAAATAGACGCCACAACACGCATTACTCGATATCTCTCGCATCAGCCCATGCGCTCACGCCCCGCAGGCAGCGAAGTCCAGCTAAAATAGGCGATTGCTTCGCTTTGGAATCCAGCCCCGCACCATGAAACCCAATAAACCCAAGACGTATCCACCCAGAGCCATTATCAATAAATCGCCAGCAAGCAATACCCATGTTGCCAGCTTGGCACGGGCTTTGTCGAAACTGGGTTTTTGCTCGCGCAGTGAAGGTGAAGCACTGGTCGCGCGCGGGGAGGTGAGCGTGAATGGCAAAGTCTGCGTCGATATCAACCGCCGCGTCGATATGCAACGCGATCAACTGACCGTCAACGGCCAAGCGGTGAGCGCTGAGAAAATGGTTTATCTGATGCTCAACAAACCGCGCGGCCTGATTACCAGCGCGCAAGACGAAAAAAACCGCGATACAGTTTTTTCATGTTTCGAAGGTGCAACGCTGCCCCACATCGGCCCCGTTGGGCGGCTCGATAAAGCCAGCGAAGGCTTGCTGCTATTCACCAACGACACGAAATGGGCGGCACGCCTCACCGATCCAGTTAGCCATTTGGACAAAATCTACCACGTGCAAATCGACAGCCAAGCGACGCCCGAGCTAATCACCGCGATGCAAGCGGGTGTGATGCTGGATGACGGCACATTATTAAAAGCAAAGCGTGTATCGCTGTTACGCAGCGGCGAAAAAAATGCGTGGTTGGAAGTCGTGCTCGACGAAGGCAAAAACCGCCACATCCGCCGCCTACTCGAAGCGAATCAAATCAACACGCTACGCCTGATGCGTGTGGCGATTGGTGGCTTGGAATTAGGGGAATTAGCGAAAGGCGAATGGCGGGAATTGAATGCGGCGGAAATCGCAAGTTTGAAAACTAATTGATTACAGATGGGTATAAAACGTAATGACTCGCTACCGTTTCACATCGCGGTAAAAATTCTCATGCGGCGCAACGGCTTCTAGATACACCAAGCGAACTTCGTCATCCAGCGTATAGCCCAATAAATAAAGCTGATTTTGGCTGTGAAATTTATACACGCGCAGCGTGGCTAAATCGCCTTTTTTGCGCTCGCCAATGTCTGGATTTTCCGCTACTTCAACAATTGCATCGTCCACATCGGCGGCGATATTGTCGTGCAGCTTTTTATACTGCCGCCCAAAACGCCGCGTTTGCACCACATCGTAACTCATACTTCATGCTTTCCGACTGCGCGGCACAAACGGCGTCGCCGCTTCTCTAGGCTCGGCCATTGAAACCAAAGATTCGGCAATAAAACCGACTGGCAAATCAGGATTATCCAGCGCCGCACGGCCTACTTTCGCCCAATATTCAATCTGCCCAGCAATACTGCGATGCTCTGCGCTGGCCTCAGCCTTGGCTTGCGCATACAAATCATCTTCAATCCGAACTGGCATTCCCATTTCATCACCCCTTTACTACAAATGTAGTAAATAATATACCGCAGTGAAGGAAGCGATGCAAGAGAGCTAGTTTGGCAAACTAATATCATGCAAACAATAATGTGGCAATGATTCGCAAAATACCTAACGTATTCATTGCACGATTTTCGACAATTGCTCACGAGACATTCTGAAACTCATTCTATCAGCCACTAACTCACCGCCTAAGCTTTCGTAAAATTTAATACCACGCATATTAGAAGCCTTCACATTCCAATCCATTCGCCCACAACCATTAGCCAATGCAAAATTAGCTGCCGACGCGAGTAACGCCTGGCCAATGCCTAAATTTCTGTAGTTAGCGCGAACATAAAGTTCTTTCAAATTACATTGCTTTCGATGCGTAATTGATGACTCCACTAATGAATACATTAGTACCAGCGCAACCAAGCCAACCACGGTATTGTTACTGTCCAATGCGACAATTAAGTGCAACCCTGAATCTGGCGCCAATAAATTTTCAACTAAATGAGTGAGAACCTCAGCTCTCGTTACCGTAGGCTCTTCATTATAAAAAATATGCAATTCATAAAGTAAGTCTGTGAGCGACTCATGGTGCTCTGAATTTGCTGCAACAATAATCATATCTAAACCACTCGATCCGCCGGATGATTCACACCATCATAGGTTTTAATATTCGGAATCAGATAGGGATTTACGCCCTCAAGGCAACCAACGTTATAGCCATATAAATGCGGATTGGATCGGCGTTGGTGGTGAGTGTAAATGCCGCAGACCGAACAAAAATAATGCTTGGCGGTATTCGTATTGAATTGATACAGCGTCAGGTGATCTTCGCCTTTGATAATTTTAATGCCCGATAGTAAGACGGACGCGACAATCGCGCCTTTGCGGCGGCAGATCGAGCAGTCGCAATGCCGTGGGTCAACAATGCCATCCGGTAAATCAATTTCCAACTCCACTGCGCCACAGTGGCAAGTCGCCTTGTGTTTCAACTGAATTTCGGTGTCGCCGACTTGCTTGATCATGTCGATTTCCTTTTGCAAATTACATCCTCAAAGCCGCGTTACAGCCAACCAACACGCCATTGCGCGTCATCTTCCAGCGCGCTCCAATGCAGCGTGAAATGCCGCTTACTGAGCACCGCTTCTAGCGTGACCTGCGCGATTTTTTGCGTGTCTAGCGGATCGAATTCCACTTTGACGACGATAAAATGCTTCTCACGCTGCTGCGGCACAACGGCGGTCCATTTGGTATTCAGTAATTTTTTCGGATGCCAGCTTCGCGTTGGGTGCGTCATGGGTGGTGCTCCAGTTCGATCTGATGAATCAGCAAAAGTCGGCATCAACGCTTATATTGCCCCGGCGCGTAGGCGCGGGACACGTCGGGCGCTCGCAGCGCGAGGTGCTTGGTGGTGCGGCCACTGGTTCGTGCGCGCCAAAGCCGAAAGCTGCTGGCTTTGAGTTCACTGCGCATCAAACGAATCAGCTGCGGCTGATTCAATCCATAGAGTTGTTCAATCGACTCAAAAGAGGTGCGGTCTTCCCACGCCATTTCGATAATACGGGATAAATCAGCGGGGCTAAAATGTGAGGCCATATGGCTTATTCCTGTTAATCGTTAAGCTATTCACAGATTGGAGCAGCGGATTCAATCATGCGCAGAGAAAACATCGGCGAAAAAAACTGAGAATTAATCATTAAACGTCGGTCGATCAACGCCATATTCAACCAACGTTTCTAGTGAAATCAAATCGAGAATGTTTTCATGTGTGGCGGCGAGGACGATTTGCGGGGCGGCCCCCGCTTGCAGCGCTTCAAGCCAGCGCGTGGCACAAAGACACCATTGATCTCCAGATTTCAGACCTGCGAAGCCATATTCTGGCCGCGGCGTTGATAAATCGTTACCGCGCAGCTTTGAAAAACTCAAAAATTCTGTGGTCAATTTGGCGCAGACAATATGCGAACCAGCATCGCTGTCGTCAGTACGACAGCAGCCATCACGGAAAAACCCAGTGAGTGGTTCAAAACTACACGGCTGCAAAGCTTGACCAAGTACATTGAGTTGCATGGGTATAGTCCTATGAATTATTTATTGTGATGCTTAGACCATCATACCCAACCTCAATATTCTGAGGCAAAGTTTGGCTGAGCGCGTGATATTCGAGTTCGTGCGTCATATGAATCAGCACCGTGCGCTTGGCGCCGATCTGAGCTGCGATTTGCAAGGATTGCTCAACCGATAGATGGGTTGGATGCGGTTTGGTGCGTAAACAATCGAGAAACAGCACGTCTAAATCTTGCAACAGCGCCATACTCGCTTCAGGGATTTCCGATACATCGGTTAGATAGGCCACATTACCAATGCGCCAGCCCAATATCGGCCATTTGCCGTGTATGAGTGGTATAGGCTGAATAGTCACATCGCCAACTTGAAACGCCTCGGCATCGACTTCATGAATCGTCAGTACCGGTTTATCCCAAAACTCATTCGGTTTCATTAAGGTATACGGAAAGCGTTCACGAATATGGCCTAGCATCAGCCGATTGCCATACACCGGCAGCGCCGCCTTTTGCAGCCAGCAAAACGCGCGCAGATCGTCGATGCCATTCAGATGATCGGCGTGTGGATGGGTGTAGAGCACTGCATCCACATGCAGAATTTGCTCACGCAGCGCCTGGCCGCGCAAGTCGGGGCCGGTATCGATCAAAAAGGTTTTACCGCCCGCCCGCATCACTGCGGATGCACGCGTACGGGTGTTTTTCGGATCGGTCGATACGCAGGTTGGGCAGTTGCAGCCTAATGCGGGCGAGCCACCGCTCGAACCGACACCGAGCAAAATCGTTTCAACGCAGATCGATGAGGCGGCTCCCAACATTAACTTGCACTCGCTCGGTGAAACAGTTTAAAGAAATTCTCTGTCGTTGCCGCGGCGACGTCTTCGAGCGGGATATTTTTCAGTTCAGCAATATGCTCAGCGACGTGCCGCACCCATGCTGGCTGATTTTGCTTGCCGCGATGTGGCATTGGCGCGAGGTAAGGCGAATCAGTTTCAATCAACAGGCGGTCGAGCGGCATTTTGTAGGCGACGTCTTTAAGCTCACTGGCTTTTTTAAAGGTGACAATCCCTGAGAGCGAAATGTAAAAGCCAAGTTCCATTGCCTGCTGAGCAACTTCCCAACTTTCAGTAAAGCAGTGCATCACGCCGCCGACTTCATTGGCCTTTTCTTCGCGCATGATACGGATGGTGTCTTCACTGGAAGCGCGGGTATGGATAATCAAAGGCAAACCCGTTTCGCGAGCGGCACGAATATGCGTGCGAAAACGTTCACGCTGCCATTCCAGATCGCCAGTGAGACGGAAATAATCCAAGCCCGTTTCGCCAATCGCGACAACTTTTGGCGATTGGGCTAGCTCGACCAATTGGGCGACGGTCGGCTCTGGCGTGTCTTCGTAATCAGGATGCACGCCAACGGAGGCAAAAATATTGCCATGCTGTTGCGCCAATGCCAGTATGCTTGGTAATTCCGGCAAATTCACCGCAACGCACAGCGCATGACTCACCTGATTGGCGTCCATATTGGCTAAAAGCTCGGGCATCTGAGCGGCAAGGTCAGGGAAATTAATATGGCAATGCGAATCAACAAACTTCATCATTTTTCTTCATTCAATAAAAAAGCCGCACCTGACTTAGGTACGGCTTGAATCATAACGTAAACGGCGTTAATTAAGTATTCGTGCAAAAGTTTTATGGCAAGGCATCGACGCCGAAGGCAGTACATCGAGTACGAAGAGGCAAGACAACGCAGCCCGAGAAACTTTGCTGATCAACTTACATAGTATGTGTAGTGCGGCCTGACTGTAGATAACCACCCAGCAAGTTTTCGATTTTTACCCGCGCCATATTGCCTGCTTCATTTGCGGAAAACTGCACGCCAATTCCTTGCTGATGATTATTATGCGCACCCGGTGGTGTCACCCAAACAACATTGCCCGACACCGCAATCCGCGCCGGATCATCGAGCAAAGCCAATAGCATAAAGACCTCGTCGCCCAAGCTATAAACCTTATTGGTTGGAATAAAAATTCCACCACCTTTAATAAACGGCATATACGACGCGTAGAGCGCAGCTTTTTCTTTAATATTTAAAGACAACACACCTGGCCGAGAGGCGGGAGCTTGAACCGTATCTTCACTCATACTTTTCCTTGACGACCTTTTCCACGTAATGCATCCACATAGGCAAACAGCAAACTTTCAAATACTAAACGCTGATTGAGGGGATGACGCGATAATTTTTGAGCTTCGGTGAGTTGATTCACATACTGCATTAAAAAAGGCGCGCGCGGTGCTAGCCGTCCTAATGCGTCTTTCCAATCTGGATAATAACGAATTTTCTGCGCCAAGCCCAAGCTAATCAAATCATAAATCCACTTTTGTAGCCATGCGATCACTAAATCGGTATCGAGCTTCGCTTTATCTAATTCGGCACTTAATTTAAGTACATCCAAGGTCGCGGGCTCAGCAATATGCTCCAGAAAATTTTGCCGCACAGGCAACCATTCTGCGGCCGCATCATCCATCGCCGCCAAAGGTGCGCCGCCTGTATGCGCTAGATGCAAAGTGGGATTAACCACGCCATGCGCATTGAGCCACTGCATCGCAATATGCGGCTCAGGCAAAGCCAAAGGGAACACTCGACAGCGGCTACGAATCGTAGGTAACAAGCGACGCCAATGATCAGCGACCAAAATAAATACCGCACCAGCAGGTGGTTCTTCTAAGGTTTTCAAAAATGCATTCGCTGCGGCGACATTCATCGTGTCGGCCGGTACCACCAACGTTACCCGTAGACTACGCCGATGCGCCGATAAATTAACAAAATCAGCCAAACCACGCACATCTTCCACACGGATGATTTCAGACTTTTTCTTAGCTTTTTTGCTGTCCGCTTCGTCGGGACGCTCATCCTCGGCATCTTCTGGTTGCAACACACGAAAATCCGGATGATTTCCCGCTAAATACCAACGGCAACCATCACAAACACCGCAGGGCACGGTCGATTTTTGGGTATCTTCGCACAGTAAAAATTGGGCCAAATACTCAGCAAAGACGCGCTTTCCAATTCCAGGCTCACCCGTGATAAGCAGCGCATGAGGTAGTCGATCGCGTTCACGCAACAAGTCTTGCCATGCTTGCTGAAGCCAAGGATACAAAGACGATTCCTTATTCATAGTCTGCAAAAATTTCAGCAAGCTCAGACTGAATTTCAGCCAAGGAGCGATTGGCATTGATCACGCGAATTCGCTGTGGATTTTGTTCTGCTCGCTCCAGATAGGCAGCGCGAACTCGCGCATGAAAATCTTGTTGCTCAGATTCAAAACGATCTAGCACGCGACTATCTGCCATTCTTGCTTGGCTCACCTCGAGCGGTACATCAAAAATCAGGGTTAAATCAGGCTCGAGCAATCGACCATTGCGCAGCTGAACCCATTGCTCCAAGGCAGAAAACTTAGCCTTATCTAAGCCACGGCCACCACATTGATAAGCGTAGGTCGCATCAGAAAAACGATCACACAAAACCCAGTCTCCGCGCGACAAGGCTGGCTCGATGACTTGCGCTAAGTGTTCGGCACGTGACGCAAACATCAACAATGCTTCAGTTTCTAATGACATCGCATCATTCAGTAGCAAGGCACGCAGCTTTTCCCCCAAATCAGTACCACCCGGTTCACGCGACTGAACCAATGAGATCCCTTTTTTAAGGAAATAATCAGTCAACCAAACTAGATGTGTGCTTTTACCAGCACCATCAATTCCTTCCACTGAAATAAACCGACCACAAGAGGGACTTGTCATGAATTAAAACCGAAACCAAATAAATAAGTAGATGAATTGTCGCACATGCAAGTGAATCAAGTGAACCTATTCAGACACTACAGGGTATATCGCTACAGCTAATAATCTCAAAAGGCTAGCCAGCTATACTTCACTATAAACATAGCGGACAGCAAAAAGCCCGACTCTTTCGAATCGGGCTCTTCTTTAGGGAAGTCTGGCAATGACCTACTTTCACACGGGCAATCCGCACTATCATCGGCGCTGAGGTGTTTCACTGTCCTGTTCGGGATGGGAAGGAGTGGGACCACCTCGCTATGGTCGCCAGACATTAAACTGTCTGGTGCGGTGAGTTTTCTCACCACACTTTGAATTATCGCATTCAGCTGCACTATTTCTAGTAACACGCCTACAGCGCTAACTCATCAAATCAATAGAAGAAGTAATTATACTACACTTTCCAACCACACTGTTTCAGTATTTATCTTTCGTATCATGCACTTACGTACACTCTACTTTCTTTGGGTTGACTATATCTTCGTCGCCTACGCGCTTCAGGTTATAGGATCAAGCCTCACGAGCAATTAGTATTGGTTAGCTTAACGCATTACTGCGCTTCCACACCCAACCTATCAACGTCCTGGTCTCGAACGACTCTTTAGAGGATTTAAAACCCTAGGGAAATCTCATCTTGAGGCAAGTTTCGCGCTTAGATGCTTTCAGCGCTTATCTCTTCCCGACTTAGCTACCCGGCAATGCCACTGGCGTGACAACCGGTACACCAGAGGTCAGTCCACTCCGGTCCTCTCGTACTAGGAGCAGCCCCCCTCAAATTTCCAACGCCCACTGCAGATAGGGACCAAACTGTCTCACGACGTTTTGAACCCAGCTCACGTACCACTTTAAATGGCGAACAGCCATACCCTTGGGACCGGCTACAGCCCCAGGATGTGATGAGCCGACATCGAGGTGCCAAACTCCGCCGTCGATGTGAACTCTTGGGCGGAATCAGCCTGTTATCCCCGGAGTACCTTTTATCCGTTGAGCGATGGCCCTTCCATACAGAACCACCGGATCACTATGTCCTGCTTTCGCACCTGCTCGACTTGTCGGTCTCGCAGTTAAGCCGCCTTTTGCCATTACACTATCAGTACGATGTCCGACCGTACCTAGGCGACCTTCGAGCTCCTCCGTTACAATTTGGGAGGAGACCGCCCCAGTCAAACTGCCTACCATGCACGGTCCCCGATCCGGATAACGGACCAAGGTTAGAACCTCAAAGGGGTCAGGGTGGTATTTCAAGGACGGCTCCACAGAAACTAGCGTCTCTGCTTCAAAGCCTCCCACCTATCCTACACAAACCACTTCAAAGTCCAATGCAAAGCTACAGTAAAGGTTCACGGGGTCTTTCCGTCTAGCAGCGGGGAGATTGCATCTTCACAAACACTTCAACTTCGCTGAGTCTCGGGAGGAGACAGTAGGGCCATCGTTACGCCATTCGTGCGGGTCGGAACTTACCCGACAAGGAATTTCGCTACCTTAGGACCGTTATAGTTACGGCCGCCGTTTACTGGGACTTCAATCAAGAGCTTGCACCCCATCATTTAATCTTCCAGCACCGGGCAGGCGTCACACCCTATACATCCACTTTCGTGTTGGCAGAGTGCTGTGTTTTTGATAAACAGTCGCAGCCCCCATTTCTCTGCGGCCTTATATAGCTCCAAACGCAAGGTTCTTCACCTATAAGGCACACCTTCTCCCGAAGTTACGGTGTTAATTTGCCGAGTTCCTTCTCCCGAGTTCTCTCAAGCACCTTAGAATACTCTTCCTACCCACCTGTGTCGGTTTGCGGTACGGTTCAATATAAGCTGAAGCTTAGTGGCTTTTCTTGGAAGCAGGGTATCAGTTACTTCATCACCTAAGTGAATCGTCATCATGCCTCAGCGTTAAGAACCCCCGGATTTGCCTAAGGGATCCGCCTACACACTTAAACCAACTATTCCAACAGTTGGCTAACCTAACCTTCTCCGTCCCCACATCGCACTTATATCAAGTACAGGAATATTAACCTGTTTCCCATCGACTACGCATTTCTGCCTCGCCTTAGGGGCCGACTCACCCTGCGCCGATGAACGTTGCGCAGGAAACCTTGGGTTTTCGGTGAGGGAGCTTTTCACTCCCTTTATCGCTACTCATGTCAGCATTCGCACTTCTGATACCTCCAGCATCCTTCTCAAGACACCTTCACAGGCTTACAGAACGCTCCTCTACCATATGCCATAAATGGTCATATCCGCGTCTTCGGTTATCAATTTGAGCCCCGTTACATCTTCCGCGCAGGACGACTCGACCAGTGAGCTATTACGCTTTCTTTAAATGATGGCTGCTTCTAAGCCAACATCCTGGCTGTCTGTGCCTTCCCACCTCGTTTTCCACTTAATTGATCATTTGGGACCTTAGACGGCGGTCTGGGTTGTTTCCCTCTTGACCCAGGACGTTAGCACCCCAGGTCTGTCTCCCATGCTCGCACTTGACGGTATTCAGAGTTTGCCATGGTTTGGTAAGTCGCGATGACCCCCTAGCCATAACAGTGCTTTACCCCCGTCAGTGATACATGAGGCACTACCTAAATAGTTTTCGAGGAGAACCAGCTATTTCCAAGTTTGTTTAGCCTTTCACCCCTATCCACAGCTCATCCCCTAACTTTGCAACGTTAGTGGGTTCGGACCTCCAGTGCGTGTTACCGCACCTTCATCCTGGCCATGGATAGATCACTTGGTTTCGGGTCTACGCCCAGCAACTATGCGCCCTATTCGGACTCGGTTTCCCTACGCCTCCCCTATTCGGTTAAGCTTGCTACTGAACGTAAGTCGCTGACCCATTATACAAAAGGTACGCAGTCACCCCATTTTTCAAGGGCTCCCACTGTTTGTATGCATCCGGTTTCAGGTTCTATTTCACTCCCCTCCCGGGGTTCTTTTCGCCTTTCCCTCACGGTACTGGTTCACTATCGGTCGATGATGAGTATTTAGCCTTGGAGGATGGTCCCCCCATCTTCAAACAGGATTTCTCGTGTCCCGCCCTACTTCTCGTACGCTTAGTACCACAATTGACTTTTCATATACGGGACTATCACCCACTATGGTTGGACTTTCCATTCCATTCTATTAAGTCTACTGCTATCACGTACAGGCTCTTCCCATTTCGCTCGCCACTACTTTGGGAATCTCGGTTGATTTCTTTTCCTCCGGTTACTTAGATGTTTCAGTTCACCGGGTTCGCTCTACTAGACCTATGTATTCAGTCTAGAGTGACCCAAAAGGGCCGGGTTTCCCCATTCGGAAATCGTGGGATCAAAGCACTTTGCCAGCTCCCCCACGCTTATCGCAGGCTATCACGTCCTTCATCGCCTATCATCGCCAAGGCATCCACCAGATGCACTTATTCGCTTGATCCTATAACCTCAAACACGTAAACGTATTTCAAGTTACTGAAATCGTATTTGCGACTTGCAAGTGAGTTCTCATTTCACTTGCGGTTCAGTTCCACTGGCATGAGACCAGCACAACTGAACAGATACAATCAACCCAATATATTTACTTTGAAATCAAATTTAGCCATCACTGCAAGCAGCAACTTTTAAATCTAATTCCATTACAATGTTTATTGGAATTAATTACTTCTTCTATTTTGTTAAAGATCGATATTTCTACAATCAATTATTTATATCTAAATATAAACAGCCGATTGGTCTAATTTTAGAAACCAGAATAAAATACACTGCACAATACATCGTGCAATCCATAGAATTCTATTTTCTACTAGTAGTTACAGACCAAACTAATGGTGGAGGCTAACGGACTCGAACCGTTCACCCCCTGCTTGCAAAGCAGGTGCTCTACCAGATGAGCTAAGCCCCCAACTAAGGTGGTGGGTCAGATAGGAATCGAACCTATGACCCCCGCGTTATCAACACGGTGCTCTAACCAACTGAGCTACTGACCCATATCGTTGTCTTTTCAATTCAGATTATTCATCTCAATCAATCCGACATTCTTCAAATCTACAGCCGATGAGTGTGAGTACTTAATTTGTTCGTCTTTCTCTTGAAAGGAGGTGATCCAGCCGCAGGTTCCCCTACGGCTACCTTGTTACGACTTCACCCCAGTCATGAATCCCACCGTGGTAAGCGGCCTCCTTGCGGTTAGCCTACCTACTTCTGGTGAAACCCACTCCCATGGTGTGACGGGCGGTGTGTACAAGGCCCGGGAACGTATTCACCGCGACATGCTGATCCGCGATTACTAGCGATTCCGACTTCATGCACTCGAGTTGCAGAGTGCAATCCGGACTACGATCGGTTTTGTGAGATTGGCACCCCCTCGCGGGTTAGCGACCCTCTGTACCGACCATTGTATGACGTGTGAAGCCCTGGTCATAAGGGCCATGAGGACTTGACGTCATCCCCACCTTCCTCCGGTTTGTCACCGGCAGTCCCATTAAAGTGCTCAACTAAATGTTAGCAACTAATGGCAAGGGTTGCGCTCGTTGCGGGACTTAACCCAACATCTCACGACACGAGCTGACGACAGCCATGCAGCACCTGTGTTACGGTTCCCGAAGGCACTCCTCTATCTCTAAAGGATTCCGTACATGTCAAGACCAGGTAAGGTTTTTCGCGTTGCATCGAATTAATCCACATCATCCACCGCTTGTGCGGGCCCCCGTCAATTCCTTTGAGTTTTAGTCTTGCGACCGTACTCCCCAGGCGGTCTACTTCACGCGTTAGCTGCGTTACTAAGCTCCGAAAAGCCCAACAACTAGTAGACATCGTTTAGGGCGTGGACTACCAGGGTATCTAATCCTGTTTGCTCCCCACGCTTTCGTCCATGAGTGTCAGTATTAGGCCAGGGGGTTGCCTTCGCCATCGGTGTTCCTCCACATCTCTACGCATTTCACTGCTACACGTGGAATTCCACCCCCCTCTCCCATACTCTAGCGAGACAGTCATAAACGCAATTCCTAGGTTGAGCCCAGGGATTTCACGTCTATCTTATCAAGCCACCTGCGGACGCTTTACGCCCAGTAATTCCGATTAACGCTTGGACCCTACGTATTACCGCGGCTGCTGGCACGTAGTTAGCCGGTCCTTATTCTTCGGGTACTGTCATCCCCAGCACTTATTAGGCACTAGGATTTCCTCCCCGACAAAAGCGCTTTACAACCCGAAGGCCTTCTTCACGCACGCGGCATTGCTGGATCAGGCTTTCGCCCATTGTCCAAGATTCCCCACTGCTGCCTCCCGTAGGAGTCTGGACCGTGTCTCAGTTCCAGTGTGGCGGATCGTCCTCTAAGACCCGCTACTGATCGTTGCCTTGGTAGGCCTTTACCCTACCAACTAGCTAATCAGCCATCGGCTGCTCCAATAACGTGAGGCCTTGCGGTCCCCCACTTTCCCCCTCAGGGCGTATGCGGTATTAGCACTCCTTTCGAAGCGTTATCCCCCATTACTGGGTACATTCCGATGTATTACTCACCCGTTCGCCACTCGTCAGCGGTGCAAGCACCCTGTTACCGTTCGACTTGCATGTGTAAAGCATGCCGCCAGCGTTCAATCTGAGCCAGGATCAAACTCTTTCGTTTAATCTCTGTGCTAATTTTGTACTACTTGGCTTGCGCTCAAAACTTAAAGCGCCTCGATGTAAACATCGAGTTATTTCTCATTTGTGAATGCAAGCACTTGTTTGACTTGCAAATCAAGCACTCACACTCATCGGCTGTATTTTGTTAAAGATCAGTGGCTTAGACACCGAAACTTGCTTTAGAACCGCTTGTTTCGTTTGCTGTGTCAGCAGCAGAGAGGCCGAACTATACCCACGCCCCGCAGACACGTCAACACCTATCGGCAAAGAAAATCCAAGCAAGGCGATAAGCCATTGATTTACATAGAAACAAACTTCACATGAAACTGAAGTAAAACTACAAAAGCAAAAGGGCGCTAACGCGCCCTTTGGGGTAAACCTGCTCTAAATCCTAATTACTTGCTCGATTTTGCGTTTAAAAGCGCCAACATTTTGGCAGCTAAGCCCGAATGTTCCTTTTTAATATCGGCTGGCGGCTCGTATTTAGCAGAAAGACGACCACTAAAGCTCACATCATCAGGCGGTAACTCATCCAAGAAACGACTTGGCCGAGTGATTTGCCACTCCCCTGCCCGTTTACGTTTACCGCAGTAGGTAATAGTTAATGTACGCTGGGCTCGGGTGATGCCGACATACATTAAGCGCCGCTCTTCTTCGACCATTCCCGTTTCAATCGAATTTTGATGCGGCAAGATATCTTCTTCACAGCCAATCAAAAACACATGGGGATACTCCAGACCTTTACTCGCGTGCAGCGTTGAAAGCCGCACAGCATCGATTTCGTCCTCAGAGCGTCCTTCGAGCATGATGCGTAAATCAAAGTTCTGCGTGATTTCGTCGAGATTACTGCCTGCGCTATCGACTTTTCGTTTGATCATCTCGCCTAAGTCGAGAATATTCTTCCATTTAGTTTCTGCGGGCTTGGGCTCTTCTGATTCATACAACCAAGTTTCAAAATCAATCGCCCCCAATAGCTCACGATACAACTGATCCGCCGGCTCAGATTTGACCTTATCTTGCATGCGCTGAATGAATTTACAGAAGGTATGGAGCACATCATATTGTGCAGGCTGAACTTGATGAATAAACCCCTCTTCAAATACTGCTGCAAATAATGAGATTTCACGATCTTTTGCGTAGTTGCCTAATCTTTCGAGCGTCACATTGCCTACACCACGCTTCGGTGTCGTCACCGCACGAATAAACGCCGGCTCATCGTCATCATTTGAGATTAAATGCAGATAAGCGAGTACGTCTTTAATTTCGGCATTATCAAAGAAGCTTTGCCCACCCGACATTACGTACGGAATATTTTCGGCTCGGAGCTGCGCTTCGATAATTCGCGACTGAAAGTTGCCGCGATACAGCACCGCATAATCAGCAAAGCTCGTGCCATTGAGCGCCATATGTTGCTTCAAACGAAACGCCACGGTTTTGGCTTCGTCTTCATCGCCCTTAGTTTCGACCACTTGCACCAAATCGCCAACGCCAAGATCCGACCAGAGTTGCTTTTCGAATAACTTCGGATTGTTGGAGATCACCGCATTCGCGCAACGCAAAATCCGCGCGACTGAGCGGTAATTTTGCTCCAGCTTAATCACATGCAATTTCGGGAAATCGACGCGCAATAGGTTTAAGTTTTCCACGTTCGCACCGCGCCAAGCATAAATACTCTGATCATCGTCGCCCACGGCGGTAAATTGGCCAGTGAGTTCGGTCAGTTGTTTGACGAGTTGATACTGCGTGGTGTTGGTGTCTTGATATTCATCGATCAATAAATAACGTAGCCGGTGCTGCCATTTTTGTAGGACTTCAGGATTGGCCTCAAACAAATCCACGGGAAGACGAATCAAATCGTCGAAATCAATTGCCTGATAAGCAAACAAAGTATCTTGATACGCGCGATAGAGCTTAGCCAACTGCAACTCGCCCTCTGAAGCCGCCATCGTTAAGGCTTGATCAGGCGAAATGCGGTCACTTTTTAAAGTTGAAATCTGGCTCACCGTCGAACGAATCAAGGATTTATCAGTAGTGACGAGTTGATCGGCAATAATCTTGGCGGCATCCGCCGAATCTAAAATCGAAAACTTCTGCTTATACCCCAGATGCCCCGCTTCTTCGCGCAAGATGCGCATACCTAAACTATGAAAAGTAGAAACCGTCAGTCCTTTCAATCTGGCTGGCGGCAACAACGTAGCGACCCGCTCTTGCATTTCGCGCGCGGCTTTATTGGTAAATGTAATCGCAGCGATATTGCGCGCATCCATTTGCGCTTCTTCGATCAAATACGCGATCTTTTGCGTAATCACCCGTGTCTTGCCCGAGCCAGCACCAGCCAGCACCAAACAAGGGCCAGATAAATATTGCACCGCCGCGCGTTGCGGGGGATTTAACAAATGCAGCATGAAAAACTCGGTCAAAAAGCGAAAACGGATGGTATCACGTAGCTACAACGCAACGCGGGTCTGCTGATGCTTGGCGGAATGGCCAACTTGGATTACAAGCATATAGATAGTATTAAACATTGGTGACACCGCATGACCCATTCCGACCTCGTACCTTTACGCCAACAAGACCTCGCCATCGGCGAACCTGTTCCCTACGCTATTTTTGATGCCGACAATCAGCTCTTACTCAGCGCAGGTCAAATCATCCACACCGCTAAGCAATTAGACGTGTTGGCCAAACTCGGTATGTTTCGCAATCCTGCTTGGCGTGGTGTGCGCGTTGCTGGCCCCGTTGGAGGCGCGCGCGTACATCAAGACACCGCCACAACACCTGAAATTACTACGCCGAAAGTCGCGCCGGTTAAACGCCATCTCGCACAAATGAAAATCACACCGGGCACCACACTACATATTCAATCCAGCATCGACCCACATAATCATAATGAATCGGTGAAGTTAATCGGTTGGCTGGACAAGGCTGGTGTCATGCTCAGTGCGGTGAATTCGCAAGGCACGATTTTGCCGTTTCGTGAGGGGCAATCGATCAGAGCGAAAACGATTGCGGGTAAAGATGTCGTGTCATTTGAAGCCATTATTGAAAAGGTATGCTTTACGCCCTTTCCCTACTTTCATCTGAGCTGGCCAGAAACGCTGCAAATTCGCCAATTACGAAATAGCCTGCGCGTGAATACACAATTGATTGCCAGCGTCAGCGGCGATGGCGTTCACAGCATTCCGGCGCGGATTACTAATTTATCAGCCAGCGGCGCAATGCTAGAAGGTTCAGGTTTAGAACTAGAAACAGATCAGGAAATCACCATGGCGTTGCGCCTACATGCGGCAGGGATTGATCACACGATGAGCATCAAAGCGATCGTACGCAATCAAAAGTCAGAGCCGCCAGCGACATCGGTGCAATATGGCTTGGAGTTTATTCCACTCGCGACGACGGAGCGCTTGGTGCTGGAGCATTATATTTTTAGTTCGATTCTAGAATAAGCTTTTAAGTGCCTACGGCACTCTATGTTGCAGTCACAGTCTGCGACGGGGACTTACTTCTCTTGGGATTTTATCTATGCCGTGCCCAAGAGAAGTAAGCAAAAGAAGGCAACCCATATATCTGCACCGACTTCGTCGGTTTGATATGAGGGGTTTTAAAACTCCAAGCCAACGAGCGCGAAACGATATCAACACCAAATCTGAACATCATCAAAAATAACACATGTATATCAATGTAGCCGTTCATGAAAATAGGCTACATTGATATACCCATCAAAACCCTTTCGGCGGCAACATGATTTTGCTGCGGTAATCGCAAACATCATTCACCACACAGCGCCAGCATTCAGGTTTGCGCGCTTTGCAGATATAGCGGCCGTGCAAAATCAGCCAGTGATGCGCATTAAGCAAAAACTCGGGCGGTGTCACTTTCAATAGTTTGTCTTCCACCGCGCGCACGTCTTTCCCCGGTGCTAACCCAGTTCGATTGCCGAGACGAAAAATATGCGTATCAACCGCCATGGTTGGCATGCCAAATGCCGTATTCATTACTACATTCGCGGTCTTGCGCCCCACGCCGGGCAAAGCCTCAAGACTTTCCCGATCACGTGGCACTTCACCGCCATGCAGCTCAATCAACATCCGGCAGGTTTCTAGCAAATGCTTAGCCTTGCTACGATAGAGGCCAATGGTATTGATATAGGACTCAAGTCCCGCCTGCCCTAGCGCCAGAATCCCAGCAGGGGTATTGGCAACGGGAAATAAAATCTTGGTCGCTTTATTCACACCCACATCCGTCGCCTGCGCCGACAACAACACTGCAGTGAGCAACTCAAACGGCGTGCTGTAATTCAGTTCAGTTTTCGGGTTGGGTTCTAACTCGGCCAAACGGGCATAGAAGGTGTGGCGGGTTTGTTTGTTCACTTGGAGTAATCCGCTAATTCGTAATAATGGAAGCGGGTTAGAAACACCGCCAAAATAAAAGCGGGCAAAATCATGTAAATAGGCAGTAGAAATTCTACGTAGGAAAATAATCCCGATCCGTAATTCCAAGATTGATTTGTAATCAAAATGGTCGTCACTAGCAACACGCTAGCACAACCAAAAAATAAACCAATTAGTGCGAATGTAGTACCCATAGGTTTATTGAGCACCCAAAAAAGTACCATTACAAATAACCACGCCCATGCAAAGACAGGAAGAATAAGCATGATTGAAAATACCAGACCCAAGCTAGAAAAAGCCAAGCAAACGATAGCAATTAACAAACGCGTGAATTGAAATTCCCCCCATGGGTAACGAGCTTGATCTTGCTTGTATAAGCAGTAAGTGATCGACACATTCAAAGCAAAAAAGAAATATCCAATCCCCCAAGCGAACAACGTGGACTCAAATATATATTCACGAGCAAAGTCCATATCTCTTAAGCTGTTTCAAGTTCTGAACTATTAATTTGTTTCGCCGCCAATTTTGCCTTCGCCTCAGCGCGACGATCTAACGCTTGTTTACCCGCGATCAAAAACCCCAACCCGATAAACGCGCCCGGAGGCAGGATGGCGAGTAGGAATTGGTAGTTGTATTCGGCGGGGATCACGTGAATGATCCACGACTTGGCGCTTGCGCCAAAGACCAAATCGATTCCGGATAACAAAGTACCTTTACCGACCAATTCGCGCATCGCGCCCAAAATGGCCAGCACCATGGTGAGGCCCAGACCCATCATGAAACCATCAAGCGCGGAAGCGGCCACACCATTTTTTGATGCATATGCTTCAGCCCGCGCCAGCACGATGCAATTGGTCGTAATCAGCGGAATGAAAATCCCCAGCACAACGTATAAATCGTGCACATAAGAATTCATCAGCAAATCAACCATCGTCACCAGCGCGGCAATGATCAGAATAAAAATCGGTGCGCGTAGCTCATTCGGGATGAACTCACGGATCGCAGCAATTGCGGCACTCGAAATGAGCATCACCAAGGCCGTCGCCAAACCTAAGGACACGCCATTGACGATATTGCTCGAAATCACCAGTACTGGGCACAAGCCCAAAAATTGCCCGAGCGCGGCATTTTGTTTCCAAATACTATTGTGAATAATCTTTTGCGATTCTTCTTGGCTAATCAAGGCCATTTCAGGCTCCAAATAAAGTTGCGTGTTGAGTTGCAACGTAGTCCAGCGTGTTTTTAACGGCTTTCACCACGGCGCGTGGGCTGATCGTCGCGCCAGCGATATAATCAAACTGACCGCCGTCTTTTTTGACTTTCCATTGATCGGCCAGCGGCGCGGTCAGCGATTTGCCTTCAAATTGAGCAATCCAAGCCGATTTAGCGGCATCAATATAATCACCCAGCCCCGGCGTTTCTTTATGCGCCACCACGCGCACGCCAAGCACCCGACCATCAGCGCCAACACCAACGAGCAATTTAATCTTGCCCGAATAACCATCAGGCGCGATGGTTTCAACAACGACGGCGTTAGTTTTGCCGTCTTTTTGAGCGCGGAAGATTTGCGAGCCAGCCTCAGCATTCAATTGCTTGAGCGCTGCGGCATTTTGCGGCATCGCGTCTTTCAGGATGTCATTATCAAAACTTCCGGCTGGTAAAACTTGCGCGATCAAGGCGACTTTAGCTTTACGCTCATTTTCTGCGACGATGTCGCGGGTGACGCTGTACGTTCCCGCCATCAGCGCAGTAAAAATCACCGCAAACACCAACAAAGTCAGCGCGCCACGAACGCCATTTTGCACCATGGTTTTCATGCTTTGCCTCCTTGCTGCGCGCCTTTCTTCCGGCCAAACACAGCTGGCTGCGTGTATTGGTCAATAAACGGCGTGGCGATATTCATAATCAACACCGCAAACGCCACGCCATCAGGATAGCCGCCGTAGGTGCGGATCAACCATGTCAACAAGCCAATCAATCCGGCATAAATCAAACGGCCACGCGGCGTGGTCGGACCACTCACGGGATCGGTAACGATAAAAAATGCGCCCAACATCGCTGCGCCGCTGAATAAATGGAACGATGGGCTGGTGTAATGCGCAGGGTCGATCAGATAAAACAGACCCGACATTCCCGCTAGCACCGCCAAAAATGCGACTGGCAAATGCCATTGAATCACGCGCTGTTGCAGCAAGAAGAGGCCACCCAACAAATACGCCGCCGCAATAAGCCCCATTTGGCTCGGCAACCAGTTTGCGAAGCCCGCTTGGAAGATCGCACCACTGAAAATCTCAGCCATGCTGTGCGATTGCATCAAAGCTGTTTTGACCGCATCGAGCGGTGTAGCGGATGCGAGGGTATCGAACGCTAGACCATTAGGTAGATTGCCGGTAAAGATATACCCAAACTGCTGCCAAGCAGTCAGATCGACACCCGCGATGCCGAGTGGCGCATTCCAGCGTGACATTTGCGCCGGAAACGACACAATCATCACGGCAAAACCGACCATTGCCGGATTAAACGGATTTTGCCCCAAACCACCGTAGAGATGCTTGGCCAAGGCAATCGCAATGATGGTCGCCAACACCACCATCCACCACGCCGATAAAGGCGGCAGCGACAAAGCCAGCAGCCATGCAGTAACAATCGCCGACCCATCGGTAATAAACGGCTTGATCGGATATTTACGCAATTTCAGGCACGCGGCCTCAGTGGCGATGGCCGTTACGGTCGCTAGCAAAAGTTGCAGCAAAATCCCTGCGCCAAATACCCAAACGTAGGCCGCAATACCCGGCAACAATGCCGCCGCCACTTTGAGCATCACAATTTGCAGTGGCGTTGGCTTCACAAGATGCGGTGATGTACGAATCATTCTTTTCCCTCTGCGGCTTGTTTCGCCGCTTTTTTAGCTGCCGCTGCTGCCATCGCCGCACGAATCTTGGCGGCCTTTTCTTCATCGATTGCAGGTTTCTCTCCGGCAGGCTCGACTGGTGTTTCAACTGGAGCGACTGGAGCAGCTTCACCGGCCTCTTTAGCTGCTTTTTTCGCTGCTGCAGCTGCCATCGCCGCGCGAATCTTGGCGGCTTTTTCTTCGTCCATTGCTGGTTTTTCGACAACAGGCTCGGCTGGCGTTTCAACTGGAGCGACTGGTGCAGCTTCACCGGCCGCTTTGGCTGCTTTTTTCGCTGCTGCAGCTGCCATCGCGGCACGAATCTTGGCGGCTTTTTCATCGTCAATTGCTGGCTTTTCAACGACTGGCTCTGCGGGCGCGGCAACTTCGGCTTCTTCACCCGCCGCTTTTGCTGCTTTTTTAGCTGCCGCAGCAGCCATTGCCGCTTCAATCTTGGCTTTTTTATCCAAGTCGCGTTGGGCTTTTTCTTCTGGGCTTAGAGCGTCGAGTTCCGCTTTTTCTGCGGCACGTTTTTCCATCGCCGCTTTAATCTTGGCGGCTTTTTCTGGATCAAGGGCGGGAGCGGCGATTTCTGCTGGCGTTTCACCTTTCGCGGCGGCGGCGCGCGCCATCGCAGCGCGAATCTTGGCGGCTTTATCGTCCGCATCAACAGGCGCGGCATCGGCTACTGCGGCGGCCGGTTTCGGCGCTGATTTCGCTGCGAGTCGTGCGGCTTTTTCTTCTTTCTCGCGCTCTTCGCGGAATTGCTTAAATTCATGGCGTTCGCGCGCGGTGTCGGCCGATTTCTTGGCGCGTTCTGCGTCCCAAATTTCTGATTTGGCAAAGCGGTAATAGTCGACCAATTGAATGCTCGATGGGCAGACATAGGCGCAAGCGCCACATTCGATACAATCAAAGAGATTCCACTCTTGCGCCTTGCCAAAGTTTTTGGCGCGAGCAAACCAGTACAAATCCATCGGTTGCAATTCAGCAGGGCAGGCCACGGCACATTCACCGCAGCGAATACACGGCATTTCGCGTGGCTTCTCTGGAAAGTGCGCTGCATCCATCGCAATAACGCAGTTACCCGCCTTGGTCAGCCCCACTTTGGTCGATGGCAGCGTAAAGCCCATCATCGGTCCGCCGTAAATATAATCACTGGCGGTTTTTACCCCGGCAAACTTGAGCAAATCATCAATCGGCGTGCCAATCAGTGCTTCCACATTGCCTGGCCGCTCCACATTGCCTGTGAGCGTAACAATCCGTGAAATCACGGGCTCGGCTTGCTCGAGCGCAGCGTAAATACTGTACACGGTGGCAACGTTAAAACATTGCACGCCCAATTCGGTCGAACGCACACCGCTCGGCACTTCGATATTGGTCAGCAATTTGATCAGCTGTTTTGCACCACCCGATGGATAGAGTGTCGGTACCACGACGACTTCGGCAGCAAAACCACAGGTTTTGAGCACTTCACGCAGCGCCGCCACCGCTTCTGGCTTATTGTCTTCAATACCGATCAAAACTTGTTTGGCGTTGAGCATTTGGCGAACAATCGAAATGCCGGCAACGATTTCCAGCGCGCGTTCGCGCATCAAGCGGTCGTCACACGTGATATACGGCTCGCACTCTGCGCCATTAATCACCAAAGTTTCGAGCGCCTCACGGCCAAACAATTTCAAATGCGAAGGGAACACCGCACCGCCCTGCCCGACCACACCCATTTCTTGCAAATAGTCACGAACCGCTTTCGCGTCGCCCCGTGCCATCGCAGCTTGCCAATCGAATTTTTCTTTTGCGATCCATTCATCACGACCATCGGTTTCAAGCGTAATGCACAACTCGGCCAAGCCCGATGGATGCGCCACTTGTTGCGCGTCGATCGCGATCACTTTGCCGGAAGTGGGTGCATGCACCGCTGCCGACACGGTGCCATTGCTCGCAGCTAATAACTGGCCTTTGAGCACCACGTCGCCCACATTCACAACAGGCTGTGCGCTATTGCCAATGCTTTGCTGCAAGGGAATCACGAGCTTATTCGGGATAGGCATTTTCACAATCGGCGCTCGATTGGAAAGGTCTTTCATTTCTGGCGGATGAACGCCACCGTGGAATGGGAAAATTTGCCGAGTAAATTCCATCGTCGTCATCTTAGGCCACCTGCTTCAATTGAATGACAGGGTAGCGCCATTTCCAGTTATTCACATTTTCGCCGACCGTCACCATATCGATGCAATCGACGGGGCACGGTGCGATACACAGCTCGCAACCCGTGCATTCAGATTCAATAATCGTGTGCATATGTTTGGCCGCGCCAACAATCGCATCAACGGGGCAAGCTTGAATACACAGCGTACAGCCAATACAAGTGTCTTCACGAATCACCGCCACTGAGCGCGGTTTCTCCGCCGCGCCCGCGCCGCCATCGTCAAACGGGATAAAGTCTTTGCCAAGCAATTCGGCCAATTTACGAATGCCGTCCTCGCCACCGGGTGGGCATTGATTGATTTCGGCTTCGTCGTTGGCAATCGCCGTTGCGTACGGTTTACAGCCAGGATAGCTGCATTGACCACATTGGGTTTGCGGCAAAATCGCATCGATTTTATCGACCAGCGGGTCTTCATCGACTTTATATTTAATCGCCGCCCAACCCAGAACCGCGCCCAGCAAAACTGCCAATCCAGCCATTAAGGCCAGTGCGAGTAAAAAGCTCATTTCACCAATCCTGCAAAACCCATAAACGCCAAACTCATCAAACCCGCCGTGATAAACGCCGCTGGCGTGCCTTTAAACGCCTGCGGAATATCCGCGCCTTCCATTCTCTCGCGCATCGCGGCGAACAAAATCAAAATCAGCGAGAAACCGACCGCAGAACCAAAACCAAAAATCAGCGATTCAACAAACGAATGTTTCACGCTCGAGTTAATCAGTGGCACGCCCAGTACGGCGCAGTTGGTGGTAATCAGCGGCAAGTAAATCCCCAGCGCTTGGTACAGCACGGGGCTGGCTTTGTGGATGAACATTTCGGTAAATTGCACAATCGCCGCGATGACGACGATAAACGCCAGCGTGCGCAAGTATTCCAAATGCCACAGGATCAGCACTTGGTCGATCATCCACGACGTACCCGACGCCAGCGTTAGCACGAATGCCGTGGCCAAGCCCATACCGATGGAAGCTTCGAGTTTTTTCGACACGCCCATAAACGGGCAAAGCCCCAAAATCCGCACCAGCACGACGTTGTTGACCAACACCGCGCCGACGAGTAATAAAAGGTAATGATTCAAATCCATGGTGTTTCCCTGTCTTGAGACATTCTATCTATACGATGTATTTGACTGCAGCCATTGATAATCAATAGCCACAATCAAATACACCTTAAATTCGTTTTTATTTTCTAATTACTATTAATTGCATTTTTTGTGTAACCGTTCTTCTCACCCTGAGTCGCGCTCATGCCGCGCGGCACTGACTTTCTTTGCTTCGCCAAAGAAAGTCAGCAAAGAAAGGCGCCCCTGCATCTGCGTCCGGCTACGCCGGATTCCCTCGCTACGGATAATCGAGGCGGTTGCGCTCAAAACTCGGTCGCTACGCGCCCTCAAACATTGATCGCAAAAACCCCGCCCCGCTTATCCTCGCTCAGCTTGCTGCCAAGGGTTTTACCCAGCTCAACGAGCAGCGAAACAAAAAATGATGTATTGCCATCAAGGCAAGAGCATTCAATGCCCCCAACGAAATACATCAATATCATTGGATATAAAAATCCCACAGGGATTTGCGCGCCTTTCTTGGCTAAATTGCTTGATACATCAAACAAAATCAAATTCAAAGATTGATTAATTCTTAACTCAGAACTTCACTCACCAAGCACGCATCAGGTGGATGAATGCTTTTCAATCTGTTCAAGCGAACACCGCACGAGGAGAGAGACAAACGGTTTTATGTTTGGCTCACGACGAGCAAGGGAACGGCGGAGCCGGGTTCGACCCGGGTCGCCTTTCTTTGCTTACTTTCTTTGGCGAAGCAAAGAAAGTGAGTGCCGCGGGTCACACCCGCCTGCGCAGCCAGATAAAAAACTAACGTCACCAACCCTACGCGGTATTCAATTTTTCATCTAAAACGTCGAGTAGTTTAATTGAATAAACCTGCGTCTTCTTACTCCATTTTTTATCGTGAGCAGCCAGAAAACTGGATCGAAGTGACTCCTCATTACACCGCCCCCAATCATTGATTAACTCAACAATGACATGAATAGCGTCTTGCAAATCTCGAATTTGCTCCAGCGCGATTAGCCGCTCAGCTTCATCGTTTGAAGTCAACGCAAAATTCGCCAATGATCTCGAAGTGAGAATGGCTTGATAAGTCACTTCTAAATACGCAGTACGTAAAGACTCTGGCGCAATCATAATCAATAAATCACTTCACCTTAAATGGCACTGCATGTAGGAAGGATGGAGTATGCGATGCCCATCTTGACCGAATTCATTTATTACCCCAGCGCCACTGAGGTGGCTCACCCTTCCACCAACACATCACAAAATAAACCAATGTCTGCAAAGCAAACACAAACCAAAACAATGCAGGCTCACGATCTGGTAGTTTAAACATTGCGGCCAAAATAACTGGGATGACGTATGCAGCTAAAACACACCAACCCTGCCAGCACAGAGGCATACCCCACCCAAAACCATATTTTTTTGCAGGAAACCAGTATTGCTTTGCAAACATATCCGAATCTCCACTAAATTTCAGCCCGACCATCACATCAACAATCGGTGTCGCCCAGCCTACTTCAACTTAAACGGCACAGCACTTGGCGCTGGCGGCTCAACGACCGCCGCCTCACAGCCAAACAACACTTCCCCACCTTGCTCATGCACCCAATGCTGACCAATGACTTGATCGAACTCGGCGAACTTGGTTTTTTTACGTTTGATCAGCCGCTTCACCATCAACTGCACTGGTTTAGGCGCGGCGGCGATGGTCGCCAATACGGCGGTTTCATGTTTTTCACCGCCATCTAAACCATCTTTCACCACCGCATTCCACACCGTCAACACGGTGCGCATGACGCCTGCGAATTGCTCTTTCGAGCATGGCTTGGGCAAACCGACCAGCACGGGTTGGGCAAAAGTGAGTACAGTTTGCGTGATTGCTTCGTCTTGGTCTTTCAACGGTGGCGCCTTCTTCAAATCGTGCAATTAACGATGTTGCTGATGTTTGGCAATGGCTTCGGCGCAATCGGCAATCAATTGCGGGCCTTCATAAATCAGGCCGCTATACACTTGTACCAAGGCAGCGCCAGCGCGGATTTTCTCGGCGGCGTCTTCACCTGAAACAATCCCGCCAACACCAATAATCGGCAATGCGCCATCAAGCACTTGCGCGAGTTCGCGAATCACCGAGGTTGATTTCGCTCGTACCGGTTCACCCGACAAACCACCCGCCTCTTGGCCATGCGGCAAATGCTCAACACCCGTGCGCGATAGCGTAGTATTGGTCGCAATGACGCCGTCGATTTTGTGCGCCATCAAGAGCTGGCCGATTTCTTGAATTTGGTTGTTGTCCAAATCTGGCGCAATCTTGACCGCAATCGGCACATAGCGGCCATGCTCATCGGCCAATTTTGCTTGTTCCAACTTCAAAGCCGACAACAGCGCGCCAAATTCATCCGCTTGCTGCAATTGGCGTAGATTTTTGGTGTTCGGGCTAGAGATATTCACTGTGACATAATTGGCGTGGGCGTAGACTTTACGCAGACCAATCAAATAATCATCAACCGCTTTTTCCATTGGGGTATCGGCGTTTTTGCCAATATTAATACCGAGTACACCCTTATACTGGCTCGCAGCTACATTGGTGAGCAGATTATCCACACCGCCATTATTAAAACCCATCCGGTTAATAATCGCGCGCGCTTCGGGCAAACGGAATAAGCGCGGTTTCGGATTGCCCGGCTGCGGGCGCGGCGTTACGGTACCAATTTCCAAAAAGCCAAAGCCCAACTCGCCCAAGCTATCGATGTAATCACCATTTTTATCCAAACCTGCGGCCAAACCGACTGGATTTGGAAATTCAATCCCCATCACCGTGACGGGATTGTCTTGCACCGTTGGCGTCAGCGCACGCAAAAAGCCCATGCTTTGCAGCAAGCCGAGTCCTTTAAACGCAACATGATGCGCGCGCTCTGCTTCCATCATGAATAACAGGGGTTTTGCGAGTTGGTAAGCCATTTTTAAGCCTTGTCTTGCTGTTGAGCGATGCTCGGATTGATATTTTTTTAAACAGAGTCAAAAAGGAGCGAGCGCCCGTCAGTAAGGTGCGGCTGGAACGCAGAAACCGGAATGTACTGCAGCACATGAGGATTTCGAGTACCACCCAAGCCTTAATCACGGGATGCGCAGCCCTTTTTTAACCGTTGCGATTCACGCAGGCGTCGTATGTATTTTGCATCAGCGTCGCCACGGTCATTAAACCAACGCCGCCCGGAACTGGCGTAATCCAGCTGGCGCGCTCTTTGGCCACGTCAAACTCAACATCACCGCACAACTTGCCGTTTTCAAGGCGATTGATACCCACGTCGATCACAATGGCGCCGTCTTTAATCCATTCGCCTTTAACGAAATTTGGAATACCCACACCCGCCACCACGACATCCGCACCGCGAACTTTCTCGGCCAAATCTTTGGTTTTGCTGTGGCAAACCGTCACTGTCGCACGCGCAAGCAAGAGCTCTAGCGCTTGTGGGCGACCCACGATATTACTTGCGCCAACCACCACGGCATCTTTACCGACCAAATCAATGCCGGTTTTTTCCAGCAAAGTCATCACGCCACGCGGCGTGCATGGGCGCAGCAAAGGCATTTTCAATACCAAGCGGCCAATATTGTAGGGGTGAAAACCGTCGACATCCTTAATCGGATCGATCAGCTCGATGACTTTATCGGCATCAATATGCTTCGGTAGCGGCAATTGCACCAAAATACCATCCACGTCATCACGGGTATTGAGTTCAGCAACCAATTTCAACACATCGGCTTCCGATGTATCAGCTGGCAAATCATAGGCAAACGACGTAATACCGGCGTTTTCGCATTGGCGTTTTTTATTGCCCACGTACACTTGTGAAGCCGGGTCGCTACCCACCAAAATCACTGCCAAGGCAGGCGCACGCTTGCCGCTCGCGACGCGCGCGTCGACTTTCGCACGGACTTCACTAACGATTTCTTGAGAAATGGCTTTACCATCGAGGATCTGGGCGGTCATGGGCTTACTCCGGCATATTCAATGAGGAGCGCATTTTCTCATCATTTGAACTTTTTTTCTCATCATTTCAACATTTTCAAAAAAAAGTTCGTACAGGGTGTTGACGCGAAGAATTTGGCAACGTATAGTTCGGCCTCTGTTCGGGGCGTAGCGCAGCCCGGTAGCGCACCTGGTTTGGGACCAGGTGGTCGTGAGTTCGAATCCCACCGCCCCGACCAGAAACACTTAGTAGTAAATACGGAGCTCCCGTAGCTCAACCGGATAGAGCAACGACCTTCTAAGTCGTAGGTTACAGGTTCGATTCCTGTCGGGTGCGCCAAGCATGCCGAGAATTCGCAGATTATAAAAGTTTTGTGGTGGCTGTAGCTCAGTTGGTAGAGTCCAGGATTGTGATTCCTGTTGTCGTGGGTTCGAGCCCCATCAGCCACCCCATTAATATCAAGCACTTAGCCCAATCTTCGGATTGGGCTTTTTGCTTTTCTACTCCTCTACATTAAAAAAACCGCTCCGTGTAGCCAGCATGTAGCCAACTCAACAAATTCCCCTACCGCCTTTGTCTACCTAACACCTGCGAGATTTGCTATTTTTGGGCTCTTTCTGCATTAACCGTTGAATAATGCTCGCAACCCCAAGCTTTTCAATTGCAGCTGGATGCTGGTGCTGATGTGAACATAATTTCAAAAGATGGTCATTCCGCGCTGCTTTTCGTCCATCTCCAGCGCGCTCACCAATTTCGCCACCAACAAACTAGGGTTAATGCTTGGCCGAAACAGCTAGGTTAGACTAAGCGACAGACCCTAGCCGGCCAGAAGCGGGCGTTCGGTCTTCTGCCCGAAAGCGGACACTTCTCTGAAAATTAGTACAATACAAGCGAGTTAGGCCACATGCGAAAACAGTACCACCTCCGAAAGAGTGACCAAGGTATTCAAGCTTGGGACGTTGACAATCTCATTCGTCTCACAGAAAAGCTGGAGGCGATTGAATTGCCACTCAGCGACATACGTGAACTGGATGAGCCCTACTGGTACGACGTGGAAGGCGATAGACCAACCTGCAAGTCCATCGCAGAGCATATCCGTCTAGTTCAAGCCACTGACCTTGCATACCCAATAATCGTCTGCCCTTCTGGGGGTGTCATGGATGGAATGCATCGTGTAGTAAAGGCCTTCGTAGAAGGTCGCCAGTTCGTACTCGCGTACCGCCTTCCAGCTCTGCCAACCCCAGACTATGTTGGAGTTAGCCCAGATGACCTACCTTATGACGAAGCTTGAAAGCACACAACAAGTGCAACACCATGGTTGACGTACCCGCTTAAGCATCTGCCATCAGACTAACCGTTTGGTCGAGCCGCGGCTTACCGCGTGCGTTGAAGGGCTGTTTTTCACAATAGCCAAGGGGCAGCAAAGGGTCGGGTGCTGCCACTCCAGTCAATTAGAAAAATGCGTAAGCGTGGGTGACGACACCCGATAAGAACGGCTAGATAAATTGATAAGAGCCTGCGGTCGGGATTTATTGGTATGCAGCGAGGTTGGTCGTTTAGGGTGTCTTGCATCGCGACATCACACAGAGCCTACTCTAGCACCCAATAAAGCCAGCATGTAGGCGGCATACCTTATACTCCAGCTTTACTTGCCGCACTTATCCCGAAATATTACCTGCTGAATTGCTGCGCTCCTTGATTTTTTGGAGTATTTCGGACGGTATGGTAAGTGGAATAATGAGTTTGGGCGGCTCTTCGGGCTTATTAAGCTCCAATTTAGGCTTATCCGTGAACATGCCCAAATGCTTACCTTCAAGCTCAAGTGCTTTAAGTGCAGCGGCATGGTTCAACATGCTCTGATGACCACTTTTGTCAGTAACAATCTGCATGGCATCGGCTCGTATCTTGCCCAATTCCAGCAGCACATCATCCACAGTACGACGACATCGTTCAGCCCGCTCTTTCTTTGCTGTCTCGATTGCCGTTTGCACTTCAGGTTTTATCAATAACTCATAGCCAATTGAATACGCCGTTTTGGCGCTGTAACCCGCCCGAATAGCCGCTTGCGTGGCGTTCAGGTCAATCATGTACTCAGCGACAAATGCTTGCTGCTTTTGTGTCAATGACTTGGCTTTTGGCATATTTCCCCCGCTTTTCTAGACTTTCTAACGAGTGTTACGCAGTAATTCTGTGATAAACATCCCACTCCGGCGAATCCAAATCGAGGCCGTTTTTTATTATTTCGTCTTGCACGACAATCAGACGTTCAAGCATTTCTCGTTTCGTTACACCGTAATGCCTCGCCAACCTGTTCAGCGCGAGTGATGCACCTGTGCTGATGTAGGTATTCAATCTCCGTTCACCATTGCCGTCAGCACCAGCAGCGTGACGTTGTTGACGGTACTTAGCTTGTCGCTGTGCGTTGCTTGTGGTCATCGTTCACTCTTTGAGCATCTGTTACGCAGTAATGCATATGCGACCGTTACGCCGTAACAAGCAACTAGCCCAGTGCTGGCGTATTGACGTAGTCAGCGATTAACATCCCAACCTGAATCTCGCCTGTTTTCGTAGATCCTTTTGAGTGGCTGTTTAGGCCGAGCAGCATAAGCATTGCCCCCAAATACTAAAGGCCGCAACCTGATGGTAAGCGGCCTTTCGTTTTTCACGCTTCGACATCTACAGATCGGCCTTAGCGGACTTTCAAAACCTCTACATCGAGGACCGAAATAGAGTACCACTACAGACTGATGTTTCGACACTTCCAGTCTGGCACATCGATGCCGTATCAGGAGGGAGAAGTCCATAACATTGCTAAGGCCGAGATGTTCATACCAAGTTCAAAAAAATAAAACGGCCGCTCTCTATCAGATTGCGGCCTTCGCAATTTTGTATTGCATTCGTTGTTAGATTGACTCTTCAGATGGCTTATTTTGCATATGCACCAGCAGAATAGGTTAGCTCATAGCTGTGGCTGTAAATTTCTAGAATGTTGCCAAACGGATCTTCCATATACACCATGCGGTAAGGCTTCTCGCCTGGAAAGTATTCACGAACTGGCATACGTTGTTTACCCCCTGCAGCAACGATCTTGGCCGCTAGCCCTTCTACATCGGGGTCTTGCACACAAAAATGGAAAACGCCGCCTTTCCAGTATTCAAAGTTGTTTTCACGGCGCTCAGCATTGGCAAATTCAAAAATCTCCACCCCGATTCGATCACCCGTCGATAAATGCGCAATCCGAAATGAGCCCCAGCCAGGGCCAAATACATCGTTACACATCACCCCAATGGCTGAATCATCTTCATGAATGACGGTGGGCTCCATAATCAAATACCAGCCTAACACTTCGGTGTAAAAACGCACCGCAGCATCCAGATCGGTCACAGAAAGGCCAATATGCGAAAAATTACGTGGATAAGTCGTGGATTGCATGTCTAACTCCTTGTTTTGAAAGTGACGCCAGTATGTTCGCGCCGATTGAAATTTGACCCACCCTGCCGATCGAATTTTGACCCAGGGCTGAGCGTTGCTTTTTAACGGAGCAACTGTGGGTAAGTCTAGCAATTAGCGGGCAGTTCGCCCGCTATTTTTACACCTTCATTTTCAACTTAGAACGGTTCCGCTTCCCTACTCAGTTCATCTTTCTTACTTTGCTCCCGCTGTTTGATCTTCGATTTCGCCGCCATACTGCTGTGCTGGAAACGATAGGAATCATTCCCTGTTTCAACAATATGACAATGATGGGTGAGTCGATCCAATAGCGCCGTTGTCATCTTGGCATCACCAAAGACACTCGACCATTCCGAGAAGTTCAGATTGGTCGTGATGATCACGCTGGTGTGTTCGTACAGCTTCGACAGCAAGTGAAACAGCAATGCGCCACCGGCTTGGCTGAAGGGCAAGTAGCCCAGTTCATCCAGAATCACCACATCCACTCGCATTAGCGCCAGTGCGGTTCGCCCAGCTTTACCTTCTCGATTTTCTTTTTCCAGTAGATTGACCAGATCAACCGTTGAGTAAAAACGCACCCGCTTGCCATGCCGTGTAATCCCCCCAATCCCCATCGCAGTGGCCAGATGTGTTTTTCCAGTGCCCGGACCACCAATCAACACGGCGTTTTGTGCGGTTTCCGTAAAAGCCAGCGTCGCCAGTTGCCCAACGAGGGCTTGATCCACTTTCGACACACTAAAGTCGAAACCCGCCAAGTCTCGATGTACAGGGAATCTAGCCGCAGCCATTTGATGATGAATCGAACGCAGACCACGGTCGGTGTTTTCTGCTTGGAGTAAATGTTCAATCAGCCAGCCCGAGGTATCTATAGCCAAACCACTTTGAGCTTTTAAATCAACCCAAGCGCCCGCCATACCGTGCAAGCGCAAGGCTTTGAGTTCCGCGGTAATGTCACGCATGATTGGCTCCCTCACTCGCAGCGGTAGGCTCGGAAGCTTCACGCAGACGGTCATAGCGCTCCGTATTCGCTTGCGGTGCATCCCCTAACTGCAAAGCAGTTTCGGCACTGGCTGTAGCAGGTGGATCATTCAAGCGCGCGACCACATTCAGAATGTGTTCAATGCTGATGACTCCTGATTCTAAGACCAACTCAACTGCAACGAGCACGGCATCCAATCCGGCCACCGGAACGGTGGCCAACACTTGTGCCATTACTTTGTCACCACCGTTGCGCCTTAACAATCCTTGTTTCAGCCGCAACAACGCCGTTGGCATCTCTGTAAATGGCGCACCATTGCGTAATGCACCAGGCTTGCGACTGATCAGTGGAATGTAATGCTGCCAATCGAAACTGACCTGATGTTTTGCCGGCAGACGATGATGGCAAGCCACGATTTCATCGTTCACCACAATCGCCACTTGTGTTGAGTACAACCGAACACTTACGCGCTGACGCGCCCATTCACAAGGAACTGAATATCGATTGCACGCTACGCTGATCAAACACGTACTGGAAACTCGAGCCAGATGCTCAACGTAACCATCAAACGGGGTCGGCATCGGCATCATTGCCAGTCGCTCTTGCTCCAACATTTCAGCAATGCTTAACCCTTTGAACTCAGGATGTTTGAGTTCGTCCCACAAGGCACGACAACGTTCGGCCAGCCAGGCATTCAGCGCTTCAAAGTGACTGAATTTAATGCTTTGCGCTTCAAGCCAAATGCGTCGCCGACTATCTTGCACATTCTTTTCAACGACGCCTTTTTCCCAACCAGAGGCGACATTGCAGAAGTCGGGATCAAACAAGTAGTGCGCGCACATCACAGAGAAACGGGCATTCACAATACGCCCTTTGCCCTTGAGTACCTTATCAACAGCGGTCTTCATATTGTCGTAAATGCCGCGTCGTGGCACGCCACCTAGAGCGACAAAGGAGCGGGCATGCGCATCAAATAACATTTCATGACCTTGGCTGGGATAAGCGACCAGCCAGAAAGCGCGACTGGCACACAACTTCATATGGGAAACTTGAATGCGGCGATAAATGCCACCGATAAGGAGATTCTCTTCGCTCCAATCAAATTGAAAGGCTTCACCCAAAGCAAACTGCAAGGGCACAAAGCCTTGCGGGGCTTTACCAGCTTTGCCACGCCAAGCACGAACGAAATCGGTGACGCCGCTATAACCCCCCGAATAGCCCTCAGCTTGGATCTGCTCGAACAACGCTTTGGCGGTGCGACGATTCTGTTTGGCACGGAATGAATCGGCAGTGAGCGCACGTTCTAAAGTGGCGTGAAATGGAGTGAGTTTGCCGGGCTTATGCTGCCGGATATATTGCGGTTCAGACTTCGAGGTTGGCTTACGAATCCAAGTCCGGATGGTGTTGCGCGCCAGACCGGTGCGCTTGGTGATTTCGTGCAGCGATAGATTATCGCGAAAATACATCCTGCGGATTTTGCCAATCATTTCCATGGTGATCACCTTTTATCCTCTGCTCAAGAATTAAGCAGAATAAGTAGAGCACCTGGGTCAATTTTGGATCGGTATAACTAGCTGTAGTGGGTCAATTTTCGGTCGGCGTCAACACCCTTGTAAGCCCTTTGTGCTCAAGCACGCGTACCGCCAAGAAGACCGTAACAATACGTACGCTGTTTTACGTTTCGCTATTTAATCTCCCATTGAGATATGGCACGGCATCACATCGGCCAAACTAATCACCTGACGTTGCTAAATTGCTGTGCAAAAACTGGATGGCTTCTGCCGCGTTGAGCCACGCCTCCCCCAAATTTAAATATGGGTACACGCCCAAGAAGTTAGAACGCAGCACTTCAGGTAACTGAGACAAGCAAATCTCACTCACCCCATTTGCACGAATCACGTCATCAGCCAGCGCGAGCAATTTATGGTCACCATCCTCCCTTAGATACATACCACAGACGTGCGCGTCGATAACCTCGCCAGCCGCAAAGTCTTCATTCGTTGCGATCAAAATATCAAAATGCGGATCTGGAGGTGTGCCACTGTCAGCAACCCAGCCATACACGCCCATGAAATCTCTGGCATGCATTAATGAAATAAATTCTGTTTTGATAAACGCCTTCGCACTGGGCTCATACCGAACCCGATAGGGCTCATTGCGAGGCTGCTCGACGATGCAAGTTACTTTCATACGATTCATCCAAGCATAAAAAATGAGCGTACGCAGCCATGCTGCAATACGCTCATTGGTTTAACCGTTTAGCATGGGCATTTATTGACATTGCCGGCGCTCGGGAAGCGAGCATCCAAACAATAGCGGTAAAACTCATCGCGGGTAAACGGTTTCGCACCGGGATGCTGACTGCGCATATGGTCTAGATAATATTCATAATCATGAATACCAACCATAAGGCGGCACGTTTGCACCACTTTTTGCGCCGTATCTTTCAGCCCTGTGAGCCAGTTCGACCCCAAGCTATAGCGCCTGAAATCATCTGGGCTCATCAAGACGCCATAGGGATTCGTGAGTCGCTGTTCGGCCACGTAGCGATCATATTCATCCTGAAACGTCTCATCGCTCAACTCTACCCGCGCAGCGCGGGCAGAGGCTGGGAGCAAAAAGCTCAGATCAAGCACGACTGCCCTCGATCTGCAGCTCTCCACCAATTTCATTCACGGTTGGATGAGCATGGCCAAGTGCTTTCCGAACGTGAACAATCGTTGCAATCAACATCGTTACTGCGACCAACATAAAGAAGGCGCACAAACCCGCATTGATTTGATTGTTAAATACAATTCGCTCCATATCCGCGATGCTCTTAGCCGGTGCCAGCAAGGTGCCATCGGCAATGGCATTTTGGAAACGATTCGCTTGGGCGAGAAAACCAATTTTTGGGTTTTCATGGAAGATTTTCTGCCAACCCGCCGTCATCGACGTAATAAATAGCCATGTAGTAGGCAGCAACGTCACCCATACATAGCGCTCTTTCTTCATCTTAAACAGCACCACCGTACCAAGCAGCAGCGCCATTGACGCCAACATTTGATTGCCAATCCCAAATAGCGGCCACAGCGTATTGATGCCGCCCAGTGGATCAGTCACGCCTTGGTACACAAAGAAACCCCAGCCCGAAACGGCGACCGCCGTTCCCAGCATATTGCCCGCCCACGAAGTGCTTCGTGCCATGCCTGGAATAAATACCCCCACCGTGTCTTGCACCATAAAGCGGCAAGCACGGGTACCGGCATCGACGGCAGTCAGAATAAATAAGGCTTCAAACAGAATCGCAAAGTGATACCAGAACGACATCATGGCTTTGCTGCCAAAAATATCAGAAATGATATGTGCCATACCGACTGCAAACGTTGGTGCGCCACCTGCACGCGATAAAATCGAATGCTCACCGACGTCTTTAGCGATTTGCGTGAGTACCTCTGGCGTAATCAAAAAGCCCCAGCCATTAATGACGGTAGAAGCGCTCTCTACGGTGGTACCAATCACTGCCGCTGGCGAATTCATCGCAAAATAAATACCCGGATCGAGCACAGAAGCACAAATCAGCGCCATGATGGCCACGAATGACTCGCACAACATCGAACCATAGCCAATTGCACGCATATGGCTTTCTTTCTCAATCAGTTTTGGCGTTGTGCCTGATGCCACCAAGGCATGAAAGCCGGAGATGGCCCCGCAGGCAATCGTAATAAACAAGAATGGGAACAATGAGCCAGAGAAAACCGGGCCAGAGCCATCGATAAAACGCGTCACCGCTGGCATTTTGAGTTCAGGTGCTGCAAACACAATCCCAATCGCCAAACCCGCAATCACACCGATTTTGAGGAAGGTCGACAAATAATCACGCGGCGCTAGCAAGAGCCACACTGGCAAAGCCGAAGCGATAAAGCCGTACAGCACCAGCGCAAAAGTCAATTGCGGACCGGTCATCGTGAAAAATGGGCCCCAATATGGATGCGCCGCAATGTCGCCACCATAAATAATCGCCGCCATCATCAACACAAAACCGACTACCGAGATTTCACCAATACGGCCCGGGCGGATATAGCGCATATAGATGCCCATAAACAAGGCAATTGGAATCGTCGCCGCAATCGAAAACACGCCCCATGGGCTTTCCGCCAAGGCTTTAATGACCACCAGCGCGAGCGCAGACAAGATGATAATCATCACGCCCAATGCGCCGACCATCACAATAAAGCCAGGAATCGTACCCAACTCTTGTTTGGCCATTTCGCCGAGAGAACGTCCATCGCGACGCGTTGAGATGAATAAAATCAAGAAATCTTGTACGGCACCAGCCAGCATCACGCCGACCAAGATCCAAATCGTGCCCGGCAAAAAGCCCATCTGAGCCGCTAAAATCGGCCCAACGAGCGGCCCCGCACCCGCGATTGCCGCAAAATGATGGCCAAACAGCACCCATTTATTAGTGGGAACATAATCCAAGCCATCATTACGACGCACCGCAGGCGTAAGCCGCGTATCGTCCAACTCAAATACTTTTTCTGCGATAAATTTGGAATAAAAACGATAGGCGATGCTGTAGCAGCTAATTGCCGCCAACACCAACCACACCGCATTGACGTGTTCGCCGCGCGATAGCGCCAGCATAGCGAAGGAGAACGCGCCCACCAGCGCGATGAGCATCCAGACGCCCCACTGCTTAATTGAGTTCATGACAAACCTCGGGGGATAGTTTATGACAAACCCATGCTATGCCGAGTACGACGAAGAGTGCGTACGGAACTGAGGGAGCGGTTACTGGGGAATTTAAGCGGCGATGAAACGCACTTCAGCGGCAGCGGTATTGATTTAGCGCAAAAATTAGACAAACAATAATAAATGGAGGGTATTTTCATCCAGTTACCATTTAAAATGGTCTTTAGGCAAATACCCCCAACTTCTCTTTCAGTAACTTTAAATAACGCCGACTCACCGGCACGCTCAATCCACCACGCGTGAGTAACTCGGCACCACCACCATCGAGCAAGACAATTTCAGCGATTTTGTCTGGATTCACCAAATGCTGACGATGGCAACGCAATAGCTTGGTTTTTTCTTCCAATGTTTTCAGTGTGAGTTCAGTGAAATGCTCATGACCTTCTCGACCAACCAAATACACACCAGACAAACGCGCGGTGACAAACTCAAGCTCATCAATTGGCAGCAACACAATCCGATCATGCCGATGGCAAGGCAATTGCTTTAGCGCTTCTCGTGGCGCCAAGGCACCGTAATCGGGCGCACTCCCTTGCGATTTTCTTAATCGCGCCAGTGTTTTACCCAAACGCAGCGCTTCAACAGGCTTAAGCAAATAATCAAACGCCTGCTCTTCAAATGCTTTCACTGCATGCTCATCATACGCAGTCACAAACACAATCAAGGGTTGCCGCTCAGGGTCGAGCATAGCCACCATCTCCAGGCCAGAAATTCGCGGCATCTGAATATCAAGAAAAACTACCTCAGGCCGCAGTTGATTAATTAATTGCATGCCTTCGATGGCATGGCTCGCCTCGCCAACGACCTCAATGCCTTCTGCAAGCAATAAGCTGCGTAGCTCATCACGAGCGAGCGGCTCATCATCAACAATCAAGGCACGCATTATGCAATTTCCTCTGTTAGGGGCAGCGTCAAAGTGATGCGGGTAAATTGATCGGGGATTTTCTCAACACTCAGGCCATATTCAGGGCCAAACCGCGCTTTCAGGCGGCGATCAACCAAACTCATGCCCATGCCATCACTACTTTTTCGGCTGGGCTCAAATAGCCCTGCATTGTCTTCTACATGCAGCAGCAATGTGTTGGCGCGGCTGCCAAGCTCGGCCGACAAGGTCAGCTGACCCATACCCAAAAGCTGTGAAGTGCCATGCTTAATCGCGTTCTCAACCAAGGGCTGTAGCGAGAATGCAGGCAAGCGCACTTGCAAAAAGACGGGGTCAATCTCCACCGCCACATTCAAGCGGTCACCAAAGCGCGCCAGCTCAATCTGTAAATAAGCGTTGATGTGCTCAAGCTCATCGGCTAAGGCGACCACCTCATCGGGTCGTTTGAGATTTTTACGGAAGAAGGTTGATAAATGCTGCACCAAGGTGCGAGCACGATCAGGATCAATTCGAATCACGGCATTCAGTGTATTGAGCGCATTAAATAAAAAATGCGGATTCACTTGTGCATGCAGCAGTTTAATTTCGGACTGTGCCAGCAAGGCGCGCTGCGCCTCAATTCGCCCAGTTAAAATTTGCCGCAACAATAGCTTCGCGATACCCTCACCCAAGGTGCGATTGAGTTTGGCAAACAGGCGCCCCTTGGGCTCATACAGCTTAATCGTGCCGATCACTTGATCGTCGGCGTCTTGCAAAGGAATCACCAAGGTCGAGCCCAAGCGACAATCCGCATGAATTGAACATTGGTAGGCCACTTCATTCCCATCGGCGTACACCACCCGATTATCACGAATCGCGTGCAATGTGTGCTGCGAGGTAATCGGCGTACCGGGCAAATGGTGGTCGGAGCCCGTTCCAGTAAACGCTAGCAATTTTTCCCTATCGGTAATCGCCACCGCGCCCACGCCGGTTTCCTCTGAAATGATCCGCGCGACTTTCATTGAATTGGCTTCATTAAAACCGGCGCGCAGCACACCTTCGGTACGCGCGGCGATCCTCAGCGCATGTGCCGAAAACGCATTCGAAAACTGCTCTGCCAATGCACGCCGATCCAGTAAAAGACGCATAAACAATGCGGCGCCGACGCTATTGGCGACCAACATCGGCAATGCAACATGACTCACCACGGAAAGCGCCGTACTCCAAGGACGCGTCACCGCTAAAATAATTAGCATCTGCATCATTTCCGCAACCAAAGCGACTGAACCCACCAGCATGGGCTGAAATAAGAGATCAACACGGCCACGGCGAATTAGCACTCGATGTACCGCGCCGCCAAACAAACCTTCGCAAATCGTTGAAATCATGCAGGCAAGATCAGTGGGGCCACCCAAGGTATAGCGATGAAATCCACCGGTAAATCCCACCGCCAAACCAACCGATGGCCCACCGAGCAAACCACCCAACACGGCACCAATCGCGCGAATATTGGCGATTGAGTCATCCACTTTTAGACCCAGCTGCGTACCCAAGATACAAAAACCAGAAAACACCAAGTAACAAGTCAGCTTGTGTGGCAAACGGATCGTCACCTGCATCAAGGGCGTGAACAAAGGCGTGCGCGCCAACAACCAAGCGATCACCAAAAAGACGCAAGTTTGCTGCAACAAAAGCAAAACAAGGGTGAGCTGCTGACTGAGCATCACTTTAAACCTGCCAAATATGCAAAAGCCACTTATAGCGGATTTGCGCTAACCAAGCCATTCAAGATTTCACTATCCTGTATCGGCCTACACTTTTGAGTTAAGCTAAGTAGAAATTCAATAGGGAAGTTGAGCCATGCCGATTTATGCTTATCGCTGCGCTGAATGTGGTCACCAAGGCGATCACTTACAAAAAATGAGTGATGCCCCCCTCGCCACATGCCCTGCCTGTCATGTAGAGCAATATCAAAAACAACTCAGCGCTGTCAGCATCGCACTCAAAACGGCCAGCAGTGGCACAACTCAAACCAGCCCAGTGCCACACCAATGCGGGCCGGGCTGCCAACATTAACGCTAGAAACTAAAGTGCGCAGCTTTAAATTATTAGGTGAGCGAGTAATGGCACGAGACTTTGATCGTCAGGTGGCGGAGTTGCAAATGAGTGCAGCAATCTTTCAATCGCTTCGCACCGCTAGGCACACCGACAACGATGCATGTGGGATAAATCCGTCTGGGGTTTGGGGGCGCTTGACCGAGATCTAGTTTGTGCAACAACGCTTCTAAATATGAACTTCAATTGATTGCCTGCAGCGAGTATTGAAAGACACAGAGCCATAAACACGGCCCTACTCACAACGCATTAGCCGAGGGCTTTAACTCCTGCGGCAAAACCATCACAAAACGACAACCGCCGCCGAGCTGATTTTGCACTCGAATTGAACCACCTAAGCGATTGGTGACAATATCCCAGACAATACTCAGCCCAAGCCCCAACCCGCCATTACCCAGCGTCACTGTAAACATCGGCTCAAAGATTCGATCTTGTAGCGCCTCAGGGATACCGCAACCGTTATCGCTAACGGAAATCGTAACCAAGCCATCTCTAGCCGCAGCCTCGATACAAATCAAGGGCTGTACTTGGTCGATAAACGCATGCTCTTTCGCGTTTCTGATTAAATGATTGAATACATCGACAATCAACATGGGGCAACTCAACATTTGGATCGGAGCTACGTGAATTTGTAGTTGAATACCCTCAGCTTGCAACAAATCAGAAACTGGATAACAGGCCATGGTGACCATATCTGACAAGTCAAATGTACTAAATACCGCGTCCTCATCCCGAATGGTCAATTTTTTAAAGCTTTCAACCAGATAGGCGCAACGATTTAAGGCGCGCTCAAGGACTTCGCTCGCCTCACTGGTGTGCTGTAGATAATCAAGCAACGAAGATCGTTTCAACCCTCCCTGTTCGATCGAATTGGACAGCGTCCGTACCCAACTCCCCATCGCCGTACAGGTGGTCAGCGCAATACCAATCGGAGTATTAAGCTCATGCGCCAACCCCGCCACCATACGCCCCAATGCGGCCAATTTTTGATTCTCGACCAGCTCAGACTGAGTTTGCTGCAAATGGGCCAGCGTATGCGATAGCGCCGCATTTGCGCATTCCAATTCGCGTGATTGCGTATTGATTACCAACTGAGTATTAACACGAGCCAACACAATCGAGGCACTGTAGGGTTTGCTAATGTAATCCTCCGCCCCCATTGCCAAGCCCTTCGCCTCCTCTGTTTCCTCGCCCAAGGCCGTGACAAATAAAATGGGAATACTACGTCGCAAAGGGCTGGCTTTTATTTGACGGCAAACTTCATAGCCATCAATACCTGGCATCATAATATCCAGCAGGATTAAATCTGGCGGCGTTTCCGACATCACAATCGCCAGCGCTCGATCCCCATTGCTCGCTGCGCGTACTTTATAGATCGGCGACAAGATACTGCTTAAATACTCCAGATTCTCTGGCGCATCATCCACGATTAAAATACTTGCTCGCTCGCTCATATGCGACCACCCTGCTCAGTCGATGCGTCAAGCGCAGACAAAACAAGCCCATAAGATTGACACCAGTCTTGAAGTGCAACAAGCGCGAGATCCATCTCAAACTGACGAATCAATTGACTCACTTTTACAAAATCACTCCCTCCTCGATGTCCACTCAATGCGGCATTAATTTGAGTTAGCAATCCCACTGCCTGCGTATCATCTTGAGCCAGCAATGAGGCCAAGTGACTTAATTGTGCGGGCAATGGTGGAGATGCGTTGGTGAGTTCTTCGGATGCAGAAATCGACACATCCGGCAGTAAATGAATCGATTGCAACAAACCTTGCACGGGATAGGCCAACTCAGCGATCAAACCAGCAACTTGCTCATCGTGGTGATTTTTTATCGCCTGTTCAATGGATTTGGCGGCTTGAACCAATTCATCTGCACCAATATAAGCCACCAAGCCCCTCAAGGTATGCGCCAAGCGCTCGGCATCATCACGCCGCCCCTGCAACCACAATTGCTGCAGATTCTCTACGACATCACTTTGCGTCTCAACAAACCGAGTTAAAAAGCGTCGATATTGACCGACATTGCCACGTAAACGCTCTAGTGCCATCGCCACATTCACGCCTTGCAGAACTGGAATTTGCTGCCCGACACTGGCTACCTTTTGCATTGCAAGCTCAGGCGGCACCTCCGTCGGCACCTCACCATCACGCCCAATCCAACGAGCGAGTACAGCGATCAATTCATCCACTGCAATCGGTTTACCCAAATGATCATTCATCCCCACTGCCAGGCACTTTTCGCGATCACCCGCCATCGCATTCGCGGTCATAGCAATAATCGGCAAATTGACAAACCGCGCGTCCTCACGAATGCGCCGTGTTGCTTCAAAACCATCCATGATGGGCATTTGCCAATCCATCAATACCGCGTCATAGCGATGTGCAGCCAATTGATTTAGCGCTTCTTGTCCATTATTCGCCACATCGACCTTCATACCTGCCTGAGTGAGGATATCAACAGCCAGCTCCTGATTCACTTCGTTATCCTCAACCAGCAAAATACTTGCGCCTCTAAGGTGCGCAGTCGTTATCTTTTGACGCTGTTGCGGCAACCGTGGTGATGGTACATGACCATGCCCCATCACTTGCATCATGCTATCGAGTAACTTTGACGGGCTTACCGGTTTTTCTAAAATATCATCGACTCGCAAGCCCTTTGCCGCATCTATTAAATCATCACGACTATAGGCAGTCACCATCACGACCGATAAGGTATCGGCAATGTCATCATGCTGACGAATCCATCGCAACACCTCCAATCCGTCAAGACCCGGCATCTGCCAATCCATCAAAGCAAGGTGATAAGGCTCTCCGCGCTCCTGTGCCGCAGCCAATTCAAGCAGCGCTGCCTGACCTTCGGCGAGGACTTGATGCTGAATCTGCATCGAGCTCAACATCTCGTCCATAATTCGACAGGCAGTGGAGTTGTCATCCACCACTAAAACACGCAGCTGTTTGAATTGAGTAAAATCGAAAGGAGAAAGACTCTGCTGCTCAGCCTGCACCGCAAAGCAGGCCGTAAAAATAAAGGTACTGCCAACCCCCAGCTTGCTCTCGACCGAAACCTCGCCCCCCATCATGTTCACCAAGCTCTTGGTAATTGAGAGTCCTAACCCAGTTCCCCCAAAACGACGCGTCGTCGAAGCATCGGCCTGCTCAAAAGGCTGAAACATGCGCTGCCGCTGCTCGGGCGTTAAGCCAATTCCTGTGTCTTGAACTTCCACACGCAATCGAATAGAGGACATGTCGCCGTCGATTTTTCGGATGCGTAACTGTATTTCGCCAGTCTCGGTAAATTTAATCGCATTACTCAATAAATTCAGTAGCACCTGCCCAAGGCGCAACTCATCCCCCACTAAGCCATCGGGAATCTCGGGTGCAACATCAAACAGCAATTCCAAATTTTTGCTATGCAACTTAGCAGCCGACAGTGAAGCCACGTGATGTAGTACTTTTTCAAGTGAAAACGCCCGCATTTCAAAACTTAGCTTACCCGCCTCGATTTTAGAAAAATCCAAAACATCATTAATCACACCGAGCAGCCCAGCCGCTGCAACGCTGACTTTTTCTAGATAATTACGTTGCTTATCGCTTAAATCAGTACGTAGCGCGAGGTCGGTCATCCCCATGATGGCATTCATTGGGGTGCGGATTTCATGGCTCATATTGGCCAGAAACTCGCTCTTGCTCTTATTGGCGGCATCGGCAACTTCGCGAGCCTCAACTAAGACCTGCTCCATCCGCAAACGATCCGTAATATCCAATCCAAACGAGATGAGAGCCACACCCTGCGGCGTGACCTGCTGTTGCACGCTATTACGCCAGTCAATGGTGCGCACTTGGCCAGAGTAGCTGCGGATATTTTGATTGTGCTGCAGGGCAATTTGACTCAAGTCAGCACCGTCACCTTGCCACTGCTCGGGTTCAAGTATGATCCCTAAGCGACTCCAAACGTGCCCCAAAACCTGCTGACGAGCGTAACCTGTAATTTCTTCTGCTACGCTATTAAATAAAACAACTCGACCTTCAGCATTCACCCCCACCACCATCACATTGGCCGTATCGATGAGACGCTCCAACATTTCCTTCGCAGCACGTGAAGATGCCTCAGCTTCACGCTGCGACGCCAAGGTTGCCGCCAACTCTTCATTCACATTGGACAGTGCCAAGGTACGTTCATGGACTCTGTCCTCTAACTCCTCGGCATAACGGGCCAATTGCGCCTCAGCTGTTTTCCGTTGGCTATTCTCGGTTCGCAAATCCAGATTCAAGCCCTGTAACTCACCCAGTAACTGACTTAAGGACTGCCGCATTTTCTCTAAACTATGCCCTACTCGCCCCAGCTCATCATTGCGCAACCACGTCAACTCGTCTTGTAAGTTCCCACCTGCCAATGACTCCGCCTGCACCACCAAGCGATTGATTGGGCGCGTGAGCCGCCAGTGCAAGACCAATAAAATGAGCAGCATTGCACCAAGCCCAATACCGCCGGTGCGCCACAAAAATCGTTGCTGCGCCTCTGCAATAGCACGCTCAATGGCTACGTTATTCACCGAAACCGTAACCGTCCCAATGCGGCCATTTTCGAGCTTAATCTCGCGAACAACCGTAGAATCGATAGCAAGATTGGCCTTACTCCGCTCGATAAACACACCACCTCCAGGCCACCGAGTGACTCGAATCGAGGTGATTTGCGGATCTTTCATAATGTTATCAATTAGAGATGCGGCAAATTTAGGCTCAAAATTCCACAGGGAGTTTCGTAAACTATCCGCCAACAAATCAGCTTGCCGATCTCGATCTTGCTGCTGCGTTTGCATCAATCGCTGCTGCAAATCATTGCGCTCAATTTGAAACGCCAGCCACGAAGGCACAATCAGCCCAAGCAAAACGGACAGGATCAAAACATAGCGCAGAGAAAGCGAAAAGCGTTGCATCAGTTTATTCCAAATGAACGACCGAAAACGCAAAGGCAATCGCGTCAATCCAGCATCAAGGAAACGCCACAAATTTTCAATTTAGACCTTATTTCTTATGAAAGATAAAAAAGATACAAAATAGATCACGCATGGCGCAGCTCACCAATAAGCACAATCACCCTCGGAAACCGCAAGTCCAGCACACAATTTGTGCCGTCATTTTTTCATCAGCAACCCAAAGCCCAGCCATTCCCGTTATGATGACGAAATCTTGAAAATTGATTGATAAGCCCACAATGAGCACTACTTTTTTCTGGCATGACTATGAAACCTTTGGCGCAGTACCCCGCTTAGATCGCCCTAGCCAATTTGCAGGTATTCGTACCGACAGTGAGCTGAACGAAATCGGCGAACCGCTGATGATCTATTGCCAACCCGCCAATGACTTTCTACCCGACCCGTTTGCCTGCTTGCTCACCGGCATCACACCGCAAACTTGCCTAGAAAAAGGCGTGCCAGAAAATCAATTTGCGCATCTGATCGAGCGCGAACTCGCGCAGCCCGGCACCATCGGCGTTGGTTACAACACCATTCGCTTTGATGATGAAGTAACGCGATACATGTTCTGGCGCAATTTGATGGATCCGTATGCGCGTGAATGGCAAAATGATTGCTCGCGTTGGGATTTACTGGATGTGGTGCGCGCGACCTATGCGCTGCGCCCAGCGGGGATTGAGTGGCCGATCAATGAAGAAGGCAAGGTGAGTTTCAAGCTCGAAATGCTGAGTGCGGCAAATGGCTTAGTTCACGAAGCAGCGCATGATGCACTGTCTGATGTGCGCGCGACAATTGCGCTGGCCCGCTTAATTCGTGAGAAACAGCCACGTCTGTTTGATTTCTGTCTGGCGCTGCGCAAAAAAGATCGTGTTTTCGACGAGATCAATCTCGCCAATCCAAAACCGTTTATTCATATTTCTGGCATGTACGGCGTAGAGCGCGGCAATTTAGCGATTGTCTGGCCACTCGCAATGCACCCCAGCAATAAAAATGAAATCATCGTGTGGGATTTGGCTTTTGATCCAAGCGAATTGTTTACGCTCGACGCAGCGACGATGCGCGAACGGATGTTTACCAAACTAGCAGACTTGCCCGAGGGCGTAACTCGCCTACCGATCAAAACCATTCATGCCAACAAATCTCCGATTGTGGTCGGCAACCTTAAAACACTGAGCGCCGAACAAGCTGCACTGTGGGGCGTCGATATGGCGCAGATTCAAGCACATGCGGCGCAATTGGCGACGGGTAGCAATGTAGCCGAGATTTGGCGCGAGGTGTTTAAACGCGAAGCCAGTAGCGAAAAAACCGATGTCGATGCCAATCTATATGGTGGCTTTGTTTCGCCCACCGACCGCCGCACGCTCAATCGAATCCGCACGCTCTCACCAGAGAAACTCGCCATCGAACAAGCGCATTTTGACGACCGCCAACTCGAAGAATTATTTTTCCGCTACCGCGCTAGAAATTACCCAAGTAGCCTCAACGAGCAAGAAATGCAGCGTTGGGATCAATGGCGTAGCGACAAGCTGTTTGATGGCGCCGCGGGTGCGCGAACACTAGAACAATACAGCGAAGAAATTGATCGCCTGTCGGAAGACGCCGATGAACGCGGCGAGGCGATTTTGGCCGCACTGTATGATTACGCAGAAATAATTGCACCTGAAATTAATTACTGATGTATTTGCATGTAGTCGTTATTCAATAAAGACCACATGCAAATACCCTTCAACTGACAAAATGACACCTCAGCTTAAACAAAAAATCATCGCTGTTTGCCAGCAAAAAATAGATCAAAAAGGCGAAGAGGTTGGCTTATCGTTTTACGCCTTTTTTGCCAATAAAAACGAAAATCCAACTTTATTGATGGAAGCGGCAACATGGTGGATTCAAACGCATCGACTCGATCATTTTGAAAAGGCAATCAAAATCAAGGCCATGGTTGAAGCGCTACCCGATTAAGCAAGCACCAAAGTGCCCGCTAAAAACAGCATCGTGCCGCCGGTAATGCCATCAATCCACTGCCAAGCGGCAGGGCGTGATAAATGGCGTGACAGCGCGTGAGCGGCAAAACCCAACACACAAAACCAAAGTAAAGACGCACTCGCTGCGCCCAAAATAAAGCTCGGCTGCAAACTAGCGGGATAACTGCCGCCGATTGAGCCCAATAGCACCACGGTATCCAAATACACGTGTGGATTGAGGAGCGAAATCGCCAAGATCGTGATCAACGCGCGCTTCGCGCTGATGGGTGCTGCACTAGGTTCCACTTCCAGCGCGGTATCTCGACGCAAAATAGCCGTCCAACTGCGCAAGCCATACCAAATTAAAAAAGCCGCCCCGCCCCAGCGTGCTGCGCCCAGCAAAATTGGCGAGGCCTGCACCAAAGCGCCCATCCCCAGCACGCCCAAAGCAATTAACAAGGCATCCAATATAATACAAACCGCCAACGTCATCATTAAGTGCTGGCGCTGAATCCCTACCCGTAGCACATACGCATTTTGTGCGCCAATCGCCATAATCAGCGCCGCGCATAAACCCAACGCTTTAATAAAAACCATCCAATCAATCATCATGACTCACCTGTTTTGTGTTGAGCTGATTGTCATGGACACTGTCGTAAAACTAAATATGATTTATTATTTCTAATTAATGATTAATTTTTCTTAATATAGGGTCGATCATGCTCGACATCCGCAAGGGCGAAGCACTGCTGGCAGTCATCGATAGCGGCAGCTTTGAACAAGCCGCAGTGCAATTGCATCTGACTGCATCGGCCATTTCGCAACGCGTGAGCGCGCTGGAAAGCCAACTTGGCACGCCTTTACTCCACCGCACCCGCCCTTGCCGCCCCACTCGCGCCGGGCAGCGCTTGGCGCAATACCTTCGCCGGAGCCATTTACTGGAAAGTGAGTTTTTTGCTGAGCTGGATGCGGATCAAGCCCTCACCGTACCGATTGTGGTCAATCACGACACGCTCGCCACATGGCTACTGCCGGCGCTAGCTGATTTTTTAATATCCGAGCGTGTGTTACTCGACATCACAGTCGACGACCAAGACCATACCTACACTTTTTTAGAATCGGGTCACGCACTAGCAGGCGTTTCAAGCGAAAGCGAAGCGCTGCGCGGCTGCCGTGCCGAACCACTGGGTATCATGCGCTATCGCCTGTTGGCGCACCCACAATTTGCGGCGCGTTATTTTCCGCACGGACTACAACGCGAGGCGGCGCGTTTGGCACCTTTGATGGTGTTTAACCGTAAAGATGCACTGCAAGCTAATTTCCTACTCGACTCACTGGGTTTACCCAGCAAGCATATTCACTGCCATTACGTGCCGTCGAGCGAGGCATTTTTACAGGCGATACAGCTGGGGCTAGGCTACGGCATGGTGCCTGAGCTGCAATATCGGGAATTATTGGCCAGCGGCAGTTTGGTAGACCTTGCACCCGCTCACCCCACCGACGTCAACCTTTACTGGCATTGCTGGCGCGTGCAATCACCCAAATTAGAGCGACTCAGCCAAGCGGTCATCAGCGCGGCCAAACAATCATTACTACAGGGTATTTGATTGCAAATATTATTTAGCAATGACTACATCACAATACCCAATACACCAGACAACAAAAAACCCCGCAAGTCATGCGGGGTTTTCTCGTCACCTGCAAAGCAAGCAAGCGATGCAGTTGCAATTAAAGCGAGATTACGCTTGAACTGCAGCCACTTTACGAGCTGGCAATTTTTCCTTAATACGTGCAGATTTACCTGAACGATCACGGAGGTAGTACAGTTTCGCGCGGCGAACGTCACCACGGCGTTTAACTTCGATACCAGCAACCAATGGAGAGTACGTTTGGAAAGTACGCTCAACACCCATGCCAGAAGAAATTTTACGCACGATAAACGCGCTGTTTAGACCACGGTTACGCTTAGCAATAACGATGCCTTCGTAAGCCTGTAGACGTTCACGAGTACCCTCTTTCACTTTTACGCTAACGACAACAGTGTCGCCAGGTGCAAAATCAGGGATCGCTTTGTTTAAACGAGCAATTTCTTCTTGCTCAAGAATTTGTAGCAAATTCATTTGGATACTACTCCGTATGTGAAACCGTACCTTCTGCCCAAGTTTTAAGGATTTGGGAGTGCTGCATATTCAGTTTTGAATTCAGCCAGAAGCCGAGCTTCCTCTTTAGTTAACTGACGACCTTGCAACAAATCAGGACGGCGTAACCAAGTACGACCGAGTGACTGCTTCAGGCGCCAGCGCCTTATTGCTGCATGATTTCCCGACATCAAGACATCAGGCACCATCATGCCGCGATAATTTTCGGGACGGGTGTAATGCGGACAATCCAGCAACCCATCCACAAAAGAATCTTCCACTGCACTGGCTGCGGTATTGAGCACACCAGGTATCAAGCGGGATACCGCGTCGATTAGAATCATCGCGGGCAATTCGCCACCCGACAATACATAATCACCGACCGAAATTTCTTCATCGACTTGCGTCTGGATAACACGCTCATCAACGCCTTCGTACCGACCACATAACAAAACCAAACCGGGCATTTGCGCCAATTGTTCAGCTTTCTTGTGAGTGAGCGGCGCGCCTTGCGGCGACAGGTAAATCGTGTGTGGCACACAACCTACATCACGCTGATGTTGCTTAGCCGCAGCCAAAGCCTCATCCAACGGAGCAGGCAACATCACCATCCCAGGACCACCACCGAAGGGGCGATCATCGACACGATGATAGTTATCTGTTGTGTATGTTCGCGGATTCCATGTAGTCAGCCCGATCAAGTTGATTTCAACAGCTCGCCGAGTGACCCCGTGCGCACTGATTGCTTCAAACATTTCCGGAAACAACGTGACAACATCAAATTGCATGCGAACCTAATACTTTAAGCAAAAAATTTCTTGCTTCGTTGTCTTGCCTGGCTGTACTCAATTGTACTGACTGCGGCTTCGACGCCTTGCCATCAAATTTTTGCACGCCTACACCAAGCCTGGCGCTTGAGATTAATAATCCAAGCCCCAATCCACGCGCATCACACGCGTTTCAAGATTAACATCCAGCACCACATGCCCAACAAAGGGCACCAGACGTTCAGTTGCCTCGTCTTTTACCACGATGACATCGTTCGCGCCGGTTTCAAACAGCTTCTCAATGACACCCAAGCGCTCATCTTGCTGGTTAATTACGACTAAACCGATTAAATCAGCCCAGTAATATTCACCTTCAGCCGCCGGCGGCATACTGCTGCGTGGGATAAAAATCTCGCTACCTTTGAGTGCAAAGGCCGCGTCGCGGTCATTGACACCTTCGAGTTTTGCGCCCAATTTCTTAGGCTGCATATGCGAATCCACCACAGTATACGCGCGGAAAACACCGTTACGCCCTAGCCACCAGACTGGATAGTCCAACAGGCTATCGGCGCTTTCGGTATCAGCAACAAGACTAATCCAGCCTTGAATGCCAAAAGCCCCATTCACATACCCCATCGACACCAGATCATCTGGTACTGCTGTGGCAACTGCTGAGGACTTCTGATCTTTTAACACTGATTACTTAGCTGCGTTTTTGATCAAACGAGCAACAGTGTCAGAAGGCTGTGCGCCAACGCCGAGCCAGTAAGTCAGACGATCTTGCGTCAAACGTACAGTTTCTTCAGCGCCACGGGCTTGAGGATTGTAAAAACCTACGCGCTCGATGAAACGACCATCGCGGCGATTGCGCGAGTCAGTCACAACGATGTTGTAGAACGGGCGATCTTTTGCGCCACCACGAGCTAGACGAATCACGACCATAATAAAACCCAATATTGGTAATTAGCAGAAAGGCGGCGATTCTGCCAGAAATCAGACTTCACCGCAAGGATGATGGGCAATTAACTTCTGAACGGCGAGGGGGGAAGTGAAAGGCGTGAGGTGCAAGTGCGATGGTATACGAGTCAAACAACCACTAAATAAAGCCCAGTGACAAATACCCAACCACACAAACTCCTCATGCCTCGCACTTTACATCCCTGGCATCATCCCTTTTAGGCCACGCATCATTTTTGCCATGCCGCCACCCGAGAATTGCTTCATCATTTTTTGGGTTTGCTCAAATTGCTTGAGCAAACGATTCACTTCTTGCACCGATACGCCAGCACCTGCCGCAATGCGGCGTTTGCGACTGGCTTTCAGTAACTCTGGCTTGCGGCGTTCAAGCGGCGTCATTGAATTGATAATGCCTTCAATCCGCGCAACGGATTTGTCAGTAACTTGGCTATCGGCCATCGCCGCCATATTGCCAGGCAATTTATCCATCAAAGCCGACATACCACCCATTTTCTTCATTTGCTGAATTTGGGTTTTAAAGTCCTCCAGATCAAATCCCTTGCCGGATTTGACCTTTTTCATCATTTTCAGCGCTTCAGCTTCGTCGACCGAGTTCTTCACATCTTCGATTAAAGAAAGCACATCGCCCATGCCAAGGACGCGACTTGCCATCCGATCCGGATGGAACGGCTCCAGCCCTGTTAGCTTCTCACCGGTTCCCAAGAATTTAATCGGCTTACCCGTTACATGGCGCACCGACAAAGCCGCACCACCGCGCGAATCACCATCCATCTTGGTGAGAACAATACCCGTCAGCGGCAGCGTGGCATTAAATGCCTGCGCCACATTCACCGCATCCTGCCCCTGCATCGCATCAACAACGAATAGGGTTTCAATCGGGTTAACAGCGGCGTGCAAGGCCTTAATCTCGGCCATCATTGCTTCGTCTACCGCCAAACGACCCGCAGTATCGACAATCAGCACATCATAAAAATGGCGTTTGGCATGATCAATCGCCGCCAGCGCAATATCAACCGGTTTTTGCGTTACATCAGAAGGAAACCAATCGACAGTCAATTGACCCGCTAAGGTTTTAAGCTGCTCAATCGCAGCAGGACGATACACATCAGCAGAAACCAGTAGTACTTTTTTCTTTTGCGTTTCTTTTAATAGCTTGGCCAACTTACCCGAAGTGGTGGTTTTACCCGCACCTTGCAAACCCGCCATTAAAATCACAGCCGGCGGCACCGCGGCCAAATTCAGCGCATCATTTTGTGCGCCCATTAGCTTAGTGAGTTCTTCGTACACCACACCGATCAATGCTTGGCCCGGCGTAAGGCTGCCAACCACCTCTTGACCTTCAGCACGTACTTTCACATCAGCAATAAATTGCTTGACCGCTGGCAATGCCACATCGGCCTCAAGTAGCGCCATGCGCACTTCGCGCAGCGCATCCTTCATATTGTCTTCAGTCAAGCGGGCGTTGCCGCGCAACGTTTTAACGACACCACCTAAACGGCCAGACAGATTTTCAAACATGCGTTACACCTTTAATGCGGTTGATGCCGAGTGGGCACCGACTCTGTTAGACTAAACAATCGACATTTTACCCTGAATTGACGTGCTCACCCTGCTTACGCCACTGACCTTTCTCATTTACCTGCTACTCGGCTGGCACTTTTGCCAAATTCGCCTTGTTGGGCACAGCAGCGCACGGCGCGCGCCTGAGCAAGCCCTGCTGCTCGCGGTGTATTTTACACATGGTGCGGCGGTACTCCTCCCCATCCTTAGCCAACAGCAATTACACTTTGGCGCGGCAGAGTCCTTATCCCTCACGGCCTGGCTCAGTTTAAACGTTTATTTATTGGGCAAACTGCGCTGGAAACTGGATGGGCTTGAACCCCCGCTGTTTGCCTTTATCGCCAGCTTTGTGCTGCTTTCGATGATTTTACCGACTGGGCATGCCATCAGCTACGCACAAAACAACTTATCCCGCAGTCACTTTCTACTCGCGATGCTTGCACAAGGCCTGATCGTCAATGCCGCGGCGGTGGCCATTCTAATGCGCTTTTCCGATAAAAACTTGCACCACAACAGCAAGAAAATATTAGCCCGTACCCTCCCTCCCTTGCTAACGCTAGAAAAACTACTGTTTAGCTGTGTTGCCACCGGATTTACCTTACTGACGGCCGCGCTTATTACCGGTAGTATTTTTTCAGAACAGACTAGCGGCTTATTTTTTTCCTTCTCGCACAAGACAATTTTTGCGCTGGCATCCTGGGTGATCTTCGGCACACTACTCATAGGCAGAGTCAGCCACGGCTGGCGCGGCCGCTTTGCAGCGAATTGGGCTCTGATAGGATTCGGCCTGCTTTTCCTTGGCTACATCGGAACACGTATTGCCCTAGAGGTATTTATCAGCAAGGGCTAGCGAACAATACAGCATCAAAACCAAAAAAACTTAAGGCCAAACTAGATCTTTGTACTTTTCAGAGTCAGCGATACAAACCAATAATAAAGCAACACTGATACAACATTGAATCAGCTACGCCACATCGTCACACCGCCAATCCTGTTACATCTGATAGACTGCAAGCGAAAAACGATAAAGCACACTATATTTGTGGCAACGTTCATTTCAAACAATAAAAGCTTTGGAGTTATCTCGCGCTTATGACCGCACCTCATATTTCTGGGCTTGCACGACTCCTAGTGCAACACGGACGCCTAATCGAAGCCGATGCCGAAGCTTTACAAACTACCGCTGCCAGTAACAAAATATCATTTATTGAACAGCTAATTCAAAGCAAGAAAATGTCCGCGCGCGACGTTGCAGATTTCTCGTCCAAAACATTTGGTTATCCGCTACTGGATCTGGATCGGGTTGATCCAAGCTATATTCCGCAAGGCATTCTTGACGCCAAAGCGATGCAAACGCAACGCTTAGTTCCGCTCTATAAGCGCGGTACCAAACTTTTTATTGGCATTTCAGACATCACCAATATGGCTGCGGTGGAAAACGTCCGCTTCCAAACTAACGCCCAAGTCGAACCCATTATCGTTGAAGACCCAAAGCTCGCCGTTTTACTTGGTAAAATGATCGAAGCCAGTGGGGCAACCCTCAAAGACATGGCCATCGATGAAGCCGAGCTAGAAATGGCGGGCGGTGATGACCAACCAGTACAAGACAATGCCGCCAATCTCGAGATTGATGATGCACCCGTCGTTAAATACCTACAAAAAATGTTAATGGATGCGATCAATCAAGGTGCATCCGACATCCACTTTGAACCCTACGAAAAATTTTTCCGAATCCGCTACCGAGTTGACGGCGTACTACGCGAAGTAGCAACACCACCGCTAGCAATCAAAGAAAAAATCTCTTCGCGCATTAAAGTCATTTCAAAGTTAGATATTTCAGAAAAACGCATCCCACAAGACGGCCGTATGAAGCTTGTTTTATCTAAAAGTCGCGCGATTGACTTTCGGGTATCAACACTGCCTACGATGCACGGCGAAAAAATTGTAATGCGGATTTTAGATCCATCTTCCGCAACACTAGGTATTGATGCCCTAGGCTACGATCCAGATCAAAAAGCAATTATTCTTGAAGCAATTCAGCGCCCCTATGGCATGGTATTGGTAACAGGACCCACTGGCTCAGGTAAGACTGTCTCACTTTATACATGCTTAAATTTGCTCAACAAACCTGATATCAACATCTCAACCGCAGAAGACCCCTGCGAGATTAATTTGCCTGGCATTAATCAAGTCAATGTAAACGACAAGGCAGGCCTAACTTTCTCTGCCGCGCTTAAAGCATTTTTGCGGCAAGATCCAGACATCATTATGGTGGGTGAGATTCGCGACCTAGAAACGGCCGACATTGCCATTAAAGCCGCACAGACCGGCCACATGGTGTTTTCGACCCTACATACCAATGACGCGCCAACCACATTGACGCGTATGCTCAATATGGGCATACAGCCCTTTAATATTGCCTCGTCCGTCATTTTAATCACCGCACAGCGCCTCGCGCGTCGACTATGCAGCTGTAAACAGCCTGTAGATATACCTGAAGCCGCGCTCTTGAGCGCAGGCTTCGAGCAGAGCGATCTTGATGGCAGCTGGAAAGCTTATGGGCCTAAAGGCTGCGAGATCTGTAAAGACACAGGCTACAAAGGCCGTGTAGGCATTTACCAAGTCATGCCGATTACGGACGACCTCAATCGCATCATCATGAGTAACGGGAATGCAATTGACATTGCCGATCAGGCGCGCAGAGAGGGTGTACTATCACTGCGCGAAGCAGGACTAAGAAAAGTAAAACAAGGCCTAACTTCACTTGAAGAAATCATGGCCGTGACTAACGAATAGAGGGCCACAATATGGCAACCATAAAAAAAGCAGCCAGCACAGCTGTGAAAGAATTTACTTTTCACTGGAAAGGGAAAGATCGAACAGGAAAAGCCGTCAGTGGTGAAATGCGCGCTAGTGGTGAAGCTGTCGTCAAAAATACCTTAAGACGCCAAGGCGTTAACGTTGCCAGCGTAAAAAAAATTCGCATGCGCGGCGGCAGCAAAATCACCGAACAAGATATTGCAATGTTTACACGACAACTTGCAACAATGCTGAAGTCAGGAGTTCCACTACTAACCTCATTTGATATAGTCGCCAAAGGGCACTCGAACCCCTCCGTGACTAAATTGCTAAATGAAATAAAAAACGATATCGAGACAGGCTCTTCATTAACACAAGCTTTTAGAAAACACCCACTCCAATTTGATGCACTCTATTGCAACCTTGTACAAGCCGGTGAGCAAGCCGGTATTCTTGATGCGCTACTAGCTAGGCTAGCCACATACAAAGAAAAAATACTTGGTGTCAAAAAGAAAATCAAATCAGCTATGTTCTACCCAACGGCAATTATTGTTGCAGCTTTTGTGATAACTGCTGTGATTATGATTTTCGTAATCCCCGCATTTAAAGATTTATTCTCAAGCTTTGGCGCTGACCTACCAATGCCAACTCAAGTTGTCATCATGATTTCAGACTTCTTTACAAGTTACTGGTATTTGATTTTTGGTGGTATTTTTGGTGGTTTCTGGCTCTTCATGAATGCGTGGAAACGCTCTGAAGCAATGCAAATATTTATGGATCGATTGGTGCTAAAACTACCAGTGCTTGGTGATATTGTAAAAAATGCAACTATTGCCAGATGGACTAGAACGCTGTCTACCATGTTTGCCGCAGGTGTTCCCCTCGTTGAATCACTAGAATCTGTCGGTGGGGCTGCAGGTAATTACATTTACAAAATAGCAACAAAAAAAATACAATCTGAAGTTAGCACAGGGACTAGCCTGACTGTTGCCATGCAAAATGCAAATGTCTTTCCAAACATGGTTATGCAAATGACATCGATCGGTGAAGAATCTGGTTCATTAGATGCCATGCTCAGTAAAGTTGCCGATTATTACGAAGAAGAAGTAGATAATGCGGTTGAGGCTCTATCAAGCTTGATGGAGCCAATCATCATGGTGGTATTAGGAACACTTATTGGCGGATTAGTTGTTGCAATGTATTTACCAATTTTCAAAATGGGTGCTGCAGTTGGTGGATAATTTTGTTACATTACTTTATGACCCAATATGGCTCTGCTACTTTATTGGGTTAATCGGTTTAACTGTTGGCAGTTTTCTGAATGTAGTCATACACAGACTACCCATCATGCTTGAGAACGATTTCAAATCAGAGTGTGCTGCATACTTTGAAACAAGAACATCGATCCAAGTAACTAAAACAAAATATAACTTATGCACTCCCCGATCGGCCTGCCCCAAGTGCGGGCATACCATTTCTGCGCTTGAGAACATACCCGTGATCAGTTGGATTGCTTTACGGGGAAAGTGTCGTAAGTGCAAAGCTAAGATCAGCATTCGCTACCCTATCATTGAACTCATTACCGCTTTTTTATCTGCTGGTCTAGCCTTACATTTTGGATATTCATATGCCTTAGCAGGTGGCTTGATACTAGTGTGGTTTTTAATCGCACTAATCATGATTGATGCTGACACTTATTTACTACCCGACAGCATGACTCTGCCACTCATTTGGGTCGGGCTAATCTTCAACAGTTTTAATACCTTCACCACACTAGACAATGCAGTATATGGTGCAATAGCAGGCTACATATCGCTCTGGAGCGTATACTGGGTATTCAAGCTTGCAACTAGCAAAGAAGGCATGGGCTACGGTGACTTCAAACTATTAGCTGCTCTAGGTGCTTGGTTTGGCTGGAGCATGATCCCAATGATTATTCTATTGTCGTCATTTGCCGGTGCAGTGATCGGAATTGTCATGGTCTTAGGAAAAAAAAGAGGCTGGAATAAGCCGATGCCTTTTGGTCCCTACTTAGGCGTAGCAGGCTTACTTGCTTTAATTTGGGGCAAAGACCTGTCGCTTGCATTATACGGAATTAGTTAATTTGCTAGTCGTTGGATTAACTGGCGGCATTGGGTCTGGAAAAAGCAGTTTCTGTGCCGCTTTTTCACTTTTGGGCGTCCCAATTATTGACGCCGACATCATCGCTCACGATTTATCACAACCATATTCAACAGCAAATACTGCAGTTAAAAACCTATTTGGTGAGCAATCATTACGAGCAGATGGGACATTAAATCGAGAATGGATACGTAGTGCGATTTTCAATGATGATGTAAAAAAAAAACAACTTGAAGCCATCTTCCATCCGTTGATTTTACAAGCGTTAAAACTACACATTAAGCAACTAGAGAGCAGCTGCGCGTATTGCATAATTGCCGTACCCTTGCTGTTTGAACATAAATCATTTCATGAAATTACCCAATTTAGCATTGCGATTGATTGCAACGAAAATGAACAAATTACTAGAGTTATGCATCGAAGTAGTTTAAGTGAAACGCAAGTACGTAAGATAATTGATGCTCAAATGAGCAGAAGTCAAAGAAACAGTCTTGCCGACCTAGTCATCAGTAATGAAGATGGCCTGGAAAACATTGCAGATAAAGTGTCGCAATTGCATAAGTTTCTATTAGAAAAAACTTAAATATACTATGCATGGGTTTTCAAAACTCATTGTTTGCTGCAGAATTGCAAAACTTTCTAAGGCCATAAAATTGTGATTAGCTACGAATTCCCGATCAATGAGAAAATTCGGACTCTATTGAGACTGGAAGATCTTTACGTACGTACCATTTCATTTGCATCTCGAGATCAACCCATTGATCATCACATGGCGCTGCTTGGCATTTTTGAAATCATGGAAGTCGCAAGTAGGGCAGATTTAAAATCTGACTTACTGCAAGAACTCGAACGACAACGCCAAACATTAATTGCCCTAAGAAACAACCCTCATATTTCTGAAGATGCACTTGAACGGGTACTTACTGAAATTGAGTCGACACACACTAGATTACTCGCAATGACGGGCAAGCTGGGCCAATACCTAAGAGAAAATGAATGGCTCATGGCGATCAAACAAAGAATTTCGATTCCTGGCGGTGTTTGCGAATTCGACCTACCATCTTATCACTACTGGCGTACACAATCGGCGGAACGAAGAAAGATAGACCTTGATCGTTGGCTGAGCCCGCTACTGCCAATTAAGCACGGTTTAGACATAGTTTTGAAGCTCCTCAGAGATTCGGCCAAATCAAATCACTTCATCGCCAAGGGTGGCTCTTTCCAGCAAATGTCTGGCGGAAAAACTGTGCAACTACTGAAAGTAAGCTTGAATGATGACTTACCTGCAGTGCCTGAATTATCAGCAAACCGCTACGCAATAAATATCCGATTTATCGTACCGAGCACAAGCGGCGATAGAGCTAAAGTTGTTGATTCTGATATTCAATTCACACTAGCTTACTGCAATTTATAAATGAAATCACAAATCAAAGTTTCGTGCCCAATTTGTAGAGGTAACACGATCTATAGCAATACAAACCAATATCGACCTTTTTGCTCTGAACGTTGCAAAGCAATTGACTTAGGTGCTTGGGCAGACGAAACATACCGCATCGGCAATAGCACCACAGAGCCACTACCAACACTAGAGAAACAAGAATCAGCTGAATACTAATATTACTGCGCATTTACCTATATCGCCTCAAGCGAGGCTATGAATGAAAGACCAATCACAAGCAAGAATCTTATTCATCTCCGCCTCTCGCCCCGACTAATGCAGGATATTGAAACAAACAACCACTATCTAAGCAAATAGCAGTCAATTGCCCACCCCATATGCAACCTGTATCTAAGGCAACCACTTTTTCATTTACAACTAAGCCTAAAGCAGACCAATGACCAAACATCACCGGTTTTGGTAAGTTAACTAATTGATTAAACCAAGGCCGCAAATTATCCGGCGCACTCTCAATTGTACCTTTAAATTTCATATCAAGATCACAACCGTCAAGCATCCGCATTCGCGTAAAAGTATTAATCCCGAACCTGAATCGTGCAACCTCTTCCATTCCGTCAGCCCATTTCGTAGGCGAACTTCCATACATGTTTGACAACCAAAAATAGAAATCGTCGGCGGCTAGTTTTTCACTGCAAAACATAGCCAACTCAAGATTATTATGCCAACTTAAACTCGGATTAATACCTGCGTGAACAATTAGGCACTCAGGAAGCTCCAAAACGAGCGGCTGCTTGCGCAGCCAAGACATTAATTCATTAGCCTCTGCGCCATGCAGTACATCATTAAACGTATCTAGAGATTTAGGTTTAGAAGTTCCAGCCCAACACGCCAGCAAGTGCAAATCGTGATTCCCGAGCACCATCTTAAATGATTCGCGATTCGCATACACATAACGCAAAACATCCAGAGAGCGAGGCCCTCTATTTACGAGATCCCCTACTAGATAGACTTTATCCAGAATTGGGTTAAACTCAATCAAGGATATCAAGCCCATGAATTCATCAAAACAGCCTTGGATATCACCTATTACGTAGCTAGCCATCTATGTCTCTTTCTTAGAAGAAATCGCATCATGATAAAAAAATACCCAAATAATATTGAGTCTTGGCTATCTTTACTTAGCAATCTTGAGATTCCTATACTCAAGCACACCCACGATCAAATCATTAAGCACCAGCAAAATATCGACAACATTGATCTTAGAGACTTATCAATACTAATTCGGCACGACCCACTGCTGAGCTTAAAATTGCTAAAGCATCAAGAGAAAAAAAGGAGCTTTAATCAAACAACTGATATCACAACAATTGAAAAAGTACTTTTAATGATTGGGATTAAAGGTTTTTTTAACTCTTTTGGTGGAACTCAGCACATAGAAGACACCATAGGCCAAAATGCGGCTGCAATTGAAGACTGCCACAAAACTTGCTATCGAGCTTACTTTGCTTCGCAATTAGCAGACTCAATGGGAAAATACAGAAGAGATCTTGACCCAAATGAGATAGTAACAGCTGCACTCTTGCACGAAACAGCCGAGATTTTATTATGGCAAATTGTGCCTGAGCTCATGATAAATATGAAAGAAAAATTAAGTAACAATCGGGAATTAAGAAGCAAGGACATACAAAATGAGACATTAGGTTGTAACTTTAATGAATTACAACAAAGACTTTGCTCACTTTGGAATCTCCCCAAAATCTTAACACACCTTGCAAACGAAGACTGTGCAGATGAGCCACGTGTTAAATTAGTAAAACTTGCAACCTCAATAGCACGGCACACTGAATGGTCAATTTATACCAATTTTTATCTTAAAGATCTAAGCAATACGGCTGATTTTTTAAAGATTGATGAAGATGAAGCACATCGACTAGTAGTTAGCACAGCCATATACACCGCTAAACATTGGGATTGGTTTGGAGTTCAGCCGACAGCAGCAAGACTAATCTCTTAAATATAAAAAAGGCCAACATAAGTTGGCCTTTTTAATGATTAATTGCTTATTAATTATTCGGCTGAATCTAAAGCTTCAGCTTCTTCAGGGCGATCAACAAGTTCAACAAATGCCATCGGAGCATTGTCACCTTGACGGAAACCGCACTTAAGAACGCGCAGGTAACCACCGTTACGTGTTGCGTAACGTGGGCCTAACACTTCAAATAATTTAACAACAACATCACGATCACGAGTACGGTCAAAAGCCAAGCGGCGATTAGCCAAACAAGGTTTTTTACCCAATGTGATCAACGGCTCTGCTACTCGGCGCAACTCTTTTGCCTTTGGTAAAGTCGTTTTAATAACTTCGTGCTTAAGTAACGAATTAGCCAAGTTACGAAGCATCGCAAGACGATGACTTGTCGTGCGATTAAGTTTACGATTAGAAAGACGGTGACGCATTTGTCAGTTCCTTTGCTAGTGCCTACTTCAAGGCTTATCTAAGCCAGCCGGAGGCCAGTTTTCGAGGCGCATGCCAAGGCTAAGCCCCTTCGAAGCAAGCACTTCTTTGATCTCATTCAGCGATTTACGACCCAGGTTCGGAGCTTTTAACAACTCAGTCTCTGTACGTTGAATCAGATCGCCAATGTAATAGATGTTTTCCGCTTTAAGGCAATTTGCCGAACGTACAGTCAACTCAAGATCATCCACAGGCCGAAGCAAGATAGGATCAATTGTGATTGTTGGTTCTGCAACAGTTACTTCTGGCGTACCTTCCAAATCAGCAAAAACGCCAAGTTGGTCAATTAACATCCGTGCGGCTTGGCGAACTGCCTCATCCGGTTCGATTACGCCATTAGTTTCAATGTCAATAATCAAACGGTCAAGATCGGTACGCTGTTCGACACGAGCGCTTTCTACCTGGTAGCTAACACGAAGAATTGGGCTGAACGATGCATCCAGCATAACAGTACCAATGGTACGTCCTTCTTCTTTGTTCAATCGAGCAGGGGCAGGTTGATAACCACGCCCTTTTTCAACTGTAACTTCCATGTTGAGCTTACCACCAGCAGAAAGATGAGCAATCACATGGTCTGGATTGATCACTTCAACATCGTGCGGAAGCTGAATGTCGGACGCCGTAACAATACCCTCACCCTCTTTTGAGAGAGTGAGAGTAACAGAGTCCCGACCATGCAGCTTGAGCACAACGCCTTTAAGGTTTAGCAGGATGTCAACAACGTCTTCCTGTACACCATCAAGCGCGGAGTATTCATGCACTACACCTTCAATTTTTACTTCTGTCGGGGCATAACCCGGCATTGAAGAAAGTAGAATCCGGCGTAATGCATTACCGAGCGTATGGCCATAACCACGCTCAAAAGGCTCCATCACAACTTTAGCATGTGCAGATGCAACAGCTTGTACGTCGATGATGCGCGGTTTGAGCAAGTCGTTTGCGTTGATTTGCATAAGTCAGTATCCCTTGCCTTAGCGGGTCAGGTTATTACTTGGAATAGAATTCAACCACCAGCGATTCATTAATATCGCTAGAAAGGTCAGAACGCTCTGGCATACTTTTAAATACGCCTTCCATTTTCTTAGAATCAACCTGTACCCAGTTTGGGAAACCAATACCTTCAGCAAGAGACAATGCCTCTTGGATACGTACTTGTTTCTTAGACTTTTCACGTACAGCAACCACATCACCCGCTTTCACTTGGAAAGAAGGAATGTTTACAGGCTTGCCATTAACAGTGATAGCTTTATGGGAAACTAGTTGACGAGATTCAGAACGAGTAGAACCGTAGCCCATGCGATAAACAACGTTATCCAAGCGGCTCTCAAGAAGTTTCAGCAGGTTTTCACCAGTTGAACCCTTACGACGAGCGGCTTCATGGAAGTAGCCACGGAATTGACGTTCTAAAACGCCGTAAATACGACGGATCTTTTGCTTTTCGCGCAGGTGTACGCCGTAGTCCGACTGACGCGTATTTTTCTTCGCGCCATGCTGGCCTGGGGCTTGTTCCAGCTTGCATTTGCTATCGAGCGAACGACGCGCGCTCTTCAAGAACAGATCCGTTCCTTCGCGGCGTGCGAGTTTGCACTTAGGTCCAATATAACGAGCCATTTCTTACTCCAGATTTAGATACGACGCTTCTTCGACGGACGGCAGCCGTTGTGTGGAACAGGCGTCACATCCGAGATACTGGTGATCTTGAAACCAAGCGCGTTCAATGCACGCACTGCAGATTCGCGACCTGGGCCCGGACCCTTGATACGAACTTCGAGGTTCTTAACACCATATTCTTGGGCAACTTTACCAGCAGCTTCTGCGGCAACCTGTGCAGCAAAAGGTGTACTTTTACGAGAGCCCTTGAAACCAGCACCGCCCGAGGTAGCCCAAGATAAAGCATTGCCTTGGCGATCAGTGATGGTAATGATCGTATTGTTGAAAGAAGCGTGAACGTGCACGATACCTTCAGATACGCTCTTCTTGACTTTCTTACGTACACGAGCTGTGTTTGCTTTAGCCATAATTTATGTCCTTAGTTACTTCTTGCCAGCGATAGCCTTGCGCGGACCCTTACGAGTACGTGCATTGGTTTTTGTACGCTGACCGCGACAAGGTAAGCCTTTACGATGACGTAAACCACGGTAGCAACCAAGGTCCATAAGACGCTTGATATTCATGGTTACTTCACGACGTAGATCACCTTCAATAGTGAACTTGCCTACTTCGTCACGCAGTTTTTCGAGTTCAACATCACTGAGATCTTTTACCTTCTTACTAGGCTCAATTCCAGTAGAAGCACAAATCGCTTTAGCGCGAGTTTGGCCGATACCAAAAATAGCCTGAAGGCCGATCACAGCATGCTGATGATTGGGAATATTAACCCCAGCAATACGGGCCATACTTCTTACCCCAGGTTAAAAAGTCGTGGATACTAACTCCAAAAATTGATTCTAAGAATCAACCTTGGCGCTGCTTGTGCCGTGGGTCTGTACAAATTACACGCACAACTCGGTTGCGACGGATAATTTTGCAATTACGGCAGATTTTCTTGACCGATGCCTGAACTCTCATGGTCTATCCTTTACGATCAAAAATAAAATCCCAACCCAAAGGCTGGAATACAATACAGAACTTGTTTTATGATCACAAAAACTGCAACCATGCAATCCAAGAGGGACTGAATAATATAGCATCCAATACTTTCTGGGAAGTAAAACAAGAACCGCACGTCCGATTTATGCAACATTCCCAGTAAGAAACAATCAAACTGGGAATATTACAAAGGTTTGTTAGACAGGGCTTATACAAAGAACCATCTTAACCCTTAAAGTTTGCTTTCTTTAACAAGCCTTCATACTGATGCGAAAGCACATAAGATTGCAGCTGAGCCATGAAATCCATTGTGACCACAACCATAATTAGCAGTGAAGTACCGCCAAAATAGAAAGGCACATTCCATTTCAAAATCAGAAACTCTGGGATCAAGCAAATGATTGTAATGTATAAAGCACCAACCAACGTTAACCGTAAAATTACTTTCTCTACATACTTGGCTGTATGATCACCAGGACGATACCCAGGAACCATTGCGCCACTCTTTTTAAGGTTATCCGCAGTTTCTCTTGGACTAAATACGAGAGCTGTATAGAAAAAACAGAAAAAGATAATAGCAGCAGCATAGAACAACACATACAGCGGCTGCCCTGGATGAAGCATGTCACCCAACGATTTAAGCCAAGTCAATTTTTCGTTATTGCCTGTCCACGACAAGACCGTAGCAGGAAAAAGTATGATCGAAGAAGCAAAAATCGGCGGAATAACACCTGCCATGTTTACTTTTAATGGCAAAAATGAACTTTGCGCCTGCATTAGGCGGTTACCAACCTGACGCTTTGCATATTGAATGGGAACTTTACGTTGACCACGCTCAACAAATACAACTGCAGCAGTCAAAAGCACAACACCAACAAACAAGAACAATACCAACAAAATTGGTAAAGACCCCTGAGTGGATAATGTTAATGTTTTTGCAATTGCAGAGGGAACGCCAGCGGCAATACCAGCACAAATGAGAATGGAAATACCATTACCCATTCCGCGCTCAGTAATCTGCTCACCAAGCCACATCAAAAACATAGTTCCTGTAACCAAGGAAATCATCGTCACAGCAACAAACATTCCCTGATCCATCACAACCAAATTAGGCTGACGGAACAACATCATTGCAATACCAAAACTTTGTGCCGTAGCCAAAAGAACAGTGAAATAGCGGGTGTATTGAGTAAGCTTACGCTTACCAGATTCACCCTCTTTTTTCAGCTGCTTCAAGGAAGGCAGTACCTCGCCGGCGAGTTGAACAATAATCGACGCCGAGATATATGGCATGATACCAATAGCGAATACGGTGAAACGCTCCAAGGCACCACCAGAGAACATGTTAAACATGTTCAACAAGCCAGTTTGTGACGAATGGAACAAATTCGCCAGTTCTGCAGAGTTAATACCCGGAACTGGAATATGTGCACCGATACGATATACGATCAGTGCACCTACGACGAACCAGATCCGTTTCTTGAGATCAGCAAATTTATTTGCTGAGCCAGCCAAAGCGGGATTTGCCACGTTCTGCCCTATCCTATTGATTTACAGCATTACTCGCTAATTGAACCACCAGCAGCTTCGATTGCAGCCTTAGCACCCTTAGTCACGCCCAAACCTTTCACAGTTACAGCGCGCTCAATTGTGCCAGACAATACAACTTTGCAAGTCAAAGAATGCTGAGAAATCAAACCAGCCTGAATAAGACTTAGCAAGTCTACTTCACCAATTGGCAAAGCATTTAATTCAGACAGAGTAATTTCTGCATTCTTGCCTTTAGCAAGAGATACGAAACCACGTTTAGGCAAACGGCGCTGCAAAGGCATTTGACCGCCTTCAAAACCCACTTTATGGAAACCGCCAGTACGGGATTTTTGACCCTTATGACCACGACCACAAGTTTTGCCCAAACCAGAACCGATGCCGCGACCAACACGCTTAGAAGCATGCTTTGCGCCTACACCAGGAGTTAGGTTATTGAGTTGCATATTAACCCTCCACCTTTAGCAAGTAGCTGATTTTATTAACCATGCCACGATTTGCAGGCGTATCGATTACAACAGCAGAGCTGTTCATACGACGCAAACCCAAACCACGAGCACATGCTTTATGAGCCTCAAGACGACCAATCAAGCTTTTAACAAGAGTCACCTTAATTGTTTTTACGTCGCTCATTGCACACCCCCAAGAACTTCCTCAACTGTTTTGCCGCGTTTAGCAGCAATATCAGATGGGGTATGCAATTTAGCCAAACCATCCAATGTCGCACGAACGATATTGTATGGATTAGTTGAGCCATGGCATTTTGCAGTAATGTTATGAATACCCATCACTTCAAATACTGCGCGCATTGGACCACCCGCAATAATACCAGTACCTTCTGGAGCTGGCTGCATAAATACAGTAGTAGCGCCGTGCTTTCCGAATACTGTGTGTTGCACAGTACCGTTACGCAAGCTTACCTTTACCATTTTACGACGAGCTTCTTCCATTGCTTTTTGTACAGCTACAGGCACTTCCTTAGATTTACCTTTACCCATACCAACACTACCATCACCGTCACCAACAACAGTAAGTGCTGCAAAGCCGAGGATACGACCACCCTTAACAACTTTGGTTACGCGATTAACGCTAACCATTTTCTCGAGTAGACCGTCCTTGACTTCTTCTCTTTCGTTCTTAGCCATTATTCAACTCCAAACTCAATTAGAAGGCCAGGCCAGCTTCACGAGCAGCATCAGCCAACGCTTTAACGCGGCCATGGTACTGGAAACCGGAACGGTCAAACGCAACTGCTTCAATACCAGCTGCTTTTGCACGTTCAGCAATCAACTTACCAACAGCAGTTGCACCCGCAACGCTGCCACCATTTTTAACTTCAGCGCGCAACCCTGCTTCCAGAGTATTAGCTGCAGCCAAAACATTGCCGCCCGTTGCATCAATAATTTGGGCGTACATGTGGCTATTGGTACGATGGACCGACAAGCGCACAACCTTGAGCTCCGCAATCTTGGCACGGGTTTTACGTGCACGACGAAGTCTACTTTGATTCTTATCCATGATTCAGCCTCGATTACTTCTTCTTGGTTTCTTTGATAACCACAACTTCATCAGAATAACGAACACCCTTGCCTTTATAAGGCTCTGGTGAACGGTACGCACGAATCTCTGCAGCAACCTGACCAATAAGTTGTTTATCGGCACCTTTCAATAGGATCTCAGTCTGAGTTGGAGTCTCGCAAGTAATCCCTACAGGAATTGCGTGAACAACTGGATGAGAGAAACCCAATGATAGGTTCAATACTTCGCCCTGAGCTTGAGCACGATAACCAACACCAACGAGTGTCAATTTACGCTCAAAACCCTTAGATACACCGTTAACCATATTGTTAACCAGAGCACGTAAAGTACCAGACATAGCACGAGCAAATTTGCTATTGCCATTAGCTGCGAAAACGACGTTGCCATCTTCGATCTTTACAGTTACATCCGAAACTATTGGCTGAGCTAAAGAACCCTTAGGACCCTTAACCACGATTTCACCTGAGGCAATATTAACTTCTACGCCTGCCGGAATTGTTACCGGACTTTTAGCTACGCGTGACATTGTGATACCTCATCAAGCAACGATGCACAAAAGCTCGCCACCAACACCATTGGCACGCGCTTTGCGGTCGGTCATCACACCCTTGGATGTAGACACAATCGCCACACCAAGACCATTCATTACATTTGGAATGTCACCAGCACCGCGGTAATCGCGCAGGCCTGGCTTAGAAACACGATCAAGACGCTCAATAACTGGGCGACCTGCGTAGTATTTCAATTCAATCGTCAAAACCGGCTTAACATCGCCAGCAACGGTAAACGATTCGACATAACCTTCTTCAACTAAAACTTTAGCAATTGCTACTTTCAGTTTTGAAGACGGCATAGCTACAGCAGCTTTGTCGGCACGTTGTGCATTGCGGATACGAGTTAGCATATCGGCGATAGGATCATGCATTGCCATGTGTTTTCTCTCCTATTACCAGCTAGCTTTGACCAGACCCGGGATTTCGCCTTTGAAGGCGAGTTCACGCAGCTTGCTGCGACCGAGACCGAATTTGCGGTATACCCCACGTGAACGACCAGTCAATGCGCAGCGATTGCGCAAACGTACTGGAGATGCGTTACGTGGAAGTTGCTGGAGTTTCAAACGAGCTTGGAATTGTTCTTCCTCACTCGCATTTTGATCGTTAATAACGACCAAGAGCTGAGCGCGCTTTGCTGCGAATTTCGCAACAGTAGCAACACGCTTAGCCTCACGTTTAATCAGTGCAAGTTTTGCCATGATCGCCTCAAGTCTTAAACGGGAATTTGAAGGCAGCGAGCAGAGCACGTGCTTCATCGTCAGTTTTAGCCGTAGTTGTGATCGTGATATTCATACCACGAAGCGCATCAATCTTATCGTACTCAATTTCCGGGAAGATAATTTGCTCTTTCACACCCATGTTAAAGTTGCCACGTCCATCAAAGGACTTGCCACCAACACCACGGAAGTCACGAACACGCGGAAGCGCGATTGTGATTAGGCGATCAAGGAATTCAAACATACGTTCACGACGCAGAGTCACTTTGCAGCCAACTGGGTAGTTATCACGAATCTTGAAGCCAGCAATAGACTTTTTGGATTTAGTAACCACTGGTTTTTGACCGGCAATCTTCTGCATATCGCCAACGGCGAAATCCATTACTTTTTTATCTGCAACTGCTTCACCGACACCCATGTTAATGGTGATTTTTTCGATGCGTGGCACTTGCATTACAGATTTGTAACCGAATTGCTCGACTAATTTCGGAACAATCTGGTTCTCATAAATCTCTTGAAAACGAGCCATATCGATTCTCCTTAGCCGCCAACTACTTCGCCACTAGACTTGAACACACGAACTTTCTTGCCGTCTTCAAGAGTCTTGAAGCCAACACGATCAGCCTTGCCAGTCGCAGTATTGAAAATAGCTACATTAGATACGTCAACTGATTTAGTCAGCTCAACGATACCACCTTGAACGCCGCGCATTGGATTTGGTTTTTGATGTTTTTTAACGATATTAACACCCTCAACCACAACACGACCTTCAGCTGGAATAGAAGTAAGTACGGTACCGCGCTTACCCTTATCTTTGCCAGTGAGAACGATTACTTCATCGCCTTTGCGAATCTTGTTCATGCTGGATACCCCTTAAAGAACTTCTGGCGCGAGTGACACGATCTTCATAAAACGCTCTGTACGCAATTCACGCGTAACTGGCCCGAAGATACGAGTGCCGATCGGCTCAAGTTTTGCATTAAGAAGAACAGCAGCGTTACCATCAAACTTGATAAGCGCGCCATCAGCACGACGTACACCTTTAGCAGTACGAACTACAACCGCATTGTATACATCGCCTTTTTTGACACGACTACGAGGTGCAGCATCTTTAATGCTTACCTTGATGATATCGCCAACAGACGCATAACGACGCTTAGAGCCACCCAAAACCTTAATGCACATAACAGAACGTGCACCAGTGTTATCAGCAACATCTAGCTTTGATTGCATTTGAATCATTTAAGACAAACCTCCAACTTAACCCGCTTAATTAGCCTGGTTTACCAGGTGCCCGGATGTACCGAGCCAATAGCGGCTAGTTTTGGATCCCGAAGGGAAAACAGTGGAACTCGTAGAGCCCCACAAGGAAAGAGGGCATTCTACACAAAGCAGAATGCCCACACAAGCACTAATGCTTAATTTATTAAATTAAGCAGCGCGTGCTTTTTCTACTAGCGCTGTTACTGTCCAATTTTTAGTTTTAGACAATGGACGGCACTCTGCAATCACAACCAAGTCACCATCAGCGTACTGATTAGTTTCGTCATGTGCATGATACTTTTTAGATTGACGAACCATCTTACCGTAAAGTGGATGCTTAACCAAACGCTCCACCAAAACAGTTACAGTTTTGTCCATCTTAGCGCTAACTACTCGACCAGTCAGCGTACGCTTGAGTTTCGCTTCGCTCATATTAAGCAGCCTTCTGATTCAGAACAGTAAGAACACGTGCAACATCTCTGCGCACACGCTTGATCTCGCTGGTGTTAGCCAATTGGCCTGTCGCATGCTGCATGCGAAGACTAAACTGGGCTTTCAACAACGACGTCAATTCGCCTTTCAGCTCTTCAACGGTTTTTTGTTGTAGTTCAGTTGCTTTCATCATTGCCCCACTTGACGAGAAACCATGGTCACCGCGAATGGCAACTTAGCAGACGCCAAACGGAACGCCTCACGAGCCACTTCTTCAGATACACCATTCAATTCGTACAAAACTTTACCAGGTTGAATTTCTGCAACGTAGTAATCAGGAGAACCTTTACCTCCACCCATACGAACTTCAGCAGGCTTTGTAGAGATTGGCTTATCCGGAAACGCACGAATCCAAACACGACCACCACGTTTGATGTAACGAGTAATCGCACGACGAGCAGATTCAATTTGACGCGCAGTCAAACGACCGCGGCTAATTGCTTTCAAACCGAACTCACCGAACGCAACAGTATTACCACGTGTAGCAATACCAGTGTTACGACCTTTTTGAACCTTACGGTACTTAAGTCTAGTTGGCTGCAGCATTTCGTGGCCCCTTACGTGGTTTCTTCTGTGGTTCTACTACTTCTGCAGCTACGCGCTCACCAGGCTTCAAGTCGCCTTTGTAAACCCAAACCTTAACACCAATAATACCGTAAGTAGTATTAGCCTCAGAAGTTGCATAATCAATATCAGCACGCAATGTATGCAATGGAACACGGCCTTCACGATACCATTCAGTACGCGCGATTTCGATACCATTCAAACGACCAGATGACATGATTTTGATACCTTGAGCACCAAGACGCATTGCATTTTGCATTGCACGCTTCATGGCACGACGGAACATCACACGTTTTTCTAATTGCGCAGTAATACTATCAGCAATAATTTGAGCATCGATCTCTGGCTTGCGCACCTCTTCAATATTCACATGAACCGGAACATTTAAGATTTTTTGCAAGGCAAGTTTCAACTGTTCAATATCTTCGCCTTTTTTACCAATTACAACACCCGGACGAGCCGAATAAATTGTAACTTTTGCATTTTTTGCTGGACGCTCAATAACGATACGGCTAACAGCAGCACCAACTAACTTTTTCTTCAAAAATGCACGAACTTCGATATCTTCGTTAAGCATTTTTGCAAAGTTAGTGCTGTTTGCATACCAGCGCGAGGACCAATTTTTGGTGACAGGTAAACGAAAACCCGTCGGATGAATTTTCTGACCCATGAGTCGCTCCTTAATCGCCAACAGTCAGCGTAATGTGGCAAGTTTGCTTCTCGATTTTATTGCCACGGCCTTTAGCTCGTGCAGTAAAACGCTTCAAAGAAGGTCCTTTGTCCACATAAATCGTTTTCACTTTGAGGGTGTCGATATCGGCACCTTCATTGTGCTCGGCATTGGCAATAGCCGACTCCAAAACCTTCTTAATTAGTACTGCACCCTTTTTAGGGCTGAAGGCCAGAATATTTAACGCCTGCTCAACTGGCTTGCCACGGACGAGGTCAGCGACAAGCCGCGCTTTTTGAGCGGAGAGGCGAGTGTTGCTTAGTACAGCAGATACTTGCATGTCTTCACCTTATCGCTTGGATTTTTTGTCCGCGGCGTGACCTTTAAAAGTACGGGTCAGAGCGAACTCACCCAACTTATGGCCAACCATGTTTTCATTAACGTAAACAGGGATATGCTGCTTACCGTTATGCACAGCAATAGTCAGACCAACAAAGTCTGGCAATACTGTAGAACGACGTGACCAAGTTTTAACTGGACGCTTGTCATTAGTTGCGCGAACAGCCTCAACCTTTTTCAACAAGTGCAGGTCAACAAATGGACCCTTTTTAAGAGAACGTGCCATTTACATTACCTCTTGTTCGCTGGACGACGGCGCACGATCATATTGCTAGTACGCTTATTACGACGCGTACGGTAGCCCTTAGTTGGCTGACCCCATGGACTAACAGGGACACGACCTTCACCAGTACGACCTTCACCACCACCGTGCGGATGATCCACCGGATTCATCGCTGTACCACGTACTGTCGGGCGAATACCCAACCAGCGTTTAGCACCAGCTTTACCGTAAGAACGGAGACTATGCTCACCATTACCCACTTCACCAATTGTTGCGCGGCAATCAACATGCACTTTACGAATTTCGCCAGAGCGAAGACGCAACTGGGCATACGAACCGTCACGAGCCAACAATTGAACACTAGTACCAGCAGAGCGTGCAATTTGTGCGCCCTTACCTGGTTGCATTTCGATACAATGGATTGTAGAGCCTACTGGGATGTTGCGGATTGGAAGTGTATTACCCACTTTAATCGGCGCATCAGAACCAGAAACTACAGTCATGCCAGCAGTCAAGCCTTTAGGGGCAATAATGTAAGCACGCTCACCATCCGTGTAACACAACAAAGCAATATTTGCTGTACGGTTTGGGTCGTATTCCAAACGCTCTACTTTAGCGACAATACCGTCTTTATTGCGACGGAAATCGACCAGGCGATAATGCTGCTTATGACCACCACCAATATGACGGGTAGTGATGTGACCGTTATTATTACGACCACCAGTTTTAGACTTCTTAACCAACAAAGGAGCGTAAGGAGCACCTTTATGGAGGTCAGGACTTACTACCTTAACGACTGCGCGGCGACCGGGCGATGTCGGCTTAACTTTTACCAATGCCATTATTAGTCCCCTTATTGCGCAGCTGCAAGGTCAAGTTCTTGACCGGAAACCAAGCTAACATAAGCTTTTTTCCAGTCCTTACGACGACCATTAGTACGGCCGAAACGCTTAGACTTACCTTTAACATTAACTACGTTGACAGCATCAACCTTCACCTTAAAGAGAAGCTCAACAGCCGCCTTGATTTCTGCTTTAGTCGCATCGGTAGCTACACGAAATACGACTTGCTCAGTTTTTTCAGCAATCATAGTGCTTTTTTCAGACACTACTGGCGCCAAAATCACTTGAAGCATGCGATTTTCTGCGATTTTGATCATGCAAACAACTCCTCAAAAGCCTGTAGTGCATCACGCGTGAACACAACTTTCTTGAAGCGCACCAAACTTACCGGATCAACCTGAGCAGCTTCCAACACCAAAACATGAGGAAGATTGCGTGAAGCCAAGTACAAGTTTTCGTCCAATTCTTTGGTTACAATGAGCACGTTATCGAGCTGCATTTCTGCCAATTTTTGAGCAAAAGCTTTAGTTTTAGGTGCTTCGAGAGCAAAAGAGTCAACCACAACCAAACGCTCTTCACGAACCAATTGCGATACGATAGTCGCAATACCAGCACGGTACATTTTACGGTTAACTTTATGCGAGAAATTCTCGTCAGGGCTGTTCGGGAATGCACGACCACCACCACGCCACAACGGAGAAGATGTCATACCAGCACGAGCACGGCCAGTACCTTTTTGACGCCAAGGCTTCTTAGTAGAGTGCTTAACATTGCCACGACCCAATTGCGCGCGATTAGCGCTACGAGCATTTGCAAAGTACGCAGTAACTACTTGATGAACCAAGGCTTCATTAAACTCACGACCAAACAAGTCTTCTGAAGCAGCAAAAGCCACTTGAGCCTCGCCTTTCGTATTAACAACTTTAAGTTCCATTATGCACCTGCCTTAACGCTCGAACGAACGATAACGTCATTGCCTTTGGAGCCTGGCACACCACCCTTAACCAGCAACAATTGACGCTCAGCATCAACACGCACGATTTCAAGGTTTTGCACGGTACGTTGAACATTACCGAGCTGACCAGCCATGCGTTTACCTGGCAAAACACGACCCGGATCTTGTGCTTGACCGATAGAGCCAGCAGAACGATGCGAAAGTGAGTTACCGTGCGTTGCACGATTAGAAGCAAAATGATAACGCTTGATAACACCAGCCCAGCCTTTACCTTGGCTAGTACCAGTAACATCAACCATTTGACCAACACTAAACAACTCAACAGACAAAGCATCACCAGCTTTTAGCTCAGCAGCTTTTTCAGCAGAGATACGGAACTCAACGAGTGCCAAACCTGCTTCAACGCCTGCTTTTGCAAAATGACCAGCCTCAGCCTTATTTACTCGACTTGCTTTCTTTGTACCGAAAGTTACCTGAACGGCAGAGTAGCCGTCAGCTTCCAGAGTTTTGATTTGCGTGACGCGATTAGCAGCCATGTCCAACACAGTCACTGGAATGGAAGCACCATCCTCAGCAAATACGCGGGTCATGCCGACTTTGCGACCTACAAGACCTAAGCTCATAGTTATTCCCTTTTCAAGGGCCAGTTACGATTGACTGGCTATGACTATTAAAAAATAAAACGGGCTTACCACAATAAATGGCAAGCCCGAGATACTATCGCATGTTTTTGTTTGATGCAAGTTTTTTAATCACTCACATCAAATTCAACACATTAGTTCAATTTGATTTCTACATCAACGCCAGCTGGCAAATCGAGCTTCATCAAAGCATCCACAGTTTTATCTGTTGGATCAACAATATCCAACATACGCAAGTGTGTACGAATTTCAAATTGATCGCGCGCAGTTTTGTTAACGTGCGGTGAGCTCAAGATGTCAAAACGTTCGATTTTAGTTGGCAAAGGAATTGGACCTTTAACAACAGCACCAGTACGTTTTGCAGTTTCTACGATTTCTTGAGCTGAACGATCGATCAAAGCATAGTCAAATGCTTTCAAACGGATACGAATTTTTTGGTTTTGCATTTACACGTTCCTTAAACAAGAACAGTGGCAACAACACCAGCGCCAACAGTACGACCACCTTCGCGGATCGCGAAACGCAAACCTTGCTCCATTGCTACTGGGCAGATCAAAGTTACGGTGATAGATACGTTGTCACCAGGCATTACCATTTCTGTACCTTCTGGCAAATCAATTGCGCCAGTTACGTCAGTAGTACGGAAGTAGAACTGTGGACGGTAGTTGCTAAAGAATGGTGTATGACGACCACCTTCATCTTTAGACAAAACATAGATCTCAGCAGTAAATTTAGTGTGTGGCGTGATTGAACCTGGTTTAGCCAAAACTTGACCACGTTGAACGTCTTCACGTTTTGTACCACGCAACAACGCACCAATGTTGTCACCTGCCTGACCTTGGTCAAGCAATTTACGGAACATCTCAACACCAGTACAAGTCGTCTTAACTGTTGGTACGATACCAACGATTTCGATCTCTTCACCAACTTTAACAATACCGCGCTCTACACGACCAGTCACAACAGTACCGCGACCAGAGATAGAGAACACATCTTCAACTGGCATCAAGAATGTACCGTCGATTGCGCGCTCTGGCTCAGGAATGTAAGTATCCAAAGCATCCGCCAAGCGGAAGATTGCTGGTTCGCCGTATTCTGATTGGTCACCCTCAAGCGCCAAACGTGCAGAACCAGTAATAACAGGAGTGTCATCACCAGGGAAATCGTATTTAGACAACAAATCACGAATTTCCATTTCTACCAATTCAAGCAACTCAGCATCATCAACCAAGTCAGCTTTGTTCATGAATACGATGATGTATGGAACACCAACTTGGCGAGACAACAAGATGTGCTCGCGAGTTTGTGGCATAGGACCGTCAGCAGCAGAAACAACCAACACCGCGCCATCCATCTGCGCAGCACCAGTAATCATGTTTTTTACGTAGTCCGCGTGACCTGGGCAGTCAACGTGAGCGTAGTGACGCGCTTCAGTTTCGTACTCAACGTGAGCAGTATTAATAGTAATACCACGTGCTTTTTCTTCTGGTGCGCTATCGATAGAAGCGTAATCTTTAGCAATACCGCCGAATTTTTTAGACAGAATTGTAGTGATTGCTGCAGTCAAAGTAGTTTTACCGTGATCCACGTGACCAATCGTACCAACGTTAACGTGAGGCTTTGTCCGCGTAAACTTTTCTTTTGCCATTTTTTGAAATTCCTTAAATAAAATTATTTTTTAGTAACGATTGCGTCAGCGATATGCTTAGGCGCGATTGAGTAATGCTTAAACTCCATAGAGTATGTAGCACGACCTTGCGACATTGAACGCAAAGTAGTCGAGTAACCAAACATCTCTGACAATGGAACTTCAGCTTTAACCATCTTGCCACCAGCAGGATTATCATCCATACCTTGCAACAAACCACGACGTGAAGAGATATCACCCATGATATCGCCCATGTAATCCTCAGGCGTTTCAATCTCTACATACATCATTGGCTCAAGGATCACTGGACCAGCACGACGCATCGCTTCTTTGAATGCCATAGAACCGGCCAATTCAAAAGCAATTTGCGACGAGTCAACATCATGGTACGAACCGAACGTCAAACGAACTTTAACGTCAACAACTGGGAAGCCTGCCAACACACCAGACTTCAATGTGTTTTGAATACCCTTGTCAACTGAAGGAATGAATTCACGAGGAATAACACCACCCTTAATTTCATCAACAAAGCTATAGCCATTGCCTTCACCAGCTGGTTCGATAGTGATTGTACAATCACCATACTGACCTTTACCGCCAGACTGCTTAGCATGCTTACCTTGAACGTCCGCAGCGATTTGGGTAATGGTTTCGCGGTAAGCCACTTGTGGCGCACCAACGTTAGCATCAACACCAAATTCACGGCGCATACGATCAACCAGAATCTCCAAGTGCAACTCGCCCATACCCGACATAATCGTTTGGCCAGTTTCTTCATCCGTTTTAACGCGGAATGATGGATCTTCTTTAGACAAGCGACCCAAAGCTAGACCCATTTTCTCTTGGTCAGCCTTAGTTTTTGGCTCAACAGCAACGTGAATAACTGGCTCAGGGAATACCATGCGCTCAAGAATAATCACATCTTTCAAGTCACAAAGGGTTTCACCTGTCGTAACGTCTTTCAAACCGATTGCAGCCGCGATGTCACCAGCGCGCACTTCGTCAATTTCTTTACGATCATTTGCGTGCATTTGCACCAGACGACCGATACGCTCTTTTTTGTCTTTGTTCGAATTCAGAACAAAATCACCCGACTGCAAAGTACCTGAATAAACACGGAAGAAGGTCAACTGACCAACGTACGGATCATTCATCAACTTAAATGCCAATGAAGAGAACGGAGCATCATCAGAAGCAGCACGAGTTGCTTCTTGATCACGATCATCCATACCCTTAACATCATCAATATCAACTGGCGATGGCAAGAATTCGATAACCGCGTCCAACATACGCTGAACACCCTTGTTCTTAAAGGCAGAACCACACAACACAGGCTGAATTTCGCAAGCCAGCGTGCGAGTACGGATCGCAGCTACAATCTCAGCTTCTGACAATTCGCCAGTTTCGAGATATTTGTTCATTAGGTCTTCAGAAGCCTCAGCTGCTGTCTCGACCATTTTTTCACGCCACTCTTGAGCCACAGACACCAAGTCAGCAGGAATATCGCCGTATGTGAAAGTCATACCTTGAGACGCTTCGTCCCAGATAATTGCCTTCATTTTAAGCAGATCAACAACACCTTCAAACTTGTCTTCAGCGCCAATAGGAATTACTACTGGAACTGGATTAGCTTTCAAGCGCAATTTCATTTGCTCAACAGCACGGAAGAAGTTGGCACCTGAACGGTCCATCTTATTCACGAACGCCAAACGAGGAACTTTGTACTTGTTTGCTTGACGCCATACAGTTTCAGACTGAGGCTGAACACCACCCACAGCACAATAAACCATACAAGCACCATCAAGAACACGCATAGAACGCTCAACTTCAATCGTGAAGTCAACGTGACCTGGGGTGTCAATGATGTTAATCAAATGCTCAGGAAACTGCAGACTCATACCTTTCCAGTAAGTCGTCGTTGCAGCTGAAGTGATAGTAATACCACGTTCCTGCTCTTGCTCCATCCAGTCCATAGTGGCAGCGCCATCATGAACTTCACCAATCTTGTGGTTTACGCCAGTGTAAAACAGAACACGTTCAGTCGTTGTTGTCTTACCAGCATCGATGTGAGCGGAGATACCGATATTGCGGTATCGCTCAATTGGGGTCTTGCGAGCCACGGTGATTTCCTTATCCTGATTACGCGATTAGAAACGGAAGTGGGCGAACGCTTTGTTCGCATCAGCCATACGATGCACTTCGTCGCGCTTCTTCATCGCGCCACCACGGCCTTCAGCCGCGTCAAGAAGTTCACCTGCTAGACGCAGATCCATAGATTTTTCACCACGTTTACGAGCCGCTTCGCGAACCCAGCGCATCGACAATGCCAGACGACGGCTTGGACGTACTTCTACTGGCACCTGGTAGTTGGCGCCACCGACACGACGGCTCTTAACCTCTACGATTGGCTTAACGTTGCCAATTGCGGTGTTAAAAATTTCAATTGCATCTTTGCCAGTCTTTTTTTCGATCTGTGCAAGTGCACCATAAACGATACGCTCAGCGACGGCTTTCTTGCCATCAAGCATTACCACGTTCATGAATTTAGCGAGTTCTGTGCTACCAAATTTTGGATCTGGCAACACATCACGCTTAGGGACTTCTCTGCGTCTTGGCATAACATACTTCCTTAATGTGACATTCAGTTGGGGAACACCCCGCGGGCACCTATAAAGATGACCACTTACTTGACGGCTTCTAGTGTAGCCGCCACTCAATACAGCTCAAATTACGCTTTAGGGCGTTTTGCACCGTATTTAGAGCGTGACTGCTTACGATTTTTAACGCCAGCCAAGTCAAGAGAGCCACGTACGCAGTGATAGCGAACACCTGGCAAATCTTTTACACGACCGCCGCGTAGCAATACAACGCTATGCTCTTGCAAGTTGTGGCCTTCACCGCCGATGTACGAAATCACTTCGAAACCGTTGGTCAAGCGAACTTTGCATACTTTACGCAATGCAGAGTTAGGTTTTTTTGGAGTTGTTGTATACACACGAGTGCATACACCACGTTTTTGCGGGCAAGCTTCTAGAGCTGGTACTTTGCTCTTCAGTTTTTCCGCAACACGTCCTTTACGAACGAGTTGATTGATAGTTGGCATTGTTTTTCACTTCCTACCGCGTTAAAAAAAGACCATATCACGACTGTGATGTGGCTAAGGTTTCCTCAATGGAAACGCTGCGGAGAGCGATAAAATCGCTCTCCGCAGAAAAAGACTTTGAATTATAAGGAAAAGAACGAATCCCCGTCAATGCAAACCGACAGGAGTCGGCCTGCATTTGAGAAATTATTCAGAAATATCGCCAATTTCAGCAATAACTTCAGCGGCAGCTTCAGCAAACGGTGCTAAAACTTCATTCTTTGCCAATAAACGTTTACGGTTCTTGTGATATGCAAGACCAGTACCTGCAGGAATCAAACGACCTACAATCACGTTTTCTTTCAAACCACGAAGATCATCGACTTTACCCATAATGGCAGCTTCAGTCAGAACACGTGTTGTCTCTTGGAACGATGCCGCAGAGATAAAGGAATCAGTCGACAATGAAGCTTTAGTAATACCTAAAAGAATATTGTCAAACTTCGCGATTTCTTTACCTTCTTCTGCAAGCTTGTCATTCGCAATCAGAACTTCAGCTCGCTCTACTTGCTCACCCAAGATAAATCCAGAATCACCCGCATCTGAAATTACTACACGGCGTAGCATCTGACGAACAATCACTTCGATATGCTTGTCATTGATCTTCACGCCTTGCAAGCGGTAAACCTCTTGCACTTCCTGAACGATGTAACGAGCCAACGCTTCAATACCTTGCAAGCGCAAAATATCATGCGGATCAATCGGGCCGTCAACAATCACTTCACCCTGACTTACCACTTGACCATCATGCACCATCACATGCTTGTCTTTAGAAATCAGGTATTCGTGTGGCGTACCTTCTAGATCAGTCAAGACCAGACGCTGCTTACCTTTGGTATCTTTACCAAAACTTGCAGTACCCGTGATCTCAGCCAACATACCCGCATCTTTCGGTGAACGAGCTTCAAACAACTCAGCTACACGCGGCAGACCACCGGTAATATCACGAGTTTTAGCTGATTCTTGTGGAATACGAGCCAGCACATCACCCACACCCACTTTTTGACCATCTTTAACTGTAATGATCGAACCAACTTGGAATGAAATCGTAACGGCAGTATCAGTACCAGCCAACTTCATTTCCAAACCGTTTTCGTCCAACAATTTAACTAAAGGACGAACCGCTTTAGAAGCTGTAACTTTAGCTTTTGATGCAATAACAACCAAAGTAGACAAACCAGTCACTTCATCGACTTGTTTAACTACCGTCATGCCCTCTTCAACATTTTCAAAACGAACAGTACCTGAGTACTCCGTGATGATTGGTCGAGTATGTGGATCCCAAGTACCGAGAACTGCACCAGCTTTCACAGTGTCATCAGCTTTTACAGTCAATGTTGCACCGTAAGGAATCTTATGTGTTTCGCGTTCACGACCCACATCATCCAAAATCAGTAATTCAGCTGAACGTGCGATAACCACAAGTTCGTTTTTCGCGTTAGTTACATAACGCATATTCGCACTAAACGCGATACGACCGTTCGATTTCGCTTCAACTTGGCTAGCAGCAGCAGCTCGAGATGCCGCACCACCAATGTGGAACGTACGCATCGTCAACTGTGTACCAGGCTCACCAATTGATTGTGCCGCAATAACACCGACAGCTTCACCGGCATTAACGATCTGACCACGACCCAAGTCACGGCCATAACACTTAGCGCATAGACCATAACGCGTTTCGCACGACAACGGAGTACGAACAATCACTTCATCGATATTGCGTGCTTCGATCTCATCAACCGAATCTTCGTCAAGCAAGTAGCCCACTTCAAAGATCGTTTCTTGCGTTGAAGGATCAACCACATCTTTAACGACAATACGACCCAGAATACGATCACGCAAGGCTTCAACAACATCACCACCCTGCATAACGGCTTTCATTGCTACGCCGTTCTTAGTACCGCAATCATCTTCAGTTACAACCAAATCTTGCGTTACATCGACCAGACGACGAGTCAGGTAACCCGAGTTCGCTGTCTTCAATGCCGTATCCGCCAGACCTTTACGTGCACCGTGCGTTGAAATAAAGTACTGCAGAACCGTCAAACCTTCACGGAAGTTGGTCGTAATCGGCGTTTCAATAATCGAACCGTCAGGTTTCGCCATCAAACCACGCATACCAGCCAACTGACGAATCTGTGCAGGTGAACCACGAGCGCCTGAGTCAGCCATCATGTAAATCGAGTTGAACGACTCTTGTTCGTCTTTCTTACCGTTTGCATCGTAGACCGTTTCTTTTGCCAACTGGTCCATCATCGCTTTCGCAATTTGGTCACCAGCACGGCCCCAGATATCGACTACCTTGTTGTAGCGTTCGCCGTTCGTTACCAGACCAGAGCTGTACTGCTGCTCGATCTCTTTCACTTCAGCTTGAGCTGCAGCCAACAATGGAACTTTATTAGCAGGCACCAACATGTCATCAACACAAATCGAGATACCACCACGTGTTGAGTATGCAAAACCGGTGTACATCAATTGGTCAGCAAAAATAACCGTTTCTTTCAAGCCGCAACGACGGAAAGAAGCGTTGATCAATTTACCGATCTCTTTTTTCTTCAAAGATTTGTCGATATGAGAGAACGCCAAACCTTTAGGCAAGATTTCAGACAAGATGGCACGGCCGACAGTTGTGTCGCGGCGTACCATCTTGCTTTCCCAATCGCCTGATTCGTTTTTGAACCATTCTTTCAAGCGAATCGCTACGCGCGTTTGCAATGTTACTTCTTTGCTTTGGTAAGCACGAAGCGCCTCTGAAACGTTTGCAAAAATTGTAAGGCGTTGACCGTCATCATTCAGACGCTCACCCTTCGCATATTTCGCTTCGCGAGTCATGTAGTACAGACCCAAGACGATATCTTGCGACGGAACAATGATTGGCTCGCCATTCGCAGGGGCCAATACGTTGTTTGAAGCGAGCATCAATGTACGTGCTTCCATTTGCGCTTCTAGCGACAATGGAACGTGAACCGCCATTTGGTCACCGTCAAAGTCAGCATTGAATGCCGCGCAGACGAGTGGGTGCAATTGAATCGCTTTACCTTCAATCAGCATCGGCTCAAAGGCTTGAATACCCAAGCGATGCAATGTTGGTGCACGGTTCAATAAAATTGGATGTTCACGAATGACGTCTTCCAAGATATCCCAAACCACAGGCTCTTGGCTTTCAACCATTTTCTTCGCTGCTTTGATCGTTGTTGCCAAGCCCATCACTTCCAATTTATGGAAGATGAATGGTTTAAACAATTCGAGTGCCATCAATTTTGGCAGGCCACATTGATGCAAACGCAAAGTAGGACCAACGGTAATAACAGAACGACCTGAGTAATCGACACGTTTACCCAACAAGTTCTGACGGAAACGACCGCCCTTACCTTTAATCATATCGGCAAGTGATTTCAATGGACGTTTGTTCGCGCCAGTCATCGCTTTACCGCGACGACCGTTGTCGAGCAATGAATCCACTGCCTCTTGCAACATGCGTTTTTCGTTGCGTACGATAATTTCCGGAGCGCGCAATTCAAGCAGGCGCTTCAAACGGTTATTACGGTTGATAACGCGACGATATAAATCGTTCAAGTCAGAAGTCGCAAAACGGCCGCCATCCAATGGAACTAATGGACGTAGTTCCGGAGGTAATACCGGCAACACTTCCATAATCATCCACTCTGGCTTAATGCCCGAGCGATCAAACGCTTCAAGCACTTTCAAGCGCTTAGCGATTTTCTTGATTTTTGTTTCTGAACCAGTGCTATCGAGTTCGGCACGCAGATTGCTAATCTCTTGGTCAACATCCATTGACTTGAGCAATTCACGCACTGCTTCGGCGCCCATCAAGGCCACGAACTCATCGCCGTATTCTTCAACTTTTGCGAAGTAATCTTCTTCGGTGAGCAACTGACCACGCGTTAGCGGCGTCATACCTGGCTCAACAACGATGAATGCTTCAAAGTACAAAACGCGTTCGATATCACGCAAAGCGATATCCAAAACCATACCCAAACGACTTGGTAGTGATTTCAAGAACCAAATATGAGCAACGGGTGAAGCAAGGTCAATGTGACCCATACGCTCACGACGTACTTTAGACAACGTCACTTCAACGCCGCACTTCTCGCAAATCACACCACGGTGTTTCAAACGCTTGTATTTACCACACAAGCATTCGTAATCTTTAATCGGCCCGAAAATACGAGCACAAAACAAACCATCACGCTCAGGTTTGAACGTACGGTAGTTAATGGTTTCTGGCTTTTTCACTTCGCCGAAAGACCAAGAACGGATTTTTTCTGGCGATGCTAGGCCAATTTTAATCGCGTCAAATTCTTCGTCCTGCGCGACTTGCTTGAAAAGTTCGAGTAAGCCTTTCATTCCAATATTCTCCAGTGAGGACAATCAGGGTATCGAATCATGGCCTAGATAAAATATAGGCCACAACCCAATACCCCCACAGCGATTAGTAGGTTTCCAGATCGATATCGATACCGAGCGAGCGGATTTCCTTAACCAATACATTGAACGACTCTGGCATGCCAGCATCAATGCGGTGATCACCCTTCACAATGTTTTCGTAAACTTTAGTACGGCCATTCACGTCATCGGACTTCACAGTCAGCATCTCTTGCAATGTATATGCTGCACCATAAGCTTCCAATGCCCAAACCTCCATCTCACCGAAACGCTGACCACCGAACTGAGCTTTACCGCCCAATGGCTGTTGAGTAACGAGAGAATACGGTCCAGTTGAACGAGCATGCATCTTGTCATCCACCAAGTGATGAAGTTTCAAGTAATGCATCACACCCACAGTCACTTTACGTTCAAATGGTTCACCAGTGCGTCCATCAAACAGTTGCATCTGAGTTTTGCTGCTATTGAAGTCAAGTTGCTGCGTGCGTGGATCTTCATCCGGATACGCTAATTGCAACATTTCTTGAATTTCAGACTCATCTGCACCGTCAAATACTGGACTTGCAAAAGTCATACCAGTACGCAAGCCTTGCGCCAAATTCATGATTTCAGCGTCAGACAATTCGCTGATATCTTCAGCTTTGCCTTTTGACTTATAAATCTTGTTCAAGGTTTCACGAACTTCAGCAACATTACGTTGTTCACGTAGCATCGCATCAATTCGTTGACCAATCCCTTTAGCTGCCCAACCCAAATGCACTTCAAGAATCTGACCGATATTCATACGTGATGGAACGCCCAATGGGTTCAACACGATATCAACCGTTGTACCATCTGCCATGTGTGGCAAATCTTCAACTGGCAAGATCTTAGAAACTACACCCTTGTTACCGTGACGGCCGGCCATTTTATCGCCAGGTTGTAAGCGACGTTTAACGGCCACATACACTTTAACCATCTTAATAACACCAGGTGGCAACTCGTCACCTTGGGTCAATTTACGTTTTTTATCTTCAAAACGTAGTTCGAACTCTTGCTTCATTTGGGCGATCAAGTCTTTCATCGCTTCCAGTTGACGCGCGCCTTCTTCATCCGCAAGGCGAATATCGAACCAGTCATGCTTCGATACTTGGTCTGCCAAGTACTCAGAAGTAATTTCTGTGCCTTTCGCCAGACGCTTAGGACCACCATTAGCAACCTTGCCCACGATCATCCGTTCAATACGCTCGAACAAGTCATCGTTAACAATACGAAGTTGGTCATTCAAATCTTGGCGATAGCGACGCAACTGCTCGTCGATAATGGCTTGAGCGCGTTTATCGCGTTCGATGCCTTCACGTGTAAACACTTGCACGTCAATCACGGTACCTACCATGCCAGAAGGCACACGCAAGCTCGTATCTTTAACGTCAGATGCTTTTTCACCGAAGATTGCACGCAGTAGTTTTTCTTCTGGAGTCAGTTGAGTTTCGCCTTTTGGCGTTACTTTACCAACCAATACATCGCCAGCTTCAACTTCAGCACCAATGTAAACCACACCCGCTTCATCCAAACGACCCAGCATACGCTCAGACAAGTTTGAAATATCGCGGGTAATTTCTTCAGGGCCCAACTTCGTATCGCGAGCCATTACGTTCAACTCTTCGATATGGATCGAAGTATAACGGTCATCCGCAATCACTTTTTCGGAGATCAAAATTGAATCTTCGAAGTTGTAACCGTTCCAAGGCATGAAGGCGATGGTCATATTTTGACCCAAGGCCAACTCACCCAGATCAGTTGAAGCGCCGTCAGCTACCACATCACCTTTCTCGATACGATCACCTTTGACGACGATCGGACGTTGATTGGTATTGGTATTTTGATTCGAGCGGGTAAATTTAACCAAGTTGTAGATATCTACACCGGTCTCACCAGCCACAGTTTCGCTATCGTTAACACGAACCACGATACGGGTTGCATCAACAAAATCAACCACACCGCCACGCAAGGCAGTTACGGCAGTACCCGAGTCAGTCGCACATGTGCGCTCGATACCTGTACCCACCATTGGCGCTTCAGCACGCAAGCAAGGAACCGCTTGACGTTGCATGTTGGCGCCCATCAATGCACGGTTGGCGTCATCGTGTTCCAAGAATGGAATCAATGAAGCTGCAACAGAAACGATCTGGCTTGGTGCAACGTCCATGTATTGCACGCGATCTGGCGTTGCAACAATGGTTTCACCTGCTTCACGGCAAGTCACCAACTCATCGGTCAATTTGCTATCGTCATCTAAACCGGCATTCGCCTGAGCAATAACGTATTTACCTTCTTGGATCGCCGACAAGTATTCAATTTCAAGCGTCGCTTGACCATTGATTACTTTGCGGTATGGCGTTTCCAAGAAACCATATTCATTAGTACGTGCGTAGCAAGACAATGAATTGATCAAACCAATGTTTGGACCTTCCGGTGTTTCAATCGGACAAACACGGCCGTAATGCGTTGGATGTACGTCACGAACTTCAAAGCCTGCGCGCTCTCGCGTCAAACCACCTGGTCCAAGTGCCGATACACGGCGCTTGTGGGTAATTTCAGATAATGGATTCGTTTGGTCCATAAACTGCGACAACTGCGACGAACCGAAGAACTCTTTCACTGCGGCCGAAACTGGCTTGGCATTGATCAAGTCATGTGGCATCAAGTTATCTGATTCTGCTTGTGACAAACGTTCTTTTACAGCGCGCTCAACACGAACCAAGCCAGCGCGGAATTGGTTTTCAGCCAACTCGCCGACTGAACGAACACGACGGTTACCCAAGTGATCGATATCATCGACTTCACCACGGCTGTTACGCAACTCAAGCAAGATACCAATGACCGCAACGATGTCTTCTGTCGACAAGATACCTGGGCCAGTAATACCTTTTTTGCCTGCTTGCTCGTAGAAACGACGTTGCCAATCTGGTGCTTTTTCTTCCAAGCGATCAGGGTAAGCACGGCTGTTAAATTTCATACGACCAACAGCAGAAAGATCGTAGCGATCTTCATTGAAGAACAAGCCTTTGAACAAAGCCTGAACTGCATCTTCAGTTGGTGGCTCACCAGGACGCATCATGCGATAAATCGCCACGCGAGCTTGCCACTCATCCAATGTCTCATCTGTACGCAAGGTTGCAGAGATGAAGCCACCTTGGTCGAGATCATTGATGTAGAGTGTTTTAATTTCTCTTACTTCTGCGCTATCGAGTTTAACCAATAGATCTTCAGTAATTTCATCATTCGCTTTCGCCACCAACTCGCCTGTTTCTGGGCTAATCACGGCAGTCGACAACATGCGGCCATACATGTAATCCAGCGGAACTGGAATACGCGTCATGCCTGCATTGTTGATATCACGAATGGTTTTTGCGGTAATCCGCTTGTCTTTTTGTGCGAGTACTTTGCCATCATCAGCGATGATGTCAAACTTCGCCACTTCACCGCGCAGACGATCAGGAACCAGTTCCCAATAAATGCCATCATCAGTGAGGTAGAAGGTATCTGTATCAAAGAATTGAGCCAGAATCTGTTCAGCCGTATACCCCAATGCTTTAAGCAAGATAGAAACCGGCATTTTACGGCGACGGTCAATACGGAAGAACAACAAATCTTTCGGGTCAAACTCGAAATCGAGCCATGAACCACGGTAAGGGATCACACGTGCTGAGAACAATAATTTGCCTGAGCTGTGTGTTTTACCCTTGTCATGCTCAAAGAACACGCCAGGAGAGCGATGCAACTGAGAAACAATTACACGTTCGGTACCGTTGATAACAAACGAACCACTGCGTGTCATGAGTGGGATTTCACCGAAGTAAACATCCTGCTCTTTCACTTCCTTGACCGTTGGCTTCGATGACTCGCGGTCCATAATGACCAAACGAACACGCGCACGCAACGGAGCGGCAAATGTAATACCGCGCTGCTGACATTCTTTAACATCGAATGCTGGCACGCCCAAGGTGTAATGCACAAATTCTAAGCGTGCATATTCGTTATGGGAAACGATAGGGAAAATTGAATTAAACGCAGCTTGCAAACCAATTTCGCGACGATCTTCAACAGATACGCCAAGTTGCAAGTATTCGGAATAAGAGTCAATCTGAGTCGCCAATAGGAATGGCACCTCGAGGACACTCGCCCGCTTCGCAAAACTCTTGCGAATGCGTTTTTTCTCAGTGAACGAGTATTTCATACTCATAAACTCTCCATGGGTTGGGCGCAATTGACAAACCGCAAACGCCCGAAGATTCGGTTGTGAGCGGTCTCTGGTTTGTCAGCTGCAAGATCAAGCTGCAAACGATGCATAAGGCACTGCAAACTTGTAAGCAAGGACGCAGTACACAAACGCAAAAGGGCAGACGGATTGCTCCGTCTGCCTGCACTACATTACTTCAACAACAATTACTTAACTTCAGCAGTAGCGCCGGCTTCGATCAATTTCTTAGCGATTGCATCTGCATCGGCTTTAGACACGCCTTCTTTAACTGGTTTCGGTGCGCCGTCAACCAAGTCTTTAGCTTCTTTCAAGCCCAAGCCAGTTACTTCACGAACAACTTTAATCACGCCAACTTTCTGTGCGCCAGCGCCAGTCAAGATAACGTCGAATTCAGTTTGTTCTTCAGCAGCAGCAGCAGCGCCAGCGCCAGCTGGGCCAGCAACTGCCATAGCAGCAGCAGAAACGCCAAATTTTTCTTCGAATGCCTTAACGAGGTCATTCAATTCCATAACAGTCAAAGAACCTACTGCTTCAAGGATGTCTTCTTTAGTAACAGCCATTTCTAGTACTCCTGAAAATCTTGTCAGATTAAATCAAATTCAAAATAGGGAAAAAGCTTAGGCAGCGTCAGCTGGTGCTTCTGTAGTCGCTTCTTCAGCGGCAGCAGGAGCAACTTCAGCAACAACTTCACCTTCGGCTTTCTTGGCAGCCAATGCGCCAAGACCACGTGCAAACGCAGAAACTGGAGCTTGCATAACACCCAACAACATCGAGAGCAATTCATCACGGCTCGGGATAGTAGCGAGTTGGGCAACTTCAGCAGCAGTTAATACTTTGCCTTCGTACGAACCAGCGATCACCTTAATTTTCTCGTCTTTCTTCGAGAAAGTTTGGATGACTTTAGCTGCAGCAACTGCGTCTTCAGAAATGCCGTACACCAACGGGCCAGACATTTGGTCGGCCAATGCAGCGAACGGTGTTCCTTCAACAGCACGGCGTGCCAAGGTGTTTTTCAGAACACGCAAGTATACGCCTGACTCACGCGCTTGTTTGCGCAGTTCAGTCATGCTAGCAACCCCGATTCCACGGTATTCAGCGATAACGATGGTTTGAGCATTTGCAACTACTGCTGCAATCTCAGCCACGACCGCTTTTTTGTCGTCAAGATTCAGACTCAAGGTCAACCTCCATTAGTTAAGTTCAGCGCGATGAATCGCGCCACCCAATCAAACGGCGACCAATATTCAGGAGACTTTTATTAACTCGAATGAGTCAATGAGAAGCCTGCATTGGGCACACCGTCTGCGTAGGCTAGCGTTTGGGCGCTGCGATTAAGCCAAAACCAAAGTTTTGGCGCCTACGGTCTTTGACATTTTGCTGGACTGTATCGAAATACAACCCAGCAACCCAAAGTCTTTACGCTAGAACAGTGGCAGTGTCGACGCGAACGCCTACACCCATTGTGCTAGAAACAGCGATCTTTTTGAAGTACACGCCCTTAGAGCTAGCTGGTTTTGCTTTTTGCAAAGCATCAGCCAAAGCTGCTAAGTTTTCTTGCAAGTCAGCAGCAGCAAAGCTAGCACGACCGATAGTAGCGTGTACAACGCCACCCTTGTCAGTACGGTATTGAACTTGACCGGCTTTCGCGTTTTTAACCGCTTCAGCAACGTTCGGAGTTACAGTACCCACTTTCGGGTTAGGCATCAGGCCACGTGGACCCAAGATTTGACCCAATTGACCAACGATACGCATTGCATCTGGAGATGCGATAACGATATCAAAGTCCATTACGCCAGCTTTAATTTGTTCAGCCAAATCTTCAAAACCAACGATGTCAGCACCGGCGGCTTTAGCCAATTCAACGTTTGCACCTTGTGTAAACACAGCAACGCGTACAGTTTTACCAGTACCTTTAGGCAACACAACCGCGCCACGAACAACTTGGTCGGATTTACGTGGATCAACACCAAGATTGAAAGATACATCAACTGATTCGTTGAATTTTGCAGTAGCTGCAGACTGCACCAAGGCAATTGCATCAGCTACTGGGTAGAATTTATTACGATCTACAGTCGCGTTCAGAGCTGCAAGACGCTTAGAAACCTTAGCCATTTACACGCCCTCCACGGTAATACCGATTGAACGTGCAGAACCAGCAAGAATGCGTATTGAAGCATCCATATCGGCGCCAGTCAGGTCGTTTTGCTTAGTTTTAACGATCTCTTCCAGTTGAGCACGAGTCACAACACCAACTTTGTCAGTATGTGGCTTAGCAGAACCTTTAGTGATGCCAGCAGCTTTCTTCAAAAGAATAGTTGCTGGAGGTGATTTCATCACGAAAGTGAATGATTTATCTGCATAAGCAGTAATCACCACTGGAATTGGCAAACCTGGCTCAACGCCTTGGGTTGCAGCATTGAATGCTTTACAAAATTCCATGATATTCAAACCGCGCTGACCCAAAGCCGGACCGATAGGTGGCGATGGATTTGCTTTACCAGCGGGCACTTGCAGCTTTACATAGCCGACAATTTTTTTAGCCACGATACAACTCCTAAAAAATGGGTCAAACGCCAGAATAAATCCAGCTCCCCAAACATCAACGCATTACTGCGTCAGCCTACACAAATCAAACTTTTTCGACTTGTGAAAATTCCAAATCAACCGGTGTAGCACGACCAAAAATCATCACCGATACCTTCAGACGACTCTTCTCGTAATCCACCACTTCAACAGTTGCATTGAAGTCAGCAAATGGGCCATCGGTTACACGCAACGACTCACCCACCTCAAACAATACTTTAGGACGCGGCTTTTCAACACCCTCTTGCACCTGCTGCATCATGCGCTCAACTTCTTTCGCAGGAATTGGCATGGGCTTAGTACCACTACCACCGATAAAACCAGTCACTTTTGGTGTACTTTTCACCAAGTGCCAGCTATCGTCAGTCATATCCATTTCAACGAAAACATAGCCAGGATAGAACTTTCGCTCTGTTAGCGTTTTCTTTCCGTTTTTGATTTCCATTACTTCTTCGACTGGAACCAGAATCTGGCCAAACAAATGCGCCATTTCCAATCGACCAATTTTTTCAATCAATGCCTTCTGAACACTTTTTTCAAAGCCAGAATACGCATGAACCACATACCAGCGCATACCCATCGTGAATTCTCCGTTTATTTACCGCGACCGAGCACGATATCGTAAAACAACCAAGCGAGACCTGAGTCAACCGCCCACATAAACAGAGCCAAAACACTAACAAACAAGAAAACCACAGCAGTCACCTGCCATGTTTCTTTTTTACTAGGCCAAACAACCTTTTGCGCTTCTTTAATTGAATCACGAGCGTAGTCAACAAAAGTGCCGCCCAACGTGGTAAACCACATCACAACACCCGCTGCAACCAAACCCACAGCAACAGAAACAGAACCTAAAAAGGACTGGCCCGCCGGAACCATATAAAAACCAGCCACACCCAATGCCACTAATGAAAGGGCTGCTACTATCTTCAGTCGTTCTATGCTTTGCATTGCTTTATCTGCGACCCATAAAACAGAGCCGCTCCTTCTCAGGAACGGCTCCGTTGATATATTGTGGCAGGCGAGGGGGGTCTCGAACCCACAACCCCCGGTTTTGGAGACCGGTACTCTACCAATTGAGCTACTCGCCTACGGAGAGGGCATAACTATAACAACGTTAAACCCTTTTTGCAACCTTTTTATACTAAAACTGTTGCTACAACACCAGCACCAACTGTACGACCACCTTCGCGAATCGCGAAACGCAAACCTTGCTCCATTGCTACTGGGCAGATCAAAGTTACGGTGATAGATACGTTGTCACCAGGCATTACCATTTCTGTACCTTCTGGCAAATCAATTGCGCCAGTTACGTCAGTAGTACGGAAGTAGAACTGTGGACGGTAGTTGCTAAAGAATGGTGTATGACGACCACCTTCATCTTTAGACAAAACATAGATCTCAGCAGTAAATTTAGTGTGTGGCGTGATTGAACCCGGTTTAGCCAAAACTTGACCACGTTGAACGTCCTCACGTTTTGTACCACGCAACAACGCACCAATGTTGTCACCTGCCTGACCTTGGTCAAGCAATTTACGGAACATCTCAACACCAGTACAAGTCGTCTTAACTGTTGGCACGATACCAACGATTTCGATCTCTTCACCAACTTTAACAATACCGCGCTCTACACGACCAGTCACAACAGTACCGCGACCAGAGATAGAGAACACATCTTCAACTGGCATCAAGAATGTACCGTCGATTGCGCGCTCTGGCTCAGGAATGTAAGTATCCAAAGCATCCGCCAAGCGGAAGATTGCTGGCTCGCCGTATTCTGATTGATCACCCTCAAGCGCCAAACGCGCAGAACCAGTAATAACAGGAGTGTCATCACCAGGGAAATCGTATTTAGACAACAAATCACGAATTTCCATTTCCACCAATTCAAGCAACTCAGCATCATCAACCAAGTCAGCTTTGTTCATGAATACGATGATGTATGGAACACCAACTTGACGAGACAATAAGATGTGCTCGCGAGTTTGTGGCATAGGACCATCAGCTGCAGAAACAACCAATACCGCACCATCCATCTGCGCCGCACCAGTAATCATGTTTTTTACGTAGTCCGCGTGACCTGGGCAGTCAACGTGAGCGTAGTGACGTGCTTCAGTTTCGTATTCAACGTGAGCAGTATTAATAGTAATACCACGTGCTTTTTCTTCTGGTGCGCTATCAATAGATGCGTAATCTTTAGCAATGCCGCCGAATTTTTTCGACAGGATTGTAGTAATCGCAGCTGTCAGCGTTGTTTTGCCATGATCCACGTGACCAATTGTACCCACGTTAACGTGAGGCTTTGTCCGTGTAAACTTTTCCTTAGCCATTGCTTATTTCCTTCTCGAGATCTTGAAATAAATTAATAACTGACAACTGTTGGAGCCGATGATGAGAATTGAACTCATGGCCTCTCCCTTACCAAGGGAGTGCTCTACCCCTGAGCTACATCGGCAGAAACTGGAGCGGGTGAAGGGAATCGAACCCTCGTCGTAAGCTTGGAAGGCTTCTGCTCTACCATTGAGCTACACCCGCAGGACTTATTTCTGTGATTCGCCCTCACTGTCGAACCTCGACAATTTGGTATCTGGTGGCGGGGGAAGGATTCGAACCTTCGAAGGCTGAGCCGCCGGATTTACAGTCCGGACCCGTTGACCGCTGGGGTAACCCCGCCACAGAGAGCCCGCATTATGAACAGAGCCCCCAAAGTCGTCAAACATTTTTGACTATTTTTATCTACATTTCCAGACAAAAACAGCTAAACCCATAATTTTATTAATTAAATAATTTTTGCACAAAGCTTAAACGCCCTGCTTCTTGGTGCTAGACCAGAAAAATAAAGCGATCCCAAATAAAATCATAGGCAGACACAGCAACTGCCCCATACTCAAATTCATCGCAAGCAAGCCCAAAAAATCATCCGGCTCACGCGCAAACTCAGCAACAAAGCGGAATCCGCCATAGCCAATCAAGAACAGAGCAGAAATTTGGCCTGTTGGACGCGGCTTAGCCGAAAAGCCCCACAAAATAACAAACAACAACACCCCTTCGAGCGCGAACTGATACAACTGCGAAGGATGACGTGGCAAACCATCTTGTGATTGCGGAAATATCATCGCCCATGGCATTGCGGCATCGGTCACACGCCCCCACAACTCGCCATTAATAAAGTTACCTAATCGCCCTGCCGCCAAACCGAGCGGAACCAAGGGCGCAATAAAATCGGTGACCTGAAAAAAGCTGCGGTTGGTTTTGCGTGCGAACAAAGCCATCGCCACCAACACACCCAAAAATCCACCATGGAAAGCCATACCGCCTTCCCAAACCTTCAGGATATCAATCGGATTAGCAAAATAGAAAGCGGGCTTATAAAACAGCACGTAGCCAAGGCGACCACCCAATATCACGCCCATTACGCCATAAAACAGCAAGTCATCCATTTCACTGGTTCGCCACGCAGGCGGATTGCCGCGACGAATGCGCCAACGCCCCAACATAACAAACAAAACAAATCCGATTAAGTACATCAGACCGTACCAATGCACGCCAAATCCACCATAAATTGAGATAGCAACCGGATCAAATTGCGGATGAACTAACATAATTTACCTCTAAATGTGAGCTGGCGATTATACCGCTAGAGCCCTCACTTCAATCACCTTTTCGCACCACATCAACAAAGACAATTTACCTTGCGCACTTCCGAAACCCTCTATTGCTTTTTTTTCGCTACAATCTACAAACTATTCGCACACAGCCCAAGGACACGAAATGCCAACTTACCGCTCACGCACCACCACCCACGGCCGCAATATGGCCGGCGCCCGCGCTCTTTGGCGCGCCACAGGCATGAAAGACGGTGACTTTGACAAGCCAATCATCGCTGTCTGCAATTCATTTACGCAATTTGTTCCAGGCCACGTGCACTTACACAACCTCGGTCAATTGGTTGCGCGTGAAATCGAAAAAGCAGGCGGTGTCGCCAAAGAATTCAACACCATCGCCGTCGACGACGGTATCGCCATGGGTCATGGCGGTATGCTGTATAGCCTACCAAGCCGAGATTTAATTGCGGATTCAGTGGAATACATGGTCAATGCTCACTGCGCCGACGCGATTGTTTGTATTTCCAACTGTGACAAAATTACCCCTGGCATGTTGATGGCTTCCTTACGCCTCAATATCCCTGTGATTTTCGTTTCTGGCGGTCCAATGGAAGCCGGCAAGGTTGATTGGAACGGTGTAGTTCGTAAACTCGACCTCGTTGATGCGATGGTCGAAGCCGCCGACGACAAAGTCAGCGACGAGCAAGTAGCCGAAATCGAGCGCAGCGCCTGCCCAACCTGTGGCTCTTGCTCTGGCATGTTTACTGCCAACTCAATGAACTGCCTCACCGAAGCGCTAGGTCTTTCACTACCTGGCAATGGCTCGATGCTCGCCACACACGGCGATCGCAAACAACTATTCCTACAAGCCGGCCGCACGATTGTTGATCTCGCTAAACGCTACTACGAGCAAGACGACGAATCCGTACTACCACGCAATATCGCCACTTTTGAAGCGTTTGAAAATGCCATTGCGCTCGACATCGCCATGGGCGGCTCAACCAACACCGTATTACACTTGCTCGCTGCAGCGAACGAAGCCGGCGTCGACTTCAAAATGGCCGACATCGACCGCATGAGCCGTAAAGTACCGTGCCTCGCCAAAGTCGCACCTGCAACGCAAAAATATCATATGGAAGACGTACATCGCGCAGGTGGCGTCATCGGCATCTTGGCCGAACTGGATCGCGCCGGACTGATTCACCGCGACGTACCTACGGTACACGCCAAAACCATGGGCGAAGGACTTGATCAATGGGATATCGTTAAAAACTCACCCGACAGCCTAGCTCACTTGATGTACCGCGCAGCACCGGGCGGCGTCGCAACGACCATCGCCTTTAGCCAAAGCATGCGCTGGCCTGAGCTTGACCTTGACCGCGCGAACGGCTGCATCCGCAACAAAGAAAACGCCTACTCGCAAGACGGCGGCATCGCCGTTCTCTACGGCAACATCGCCGAACGCGGCTGCATCGTCAAAACGGCGGGCGTGGATGAAAGCATGTTTGAGGTCGATCAACTGCGCTACACCACCAGCGTACCAACATCGACCATTCGCATCTTCAAAGGCCCAGCCCGCGTTTACGAAAGCCAAGACGATGCGGTTGCTGGCATTTTGAATGATGAAGTAAAAGCCGGTGAAGTGGTCGTAATTCGCTACGAAGGCCCGAAAGGCGGCCCCGGCATGCAAGAGATGCTCTACCCAACGTCTTACCTGAAATCAAAAGGCTTGGGTAAATACTGCGCCCTACTGACTGACGGTCGCTTCTCTGGCGGCACTTCAGGCCTATCCATTGGTCACGCCAGCCCTGAAGCAGCAGAAGGCGGCACGATCGGCCTCGTTGAACAAGGCGACATCATTGAAATCGACATCGCAACGCGCCGCATTCAGCTCATGGTTAGCGACGAAGAACTCGCCACTCGCCGCGCAGCCATGAATGCCCGTGGCAAAGATGCTTGGAAGCCAGTAAGCCGCGAACGCTACGTGAGCGCAGCGCTACGCGCCTACGCAGCGATGACCACCAGCGCTGACACTGGCGCAGTGCGCGACGTGAGCCAGGTTGAGCGAAAAGATTAATCAGTGAATTGAAATGCACGCAAAAAGACAGCCTAGGCTGTCTTTTTTTATGGACGTATTGGACTATTGCTATTAAGCAGGAAGGCACAGCGAGCAATACCCTAGAAAACAAAAAACCCGCTCAGCTTACGCCTGCGGGTTTTTGCTTCGGAACAAACCGAAATACTGGTGGCTCGTCTCGGAATCGAACCAAGGACACGCGGATTTTCAATCCGCTGCTCTACCAACTGAGCTAACGAGCCATGCTACTAGAGCATTTGAAAAAGGGTCTAGCTAGAAGCTAGACCCTTGAATACTTGGTGGCTCGTCTCGGAATCGAACCAAGGACACGCGGATTTTCAATCCGCTGCTCTACCAACTGAGCTAACGAGCCATTCGAAACACTGCTTCGTTTCGAAGAGCCGCAATTAAACACCAGCCAGAGCCCTGCGTCAACCATTTTGATAGAATTGTTTTGACCAATGGAAATAGCACGCAGTAAATGATTGTTTTGGCTTGGTTTTATTTTTTCATCTTCCGGCACTATTTTCATGCTGCAGCGTCATAATCAAGCTAATTGAGCAAGCAGAACCACAGGATACAATTTTGGAAAGCTTAGACATTTTAATTTGGATACTGGGTAGCGCGATGATACTCGGCGGCTTGGCCGGCACCATCTTGCCGCTACTGCCTTCGACGCCCCTCATGTTTGCCGGCATGCTGCTACTGGCATGGCATGATCAGTTTATTCGTATTGGCTGGCCATCACTGGTACTACTTGTCGTACTGATGCTCATTTCCTGCGTGCTGGATTATTTAGCCGGAGCCATGGGCGCAAAGCGGGTTGGAGCCAGTAAAGAAGCGATTTGGGGCGCATTGATTGGCTCAATCGTCGGCATCATGGGCGGGATTCCTGGCATGATTCTAGGGCCATTCTTGGGTGCCGCCGCCGGTGAGATGTACGCTCGTAAAGACGTGATGCGCGCAGGTCAAGTGGGCATCGCTAGCGGGATTGGCATGCTGTTAGGCGCGATTGCCAAAGTCGGTTTTGCATTAGCGATGCTAGGCGCTTTTGTATTAGCTTGGTTTATTTAACAACAAGGTATATGACTCTAGGCATTAATAAATAATATCTAGAGTCGTATACCTCATACCCAACGGCGTAACCAGAAAAATAAACTCAACAACATTGCAATTGCCCCCATCAACCCCAGCACGGCGTAGTAGCCCCCCGCCCAATGCAGCTCTGGCATATTGTCAAAATTCATGCCGTAAATACCCGCAATCAGAGTCAACGGCATAAAGATCGTCGTAATCACCGTCAACATGCGCATTTGTTCGTTCAAGCGCTGCGATTGCAAAGACAAGTACATTTCTTGTAAGCCTCCCGCCATTTCACGCAATGACTCCACCGTTTCAATTAACTGTACTGTGTGATCATAAACATCGCGCAGATAAAGCTGCGTTTCGCTATGGAAAAAATCCGCCTCGTCGCGTTGCAGGGTATTGAGTACCTCACGCATCGGCCACAGACTGCGCTTGATGTATTGCAGTGAGCGGCGCATATCTTGGACTTCTGTCATTTGCTCTGGTGACGGCGATGCATTAATGGCTTCGTCTAGATTTTCACTACGCTCGCCCAATTGCTCCAGCACCAAGAAATAACGATCGACCAACTTATCCAACAGAGAATAAACCAGATAATCAGGACCCAATTTACGGATTTGCGATTCACTGGTGCGCAAGGTTTCACGAATTGAAGCAAAAGTACCGGTGGGTTTTTCCTGGAAGGTCAATACAAAACCACGGCCAACGATAATACTGACCTGCTCGCTACCAAGCTGGCCATCCTCATCCATACTGACTAGGCGAGCTGTAATAAATAAATATTCGCCGTATTGCTCAACTTTAGGACGTTGCTGGGTATTAAGAATGTCTTCGAGTACCAAAGGGTGCAGCTTGAAGCGCAGCCCAATCAGCTTAAGTAGCTTGTGATTTTCTAGCCCATGAACGTTGAGCCAAAGCGTTGGATATTTTGGCTGGTACTCACGGCCTGATTCGAGATCATCAAAGGTGGTTTCCAGAAAATCGGCATTTTCAGGGCCAAATTCGATCAAGGTGGCCAAGGTAGGATTTGCGGCTTTATGGCCGACATATTGCATCGTACCAGGTGCTGCGCCCGCCTTGTCGGCAGCAAGATGCGCTTTTACGCGTTTGCGACGGGACAAATCTGCAGGTTTACGCCCATGTTTTGCCATGCTTTCATTTCCTCATTCAAGGCATATAAGGTGAGCGGATGCGCCTCTAGCCAGAGGGCGTCCAGCTCGAAGCAATAGCCATCGGCACTGTGCGATAACAGGCCGAGTGACGGCGCCTCATCAAGGCGTGCACGATAAAACAACACTGCCAAGCGCAGACACAAAATTGCATCCCATTCGGCGGGCTTAATTTCTAAATTCGCGAGTTTATTTAAACTGCCTGCGTGCGCCAAGACCAAGCGCGACAACCAAATTTGCTCTCGGCGGGAAAAACCAGGCATATCAGCATATTGCAAAATATACGCCGAATGCTTGTGATAACTGGCGTGCGCAATGGAGCGCCCTACTTCGTGCAAAGCAGCAGCCATGGTTAAATTCCGCGCCAACACAGCATCTTCACTTTGCGTTTCACCGCGCAAACTATCAAACAAAGCAGCTGCCAGTTGTGAAACACGATAAGCCTGCGGGCCATCGACATGGTAGCGACGCTGAAAAAAGTCTACCGTACGGTCACGCACATCATATTGCGTTTGGCGTTGCACCAAGTCATACAGCACCCCATCGCGTAGCGCGCCATAGGTAATCGACATCCGCTCAATACCCAGCATGTCAAAAGCAGCATGCATAATCGCAAAACCGCCCGGCAATACTGGGCGTCGATCATCGCGCAGGCCATTGAGTTGCAATTGATCAATATGGCCTGCGGCCAGCATTTTTTCACGTAAGGCCGCCAACCCCTCACGGGTAATCCCCAGCGCGGATAAATCATTGAGTTCTAAAATATCGGCTAATGAACGCGCAGTACCCGATGTACCAATCGCACGCTGCCACTCTCCCGAATAGAAAGTCGGCACTAGCGGCAAAAATGCACCGCGCGCGGCTAGCTCTGCGGCTTCCATTCGTTCGCGTGTAATGATGCCATCAGGGAAATAGCGGGCGCTCCAGCCGACGCAACCCAACTGAATACTTTCGGTGCTAAACGAGCGATATTGGCTGCCAATAATGAGTTCAGTCGAGCCGCCGCCGATATCGACGACCAAGCGTCGCTCTTTGGTGCTAGGCAGGCTGTGCGCAGCGCCGATGTAAATCAGTCGCGCTTCCTCGCGCCCAGCAATGATTTCAATCGGAAAACCCAAGGCGGCTTCGGCCTGCGGTAAAAAGTCAGCGCTATTTCTCGCGATACGGAAGGTATTGGTGGCAACGGCTCGCACGCATTGCGGAGGCAGACCAGCCAGCCGCTCACCAAACCGCCCCAACGCTTCGACCATTTCATCGATCGCTGCTTGCGTAAGACAACCGTACGCATCCAGACCCGCCCCTAAGCGGACAGTTTCTTTCAGAGAATCAAGGGGAAACAAAGAACCTTCAACGACCCGAGCAACTTGTAGGCGAAAGCTGTTGGAGCCGAGATCAACAGCGGCAATGACAGAACAGTCGCTCATTCAGTATGTACTCCAATAGGTCGCAGGCTTGCGGGCATAACAATACGTGCTACGCCGCACAATGGCAAATACCAAATAAATAAAGGGTGGCCAAAGCCACCCTTTCTTGGTCTTGTGCAGTGAAACTAAGCACAGCGCCGCTGTTTACCGATTATTTCAATGCCACTGCATCCACTTCGGCCTGAGTTTTATGGCGAATATCTTGGCCTTTCACCAAATAAATGACATGCTCAGCCACATTCACCGCCAAATCACCAATCTTCTCAATGGCTTTGGCCACCCACAAGATATCCAAAATCAACGTGATTGAGCGTGGATCTTCCATCATCACGGTAATCAATTGACGATGCAGGGCTTGGTACTCTTGGTCTAATTGCGCATCAGAACGAATCACTTCTGATGCGGTTACCGCGTCCATGCGCGCAAACGAATCCAATGCATTACTCAACATATCCAAAGCCAAATCAGCGATGTGATTCAGATCGTGAAAACGTGGCACTTGCAAGCGACCTGATTCGTAAATGTTTTTCGCACGTTTGCAGATGCGATAGGCTTTATCGCCAATACTTTCCAAGTCTTCGACTGATTTGATGACGGTCATCACCATACGCAAATCGGTGGCAGCGGGTTGGCGACGCGCAATCATATGCACGCACATATCATCAAGCTTCACGTGCATTTCATTCACGGTTGCTTCTTGCGCCATTACTTTGTCGATAATTTCGATATCGCCAGAAGCCAAAGCTTGCATTGCTAAACGGACTTGTTCTTCGACCAAACCGGCCATGCCCATGACTTGTGAGCGAATGGCTTCTAAGTCGGCATCAAACTGCTTTGAAATATGTTCTGACATGACACGGTTCTCCAGTGTGTTAATCGATGCAAAATACCAGCTTTTTATTACAGTACTGTTTCATCTGCAAAGTTAAGGCAACCGTTGCCGGTCGCCGATTAAATTATTTAATCGTTTTTACGCCGCTAGCAGTGCCAAGCAACAGTACATCAGCACGACGATGGGCAAACAAACCATTGGTGACGACACCGACGATTTGATTGAGTTTAGTTTCTAATTCTGAAGCTTGACTGATCGATAAGCCATGCACATCAATGATGATATTGCCATTATCAGTAATCACGCCTTCACGATAAGCAGGATGACCGCCTAATTTAACTATTTCACGCGCGACATGTGAACGAGCCATCGGGATCACTTCGACTGGCAAAGGGAATGCGCCCAGCACATCAACCAATTTGCTCTCGTCGCAAATACAAATGAATTTTTCAGCCACGGCGGCGATGATTTTTTCCCGCGTCAACGCTGCGCCACCGCCTTTGACCATTTGCAATTGATGATTGATTTCATCGGCACCATCGACATACACGGGCAATTCATCAATGGTATTTAAATCAAATACAGGAATACCGTGTGACTTCAAACGGGCGACGCTGGCTTCTGATGAAGATACCGCACCTTGAATACGGCCCTTAATTTCCGCCAAAGCATCAATAAAATAATTAGCAGTCGAACCTGTACCAACACCAACGATACAATTATCTGGAACATAAGCAATCGCAGCGCGGCCAACAGCTTCTTTCAATTCATTTTGCGTCATTAGGTGAACTCCTGAGTATGGGGAATTATAAGCAGACCGAGCAATTTTAGGGCATTTTTAGTGCATCGCAGGCAAAACTACAGCGAGAGTTGTGGCGCATCAAACACCGGCGATGGATTGAGCAAGATAGCAAGCTGAAAACTTAGAGCGACGCTAAATATTGGCGTATGCCATCCAGCAACATTTGCACGGCAATGGCCGTCAAAATCAAACCCATTAAGCGCTCAAAGGCAGTAGTAACTTGCTCGCCCAAAACCTGGGAGATTTTTTCTGAAAATGCCAAGGTCAGCGCACAAACCACCATCGTCAGCGCCAAAGCCCCCACCCACCCCCAAAGCCGCTCAGGATCACGCGACACCAAGAGCAAGACCGTCGCCAAAGCCGATGGCCCCGCCAAAAGCGGAATCGCCAGCGGCACAATATAGGGTTCACCCTCGCTGCTATCACCAAACACGCCATCGGGATGCGGAAACACCATCCGCAGTGCAATCAAAAACAAAATCACACCGCCAGCAATCCCCAATGAAGTTTGCGATAGATGCATCACTTGCAGAAACTTTTGCCCAAAGACCATGAACAGCAATAGCACGACAAAGGCGACGCTCACCTCACGCGCAATCATGCGCCAACGTCGTGCTGGCGGCACTTTCTTCATCATGGCGACGAATAAAGGAATACCGCCCAAGGGATCTGTCACCAAGAGCAGTAAGATAAATGCGGAGAGAAAAGTTTGCGATTCCATCTAGCCAGTGTACACCGCAAGAGATGGGGTTTTGCATGCGGGAAAGTCAGCACATTTGGCATTAGTTTGAGCCGCAAACAAGGGCTTTCGGGGGAAATTTGCACCAAAAATTGCGTAAAACGCTATCGTGAGCCACCGAAAAATAAACAGGTATATCTCTGTATTAATTGTTAATCAATGACTGCAGCCACATACCCTTAAACCACCAACTCCCGTTGTAATTGCAAAATACTGCTGCGATTTTCCAATTCCAAGATACGTTGCTGATGTTGTGTACTGATATGAATTACCTTGGGCGAGTGTGCTTGGCACGTTTTTGCCAATAGACTCAGCGCGGGCTCGAGCTGCTGATTGTCTAAGTAGCATTGAATCAATGCGCGATTGCAACGCTCAACAACACTACGCAATTGAATCCGTTCCGCCAAGCTCAAGGCTTGCTGCAAAATCACAACCGTATTCTCGGCGTGCAATGCCAGCAAGACCTCACCCAACGTTGCTAGGGCCTGAACTTGACCCCATAAATTGTCATTATCAAAACTAAGGTCATACGCCGTTTCAAGTTCGATTTTGGCTTGTGAAAACAAACCTTGTTGAGCGTGGATTGCTCCACGGTAATAAATAATTTCAGCGGCCCAAATCTTATTGGGGTGAGTTAACAATTGCTCGGCACAATCAAGCTCGGCCAAAGCTTGTGCATAGCGCTTCATCCGCAAATAATCATTCACAACATACAAATGAGTCTCGCAGGCAAGCCGGTCATCAGCCAGCAGCTTGGCCATTTTGAGCGCTTTTTGATTGTATTCAAGTGCAACTTTATCTTCACCAAAGCCGATATACACTTGGCCAATCGCCAAATACACACGAGCGCACTGGGCTAAATTTTGTGTTTCACGCGCCAATTCCAACGCGTTTGACCACTGCTCTAAAGCCCGTAACGGCTCTTCACTCAATAACAGCGACGTTCCCAATAAAATCAGTGTATTGGTCGCCGATTGTTGCGAGCCCGCTTGCTGATATTGTTCAATCGCAGCCGCAAATGCGTCTTGCGCTGCGCGATGTGCACTCAAGTGCTGATGAGCATGACCCAAAATATCGAGCGCCATCCCATGTAAATGTGCATCTGACCGCGCTTGTTTCACCCATTCACTAGCCAGCTCGGGTAAGGGTGGTGAACCGCACTCGGCACTCTTGAGCGCGCGACTCAGTGCAGCGGCTAATTCAGTTTGATTTGCTTTCACGCTCATGCTTCGCCCTCCCACACAATTGCTCCCGCACCTTTACGCATCGCCAAATAGAGCGCCAAATCGGCGCGTAACTGTAATACGTCGGCCTTGTCTCCCTCTTTAAATGCGGTACACCCCACACTCAGGGTCAAAGCCTCGGGCAATTGCGAGCAATCTAATAATGCGATTTCGGCTTGTATCGTTTGAATCAGCACATTGACTTCGCTGACGCTTGTCTTCAATAAAACCAATCTAAATTCATTATTATTAGCCGCTACCAGTACACCCTCTTCTGGACAGCATCGGCGCAGCACATTGGCAATACGTAATGCCGAATCATTAGCAACCTCATCGCCCATTACATCGCGCAAATGCGTCGATTGATCAACGCCCATATGAATGAGACAAAGCGAATGACACGTCAAAAGCTCATCCCAGCGCGCCTGCAAGTAGCGCAGATTATGTAGGCCAGTTAATGCATCCCGATACGTTGCACTCTCTAAACGGCGCACCTGCTCGATTTGCTGTGCATTACTATGGCGTAATAATTCAATTTCAATGCCGCTAATTGTTTGTTGCAGCTTGAGCTCAACCCCGAGCAAACGACGCGGTGTTTTTTTTGTGGCTTTTTGGGTGGTTTGCACGCTGAGCGCCGCTTGGTAAAACTGCACAGCCTCGCTGTAATTTGCTAAACGTTCGCAACATTGCGCGAGCGCCAATAAGAGTGACTCTTGATGATGTAGATGTGAAGATTCAAGCGACTGTTTCGCCAGCATCACGGCATCTGCCAAACCCTCGTTCGTATCAAGCTGTAAATAAGTCTGCAAAATGGCCAAATGAAGCACGATCCCATCGCCATCATTCAAAGCTGCCGCACTGCGTAATTGTTGCAAAGCGGGTCGCCACTGCTGCTGCAAACGATAAAGCCTTGCCGACTCTTCGAGTAAGACGGGGTCCTCGTGCAAGCCATCAAAAGTCAACGCTTTCTGCTGTAAAGCCAGCGCAGTCGATTGCTCACCAAGCACCCACAAATCTGCAGCCAAACCTAAGCGGGCAGCACATTGTTGTTTTTCACAGCGCGCTAAGCTCAAAGCACGTTGATGCAAAGATAAGGCGGTCGTAAACTGCTCAGCCTCATGCTCTAAATCAGCAATGGCGAGCCAATAGGCTGCCTCATCACCGGCACTCTGCTGCACTTGAGCCAATCCATCCAAATAGGCCTGCATGGCGCGTTTGGGATGGCCTTGTCGTTGTAACGCTTGGCCAATTGCTAATTTTTCCATCACTGAAACACCTAAATACAATTCCCGAATCAAGCTCATGTAATAAAAAAAGCCTCGCAACAGCGAGGCTTTCTGAGTGGGGCTGTTTACCAAGCGCCAATGTACTCTAAAATCCCTTCAGCAGCATTACGGCCTTCGTAGACGGCACGCACAACGAGATCTGCGCCACGAACTTGGTCGCCACCCGCGAAGATTTTCGGGTTGCTAGTTTGGTGTTTAAACGTTTGCTTTTCAGCGGCAATCGTACGGCCCCAGTCATCCGTTTTCACGCCTTGCGCGTCAAACCAGCTTTCTGGCTCAGCCGAGAAACCAAACGCCACGACCACGTGATCGCAATTCACCACGCGCTCTGAGCCCTCGATCAATTCTGGACGACGACGGCCTTTTTCATCTGGCGCGCCCAATTGCGTCGACACCAAAGTCAATGCCAAGCTGCCATCGGCGTTTTGCTCGATTTTCACTGGCTGGCTGTTCCACTGGAATTCAACGCCTTCTTCTTTGGCATTCGCAACTTCACGTTTCGAGCCTGGCATGTTTTCTTCGTCACGGCGATAAGCGCAAATTACGCTCGCTGCGCCTTGGCGAATCGAAGTGCGGTTGCAATCCATTGCGGTATCGCCACCACCGAGCACGACAACGCGCTTGCCAGCCATTGATACGAATGCTTCATCGCCCAACGTACCCATGCTATTACGCACGTTATTAATCAAGAACGGCAAGGCTTCCATCACGCCTGGCAATTCTTCACCGGCAAAGCCGCCCTTCATGTATTTGTATGCGCCCATGCCCATAAACACCGCATCGTAGTCAGCGAGCAAGGTTTCGATGCTCACGTCTTTGCCGATTTCGGTATTCAGGCGGAATTCAACGCCCATTTCTTCCATGATTTTACGGCGCGTCGCGATGACGTCTTTTTCCAGTTTGAATTCTGGAATACCAAAAGTCAGCAAGCCGCCGATTTCTTCGTAACGATCAAACACCACCGGTGCTACGCCGTTGCGTACCAAAATATCAGCGCAACCAAGGCCAGCTGGGCCAGCACCAATAATCGCGACTTTCTTGTCGGTTTTGATCACGCCCGACATATCTGGGCGCCAGCCCGCTTTGAAAGCTTCATCGGTAATGTATTTTTCTACCGAACCGATCGACACTGCACCCGCATCGACTTGATTCAATGTACACGCGCCTTCGCACAAGCGATCTTGCGGGCAAACACGGCCACAGATTTCTGGCAATGAATTGGTTTTGTGGCTCAGTTCAGCCGCTTCAAACAATTTGCCTTCGTCGACCAATTGCAACCATTGCGGAATATGGTTGTGCACTGGGCACTCCCATGAGCAATATGGGTTACCACAGGACAAGCAACGACCAGCTTGTTCGCCTGAGCTGGTTTTATCCAACGGCGTGTAGATTTCTTTGAATACAAATTTGCGCTTTTCAACCGCGACTTTATCGCCAGGGTTGCGAGCAACATTCAGAAACTGAAATACATCTGACATGGTATACCTCGGTGAGGATTGAGGGCCTTTGGGTGAGGGGCTATACCCTCGACCAACCTAACATCTCATCCAGAACTCTTACCGTGTGAGGATGGGCGATTCGCCCATCACACCCACACCTCACAATTAGTCTTTTAGCAGCGCGTCGAGCTTGGCTACTTTTGGTTTCACCAACCAGAAGTAATCCACCGCTTCATCAAAGTTCGCCAACAATTCAGCACCCTTGCTCGACCCAGTCAACGCCACGTGGGCGGTGATTTTGTCTTTCAAGAAGGCACGGATTGCACCGTAGGCTTCGCCATTGATCAAGTTGGTGTCGATCAGCTCGTTATTGTAGCGATACGCAAATTTTTGGTTTGGATCGTAAACCAGCGCAAAACCACCGGTCATACCCGCGCCGAAGTTGTAACCGGTTTCACCGAGTACCACGACGCAGCCGCCAGTCATGTACTCGCAACCGTGATCGCCAACGCCTTCGATGACCGCTGTCGCGCCTGAGTTACGCACCGCGAAACGCTCACCGGCCATACCCGCAGCAAACAATTCACCACCCGTTGCGCCGTACAGACACGTGTTACCGGCAATGACTGCGTCGCTCGAAGCAAATTCGCTACCCACTGGTGGATAGATAATCACTTGGCCGCCGTTCATGCCTTTACCGACGTAATCATTCGCGTCACCAGCGAGTTCCAGCGTCAAACCTTTCGCATTCCACACGCCAAACGATTGACCCGCAGAGCCGTGCAATTTGATATGCAATGTGCCATCTGGCAAGCCATCAGCACCATGAGCTTTGGCGATTTCACCTGACAAACGAGCGCCGATTGAGCGATGGATATTGCGTACATCGTATTCAAAGCGTTGCGGCGTTTTAGCTTTAATGCCAGCCAGTGCGTCTTTAACCATTTCTTCAGCCAACTCACCCTTGTCGAAACTTGGGTTGCGCTCATCCACGCAGAAGCGTGATTCTGAATCTGGTGTTGTACCTTGGCTCAGCAATGCGCCCAGCGCGAGTTTTTGCTGTTTATCCGTTGCGCCTTCAATCAAGCCGAGCATTTCAGTACGGCCGATCAATTCTTCAAACGTGCGCACACCGAGTGATGCCATCAATTCACGCGTTTCTTGCGCGATGAACGTAAAGTAATTCACGACCATTTCAGGCAAGCCGATAAAGAACTTGCTACGCAATTTGATTTCTTGGGTTGCCACGCCCGTTGCGCAGTTGTTCAAGTGGCAAATACGCAAGTATTTGCAACCCAACGCGACCATCGGGCCAGTACCAAAGCCGAAACTTTCCGCGCCCATGATCGCGGCTTTCACCACGTCTAGACCCGTTTTCAAACCCCCGTCGGCTTGCACGCGAACACGGCCACGCAGACCATTGGCACGCAATACTTGCTGTGCTTCGGTCAAGCCAAGTTCAAACGGCGAACCAGCGTATTTCACTGAAGCCAGCGGTGAAGCAGCGGTTCCGCCGTCATACCCTGAAATCGTGATCAAATCGGCATAGGCTTTTGCCACACCCGCTGCAATCGTACCAACGCCTGGCTCAGCTACCAATTTCACAGAAACCAAGGCTTCTGGATTGACTTGTTTCAAGTCAAAAATCAGCTGCGCCAAGTCTTCAATCGAATAAATATCGTGATGCGGTGGCGGTGAAATCAAGCTAATGCCTGGCTTGCTGTGACGCAATTTTGCGATCAGCGGCGATACTTTATCGCCCGGCAATTGGCCGCCTTCACCCGGTTTTGCACCTTGTGCCACTTTAATTTGCAATACTTCAGCATTCACTAAGTAGTGCGGCGTTACGCCGAAACGACCTGAAGCGACTTGCTTGATTTTCGACATTTTTGGCGTGCCGTAGCGCGCTTCGTCTTCACCACCCTCACCCGAGTTCGAGCGAGCGCCAAGGCGATGCATACCTTCAGCCAATGCTTCGTGCGCTTCTGGGCTCAAGGCACCGAGCGACATACCCGCAGAGTCAAAACGCTTCACAATCGATGAAATTGGCTCAACTTCGTCAATCGAAATCGATTTCGCTGGATCAATTTGCAGCGCCATCAAGTCGCGCAACATCGCCACTGGGCGTTTGTTCACCAACTCAGCGTATTTGCCGTAGGCTTTGTAATCGCCGTTTTGCACCGCCTTTTGCAATTGCATTACTACGTCTGGGTTGTAAGCGTGGTATTCCTCGCCAAAGACGTATTTGAGCAAACCACCTTGTGCCAATGGGCGCATTGGGTTGAATGCAAGGCGATTCAATTTAATTTGATCGGATTCGAAATCAGCGAAGTTAGCGCCAGAAATACGCGATACCGTGCCTGTTAAGCACAGATCGATCACTTCTTCGCCAATACCCACGCCTTCAAACAATTGCGAACCGCGATAAGAAGCAACGGTAGAGATACCCATTTTCGACAAGATTTTCATCAAGCCTTTATTGATACCCTTACGGAAGTTGTTCGCTGCTTTTTCCAGCGTCGCGTCGATTTGGCCCATATCGACCAATTCTTTGATCGTTTGGTAAGCAAGGTAAGGAACCACTGCGGTCGCACCGTAGCCGATCAAGCAGGCGAAATGATGCGGATCGCGCGTCGTCGCTGTTTCAACGATGATATTCGTACGGCAACGCAAACCGGCGTTGATCAAGCCATGATGCACCGCGCCGACTGCGAACAGCGCAGGAATTGGCATACGGCCTTTGGCAATGTTTTTATCCGACAACACGATGATGACCGTGCCCGCGTTCACGCTCGCCAACACATCCGCTTGCAGTTTTTCCAGCGCGGCTTTCAAGCTCACGCCTTCAAACGTCAAATCGAAATAGGCCGTTTTGAAATCAGGATCAGTTTGGCTAGTCAAGACGGCGAATTTGTCTGTCGACAACACCGGCGAAGTCACTTCCATGCGTTTAGCGTGATCTGGGCCATCTTCAAACAGATTGCGCTCAGGGCCAAAGCAGGTGTTCAGCGACATCACAATCGCTTCACGGATCGGATCGATCGGTGGGTTCGTTACTTGCGCAAATTGTTGGCGCAAGAAATCGTACGGTGAACGTACTTTTTCTGACAACACCGCCATTGGCGTGTCGTCACCCATCGAACCAATCGCTTCTTGACCGTCATTAGCCAAGACACGCAAGATTTGATCGCGCTCTTCGAACGTCACTTGGAATTGCTTTTGGTACGTCAGCAGGGTCGCTTTATCCATCTCTTCGAGTGGACTATTGTCGGCGGCCATTTCCAAATGATTGGCGTGCTCTTTGAGCCAAGCGCGATAAGGTTGTGCTGTTTTTAATTTGTTATCGATCGCGTCGCTTTCGATAAATTCGCCGGTTTTGAAATCAACCGCAACGATTTGGCCCGGTTTCACACGGCCTTTTTTCACCACTTCTTCTGGCTTGTAGCCCCATACGCCGATTTCCGACGCGATGGTGATGTGGCGATCTTTGGTAATCACATAACGCGCTGGGCGCAAACCGTTTCGGTCGAGCGCACAACCAGCGTAGTCGCCAGCTGCCCAAACGATACCCGCTGGGCCATCCCATGGTTCCATGTGCAGCGAGTTGTATTCGTAGAAAGCGCGTAAATCGCGGTCATTGGTATCGACGTTTTGCCATGCTGGTGGCACCATCAAACGGAAGGCACGGAACACATCCACACCGCCAAGCACCAAGCTTTCCAACATATTGTCCATACTCATCGAGTCTGAACCGTTGGTTTGCACGATAGGACGAATCGCTTCCATATCGAGCGCATTGCTGTCCATGATCGCTTCGCGAGCACGTGCCCAAGCACGGTTACCCGTTAGCGTATTAATTTCGCCGTTGTGGGCGAGGAAACGGAAAGGCTGCGCCAATTTCCATTGCGGCCACGTATTGGTCGAGAAACGTTGGTGATACACCGCCATACTCGAAGCAAAACGCTCGTCTTTTAAGTCGAGGTAGAATACCGGCAGATTGTCTGGTGTAACCAAACCCTTGTACGACATCACGTACGGGTTCAGTGTAGGTATATAGAAGTGCGTATCGCCTGCATTGGCTTTCTCGGCAATACGTCGTGCTTGGTACAATTTGCGTGCAAACTCAAGCTCAGATAAATCATCTGGCGAATTTACAAAAATTTGTTGAATCGTTGGCAATGAGCGCATCGCGGCAGCGCCGAGCGCATCCAGATTCACTGGAACTTCGCGCACACCTGCAACAACGAGACCTTGGCCTTCAACGGCAGCGACTAAGTTCGCAATCGACTTCGCCGATTCAGTCTTATCCAGCGCTGAAAACACCAAGCCAGCGGTAAATTGCGTCGCCAAGCTGTAACCATTATCTGCGGCAACTGCGCGCAAAAAGTCTTTTGGCAAGCGGAACAGCAAACCACAGCCGTCGCCCGATTTACCATCGGCAGCGACCGCACCACGGTGAGTCAAACAGGCTAGCGAGTTGATTGCGGTCGAGACCAGCCAATGGCTTGGTTTATCATCCATTTGTGCAATCAAACCGAAGCCGCAGCTATCTTGCTCGAACTGCGGGCGGTATAACGTGCCCTTCAACCAGCTTTGTCTATCCATCACAGCGGCACCTTCAAAGACCAAAATCAATCAAAAACATGCAACTAGGGGTTGACCCTAGTCAAGCAAAGGGGCTTGATTCTAGCGATAAAGGGTGTTAAACGCAACCAAAAGGGACAATCGGGATAAACCCCAAGATGCAGGCGAAGGCTCAACAAATCCATTCGCCGCCAGACTTAAAGCATCAGTCAGCTTGCGAAAAACAAAGTGGGGAACTTCATTACGCAAACTGCTTTATAGCAAGCGCCGACTTAACGACGCTTTGACAACTCACTACGCTCAATTGCAATCGCAATGATGTAATGGACGATGTCGCGATCATGGCCAATTTTTTCGATACAGGCCGCGCGTAGACGATCAATCAGATATTTTTCTGGCGAATCAATCATCCGCGTAAAGCGGTTGTATTTGAATTGTGAATCACCAACGATTTCTTCCAAAATATCCAAGCGCTCTGGCTGGTTATTGCGCAGGCGATACATCTTGCCTTTGGCCAATACTTTTCGATCATGGTTTGGACGTAAAATTACGTGCCAATTGCTGGGTTCGTTTTGAACTTCTTCCATTTTGCCTCATCCCTACGTGATCGCTTAAAGCGAGCGAGCGCTCGCCCACCGCTAAGCGGATAAATACCAGCACACGGTGATTTGCCAAGTGTGCGATATTGAATGTTTCGATTATACGGCTAATTGAACATTCACATTCAAAAGCATGCTGCACGGTCACCTTCGCGAGCAAGCCTGCTACTACCAAGCCCTTTTTAAAGCTGCGATTAAATTCAGAAACAAAAAAGCCAGCAAAAGCTGGCTTTTTTCAACACAGAGTATATTGCTGCAAGCGTTAATAAATAATGCTTTCAGCAAAACACCCATTAACGAGGCAATACTGAAGCGCCCATCAAGTATTGGTCAACCTCACGTGCGGCTTGGCGGCCTTCGCGGATTGCCCACACCACCAAAGACTGACCACGGCGTACGTCACCGGCGGCAAAGACTTTGGCGACGCTGGTTTGGTAGCAACCCACACCGTCCGTCGTTGCTTTGGCGTTGCCGCGTGCGTCTTTTTCAACGGCAAACGCATCAAGCAAACTGGCCACTGGATTGGTAAAGCCCATCGCCAAGAACACCAAATCGGCTTTCAGCTCAAATTCACTGCCAGCGACTGGCGTCGGTTTGCCGTCTTTCCATTCCAAACGAACCAATTTCACCGCTTTTAGAACGCCATTTTCGCCGACGAATTCTTGCGTTTGCACCGCGAAATCGCGTTCAACGCCTTCTTCGTGACTGCTCGAAGTGCGCATTTTGACTGGCCAATATGGCCAAACGATGGACTTGTTTTCTTGCTCTGGCGGTTGTGGCATCAATTCAAGCTGCGTCACGCTGACTGCGCCGTGACGATTACTCGTTCCCACGCAATCAGAACCGGTATCGCCGCCACCAATCACCACCACGTGTTTACCCGCCGCACTGATTGGATTGGCTGCACCGCCACCGACTTGTTTGTTTTGCGCGATCAACAATTCCAGTGCGTAATGCACACCTTGCAATTCACGACCCGCCACTGGCAAATCGCGCGGCACTTCTGCGCCGCCAGCCAAAATCACCGCATCAAACTCAGCATCAAGCTGCGCTGGCGTAATCACGGTTTTGCCATCGCAAACGATACCAGAAGGTATGTCACTTGAACCAACCACTGAATTTGTCTTGAACTCAATACCCTCAGCCTTAAGTTGCGCAACGCGGCGCTCGATGACATCTTGGCCAAGTTTGAAATCTGGAATGCCATAACGCAGCAAGCCACCGACCGCATCGTTCTTCTCAAACACCGTCACAGCATGGCCAACGCGAGCGAGTTGCTGCGCCGCGGCCAAACCCGCTGGGCCAGAACCGACAATCGCGACTTTCTTGCCCGTTTTTACTGCGGCAATTTGTGGCGCAACCCAGCCGTTTTCCCAGCCTTTATCAATAATCGCGCGCTCAATTGATTTGATGCCAACTGGGTCGTCATTGATACCGAGCGTACAGGCCGCTTCACACGGCGCAGGGCAAATTCGGCCGGTAAACTCAGGGAAGTTGTTGGTCGAATGCAGGACACTTAAAGCCGATTTCCAATCTTGTTGATACACCAAATCGTTAAAATCAGGAATCACATTGTTAACAGGGCAACCGTTATTGCAAAACGGAATGCCACAATCCATACAACGCGCGCCTTGCAGCTTAGCTTTGTCGTCGGTCAGCGCGGGAACGAATTCACGATAATGCGTGATGCGCTGCGGGACCGGCTCGTAACTGTCTTTAACGCGGTCGATTTCTAAAAAACCGGTTGGCTTACCCATTATGCAATCTCCTTCTGCTCAACAACTTCTTTCGCTGCTGCCATTTCTTTCAATGCACGGCGATATTCGTTCGGGAATACTTTGACGAACGCGGCGCGGCTCGCTGGCCAGTTAGCCAAAATCTCCGCAGCACGTTGGCTTCCGGTTAAGTCAGCATGTTTTGTAATCAAAGCTTTGAGCTGAACTTCATCGGCCACGCCATTGTGGAACGGTTGCTCTTGCGCGTCGCTCGCCACAACTTGTTCAAGCGCCACTTGCGCCATATTGCAACGACCGGCAAATACGCCGTCTGGATCGTAAACGTAAGCAATACCGCCCGACATCCCCGCTGCGAAGTTGCGACCCGTTGCGCCCAATACTGCAACCGTACCGCCAGTCATGTATTCGCAACCATGGTCGCCCGTTCCTTCAACCACCGCCGTTGCGCCTGAGTTACGCACCGCGAAACGCTCGCCGCCGACACCGGCAAAGAACGCTTCACCGGCAATCGCACCGAACAGCACGGTATTGCCGACGATGATGTTTTCCCACGTTTTGCCAGTAAATGCCGCATTTGGACGAATCACAATTCGACCACCCGACAAGCCTTTGCCAACGTAATCATTGCCTTCACCGGTTAAGGTGATGGTAACGCCGCGCGCCAAAAAGGCGGCAAAACTTTGCCCCGCAGTGCCGTTCAGCGCCACTTGCAGCGTGTCATCAGGCAAGCCCGCGTGGCCGTAACGACGTGCCACTTCGCCCGACAACATCGCACCAACGGTACGGTTGATGTTTTTCACTGCGAGACTGATTTTCGTCACTTCGCCACGCTCAAGTGCTGGTGCAGCTTGGGCGATCAATTCATTGTCGAGCGCTTTAACTAAACCATGATCTTGCGTTTCGGCGTGCAGACGAGCCACTTCTGCTGGCGCGGCAACTTGATGGAACACTTTGCTGAAATCCAAACCTTGGGTTTTCCAATGTTCGAGACCTTTTTGTTTATCCAGCAAATCAGAACGGCCAATCAACTCATCAATGGTACGAACGCCCATTTCAGCCATGATTTGACGCGCTTCTTCGGCAACGAAGAAGAAATAATTCACCACATGCTCAGGCTGGCCTGAGAAGCGCTGGCGCAATACTGGATCTTGCGTCGCAACACCGACCGGGCAAGTGTTCAGATGGCATTTGCGCATCATGATGCAGCCTTCAACCACTAGCGGCGCAGTCGCAAAACCGAATTCATCTGCACCGAGCAAGGCACCAATCACCACGTCGCGGCCGGTTTTCATTTGGCCGTCGACTTGCACACGAATCCGACCCCGCAATTTATTCAGCACCAGCGTTTGCTGGGTTTCAGCCAAACCCAGTTCCCACGGACCGCCAGCGTGTTTGATCGACGATTGCGGCGAAGCGCCGGTACCACCGTCATGACCCGCAATCACCAAATGATCTGCTTTGGCTTTCGAAACACCGGCAGCCACCGTACCCACGCCCACTTCGGCAACCAATTTCACCGAAATCGACGCGACTGGATTCACGTTTTTCAAGTCATGAATCAACTGCGCCAAGTCTTCAATCGAATAAATATCGTGATGCGGTGGCGGTGAAATCAAGCCCACACCCGGCACCGAATGACGCAATTTACCGATGTATTCCGAAACCTTGTGGCCTGGCAATTGACCGCCTTCACCCGGTTTTGCACCTTGCGCCATTTTGATCTGGATTTGATCAGCATTAACGAGGTATTCCGTCGTTACACCAAAGCGACCCGATGCGACTTGCTTGATGGCTGAGCGCAGGCTATCGCCTTCTTTAAACGTATAGTCACGCTCAATGCGGCTCTTGCCGATCACTTCGGATAGCGTTTGACCTGCTTTCAGTACACCAAAGCGTGCAGCGTCTTCACCACCTTCACCGGTATTGGATTTGCCGCCAATGCGGTTCATCGCAATCGCCAGCGTTGAATGCGCTTCGGTCGAAATCGAACCGAGCGACATCGCGCCCGTGGCAAAGCGTTTAACGATTTCAGCGGCTGGCTCAACTTCTTCTAAAGGCACTGGCGCGCCAGCGGGTTTAATCTCAAACAAACCACGCAAAGTCAGGTGACGCTTGCTTTGATCATTAATCAGCGCGGCGTATTCTTTGTACGTTGAGTACGAATTGCTGCGCGTCGCATGCTGCAATTTGGCAATCGAATCTGGCGTCCACAAATGGTCTTCACCGCGAATACGGAAGGCGTATTCACCACCCGCTTCAAGCTGATTCGCCAATACGGGATCGGCTCCAAATGCAGCGGTATGTAGTCGAACAGCTTCTTCAGCAACGTCGAACAGGCCAATACCCTCAACATTACTCGCCGTACCGGTGAAGTATTTTTTCACCAAGGATTTTTGTAAACCGATGGCTTCAAAGATTTGCGCGCCGGTATACGACATATACGTTGAGATGCCCATTTTCGACATCACTTTCATCAAGCCTTTACCCACTGCTTTGATGAAGTTTTTCTGATATTTCGCAGCGAGTTCGGCATCGCCATTGGCAAGGTCAGCGAGCGTAGCCAAGGTCAAATACGGATAGACCGCTTCTGCGCCATAACCGCCGAGCAAAGCAATATGATGCGTTTCACGCGCCGACCCCGTTTCAACGACCAAACCGGTGCTGGTACGCAAACCGCGTTTCACTAAGTGCTGATGCACTGCAGACGTTGCCAATAGCGCAGGAATCGCCACATGCGTTGCGTCCATCTGGCGATCAGACACGATCAGAATATTCGCGCCCGATTTAACGGCGTCTTCGGCTTCTGCAACGAGTGATGCCAAACGCGCCTCAACGCCTTCTTTGCCCCAAGCAACGGGGTAGCAAATATTCAATTCATGCGAATAGAATTTACCGCCCGTGTATTGGCCGATATTGCGAATTTTTTCAAATTGCGCAGTCGACAATACCGGCTGAGTCACTTCCAAACGAATTGGCGGATTGATGTCCGTTGTACCGAGCAAATTCGGTTTCGGGCCGATGAACGACACCAGCGACATCACCATTTCTTCACGAATTGGGTCAATCGGTGGGTTAGTCACTTGCGCAAACAATTGCTTGAAGTAGTGATACAGCGGTTTATTTTTTTGCGACAGCACCGTCAACGCAGCATCATTACCCATTGAGCCGGTGGCTTCTTCGCCATTTTTGGCCATTGGCTCCAAAATGAACTTGATGTCTTCTTGAGTAAAACCAAAGGCTTGCTGCGCGTCGAGCAAACTACCTTGCGGCAACACAGCAGCATCGTTTTCAGACTCGATGTCATCCAATTTCACGCGGATTTTTTCGATCCATTCGCGGTACGGTTTCGCGTTCGCGAGGCTGTCTTTGATTTCTTTGTCGTCGATAATCCGGCCTTGTTCCAAGTCGATCAGGAACATTTTTCCCGGCTGCAAACGCCATTTTTTATTGATGCGCTCATCCGCAATCGGCAATACGCCGGATTCTGATGCCATTACCACCAAATCATCGTTGGTAACTAAATAACGCGCTGGGCGCAGGCCGTTACGGTCGAGCGTCGCGCCGATTTGGCGGCCGTCGGTAAACGCGACTGCGGCAGGGCCGTCCCATGGTTCCATCATCGCAGCGTGATATTCGTAGAAAGCGCGGCGGTTTTCGTCCATCTCGTCGTTGCGTTCCCACGCTTCAGGAATCATCATCATCATCGCTTGCGACAATGAATATCCGCCCATTACCAAAAGCTCAAGCGCATTATCAAACGACGCCGAATCCGATTGCCCCGGATAAATCAGCGGCCAGATTTTGTCGATGTCTTTACCCAATACTGGCGAGCTAATTGCTTTCTCGCGTGCACGAATCCAATTCACATTGCCACGCAAAGTGTTGATTTCACCGTTATGCGCGATATAGCGGAACGGATGCGCCAAATCCCATGTTGGGAAGGTATTGGTCGAGAAGCGTTGATGCACCAAGGCCAGCGCCGAGATACAGGCGGGATCTTGCAAATCAAGGTAATACTCGCCGACTTGATCGGCCAAGAGCAAACCTTTGTAATTCACGGTACGTGCCGAGCACGATGGAATGTAATACTCGCCACCGTATTTCAATTTCAATGCGCGGATCGCGTGCGAAGCGCGTTTTCGGATGATGTAGAGTTTGCGTTCGAGCGCATCGGTAACCAATACGTCATTGCCACGGCCAATAAATAACTGGCGAATCACCGGTTCAGTCGCTTTAATTAGCGGCGACATCGGCATATCGTGGTTGACGGGAACATCGCGCCAGCCCAAAACAACTTGTTTTTCAGCGCGAACAGCGCGCTCGATTTCTTCTTCACAGGCGGCGCGAGCAGCAGCTTCTTGCGGCAAGAAACACATCGCCACGCCATAATCACCCACCGGTGGCAATACAATACCATCAGCGAGTATTGCCTTGCGGAACAATGCATCTGGAATCTGGATCAAGATACCCGCACCATCACCGGCTAAAGCATCGGCACCGACGGCGCCGCGATGATCGATATTTTTTAGGATGAGCAAACCTTGCTCAATGATATTATGGCTCTTCTGGCCCTTGATATGTGCTACAAAGCCAACGCCACAGGCATCGTGTTCATTGGCGGGATCGTACATCCCCTGCTGATCTTGCATTATCTCTTCCTCGCTCACCCAATAATATTTACTGGTAGTTTGCCAGATTTACGTATAAACCCGTATAAAAATACATAGAACCTTAATTTATATCAGTCGACAACTATCTTTCAATCGCGCTAGGCACTATGAATAAAGGTATGAATCTCGGAGTAAACGGCGATGGATAGCAATGCCAAACGCGCACACTTAGCCAAAATAACCGCTCGCCTATCTGGCGGCAGTACCCCCATAAGCAGCGAAGCCCCAACCCCCGCCAATCGAACGCCAAGTACGCCGACCGATCGGCCTAACCATTCGCACACCCCCGCGCACGAGCGCAAGCATGAAGCAAAACACGCTCCACGCCCACACAATGAGCATAAGCACGAGACAAAACATCCACCAGGCTCACTCAATGAGCGCATGCACACCCCTAAGCTTACCGCCGATGCGATGCTATCAGCGCCAAGCAGCCGCCAGTTTATTGGCAACACCGAAACCATCATTGCCATCGGCGCTTCCACTGGTGGCACACAAGCACTGGAGCAGGTACTCACTCAAGTCGCAGCTAACTCGCCAGGTATTGTGATTGTTCAGCATATGCCAGAAAAGTTCACCAGTAGCTTTGCGGCACGCCTTAACACTCGCTGCAAAATCGAAGTCCGTGAAGCCAAAAACAATGAACGTATTTTGCCTGGTGTCGCCTTGGTCGCGCCCGGTGGCAAACATATGCTAATCAAACGGGCCAATAATCAGTACATTGTTGAAGTTCTCGATGGCCCTCTCGTTTGCCGTCATCGACCCTCAGTCGATGTGTTATTTCGCTCTGCAGCCGCAGCGGCGGGTAAAAATGCCGTTGGTTTTATCCTTACCGGCATGGGTGATGATGGTGCGCGTGGAATGAAAGAAATGTTCGATATGGGCTCAACCACCTACGCCCAAGACCATGCGAGCTGTGTGGTGTTTGGCATGCCTAAAGAAGCGATTGATATGAAAGGCGTGAGTAAAATTATTCCGCTTAGCCAAGTTGCGGCGGCGATCAATCAATATGGAAAATGAGTTCACGCACGATGAAAAGCATGGTTTTCTTTTTATTGAGTCTCACGCTATTTAGCTCACTTTTAAAGGCAGCGGAGCCAATTCGCTTAGTCACCGGCAATTACCCGCCTTACGAATATGAAGAAGCGGGCGAAATCAAAGGCTTGGTCGTTGACGTTTTGAAAGAGGCTTTTGCGCGCAGCAATCAAAGCGTCGAATTCAAAGTCGTTCCTTGGGCTAGGGCGCTCTGGATGGCGCAGCATGGCGAGGCGGATGCTGTGTTTGCGACGATCAAAACGCCTGAGCGCAAACAAGTCTTAAATTTCTCTAATGAATCACTCATTCCACTGTCTTCCGCTTTTTTCGTCAAGAAAGGAAGCCCGATTCAATACAACGGCGACCTCAATACGCTGGCTGAGCAAAACATTGGTTTACTGCGCCAAGGTAGTCATGGGATTGCATTTGATACCGCTGTCCAAAACGGCACCCTCAAATATCCAGACTTCACCACCGACACACTTACCAACATCAAAAAACTCGTCGCAGGGCGAATCGATATGATGGCGGGCGACCGAATTGGCACGCTGCATCTTTTGCAACAAAATAAACTACTTGACCAAGTGAATGTACTCGCTCCTGAAATCAATACATCGGCCAGTTATCTCGCTTTTAGTAAAAGCAAAGACCACACAGCGACCCGCGACGCCATCGATAAAGCGATTAGATCAATGAAAAAAGACGGCAGCTACCAACGCATCGTTGATAAATATACTCGCTAAATCAATGCACGAAGGAGTAGATCACCGTGTTGTACTGGCACTCCATATTCTGGATCGGAATTTTAATTGGGATTCGTGGCGTTATTTCATGGGTACAGATCCCGGGTGGACACGACTTTTTTGGTTTGCTGATCACATGTCTTCTGCTGTGCTATGCATGGTTTCACTTAGGATTTCGCAGCGAACTTCGCTCATTTTTACTGGGCGTGAGTTTATATTTGATTGCTGGCGTTTTAGATTGGCTCGATGGGATATTCAACCCAGATAGTTTTGAGGGACAGCTCGTTAATACACTAGATGATTTATTTTTTGCTGCTGGGATTTTGTTTATTGGGCTGGCTTTTATTCGCGTTATGCTTGAGCGCGACAAACTCGAACAAAAACTCTATCAAAAAGCTTACTTGGATGAACTCACAGAGCTAGGTAATCGACGTGCACTATTTGAGCAGCTAGAAATCGTTTTACCCTCTCAATCGGGGACTTTGCTCTATATCGACGTTAATCTCTTCAAACAAGTCAACGATCAATTTGGTCACGATAGAGGCGATTTTGTATTGCGTGAATGTGCAGGGCTACTTAAGCAATGTGGTGGCCTTGCTTATCGGCTTGGCGGCGATGAATTTGTCGTATTATTAAGCGAAGAAAATCCAACCGTCATTTGCGAGCAATTGCAGCAAAGCGTCCAAGTCCTTACCGCCGAACATGGCATTTCATTTAGTATTGGCATTGCACCTTTTGCCCCCAATACCTATGAAAACCCAGATGCCCTATTGGCTCATGCAGATCAGGAAATGTATGCCGCTAAGCAACGTTTCCGAAGTCAAAAACACTTAATGGCACGAACTGACTAAGCTTTATTTAAATAAGAATTAAGTTAGCAAGTTTTAGCAGAACATCGCTGCAATTTACTTTGTAGCTCCGTCATGCCGCCGCCATCATAAACTCGCTGAAAGCCGATTTGTTCAAGGCTTTTCACAGCAATCGCCGAACGGCGTCCACTACGGCAGTAAATCAAAATAGGGCTATTTTTGCTGGCCGACTTGACCGTGTGTATCCCTTTGCCAATTTGCTCATAAGGGATATTCACCGCCCCCTCAAGATGACCCGCAGCAAACTCCTCAGCAGTTCGTACATCAATAATGACCGCTGGTTTAACACCGTTAAACGTAAAGTCAGCTGCCACAGCACTCATCGAAACCCACATCAGTAAAAGGACTCGCAAGACGATTTGCATGCTTTTTCTCCTCAAAACGACAGATAAATTTCTGGCTATGTATCAAGCCATGCCTTGATGGGCAGAAATTGAGTCAACAAAGCAGCCTCAGGGCTACCCACCTCGGGGTGATAGTCATAGCGCCAATTGGCCATCGGCGGCATCGACATCAAAATCGATTCGGTACGCCCGCCAGACTGCAAACCAAACAGCGTACCGCGATCCCACACCAAATTAAATTCCACATAACGACCACGGCGATAAGCTTGCCAATCACGCTCACGCGCACCGTATTCACAGTCTTTGCGGCGCTCTACAATCGGCACGTAGGCAGCCAGAAAAGCATCACCCACCGCTTGCATCATCGCAAGGCTGCCATCAAAACCCAGTTCAGAAAAATCATCAAAGAAAATGCCACCAATCCCGCGTGCTTCATTGCGGTGCTTGAGGAAAAAGTATTTGTCGCACCAATCTTTAAAACGCGGATACAAATCATCACCAAATGGCGCGAGTGCATCGGCACAGCTTTGGTGGAAATGCTTCGCGTCTTCCTGATGGCCATAATAGGGAGTCAAGTCCATCCCGCCACCAAACCAAAAAACTGGCTGTGATTGCGAGGCTGCACCTGCGTTGGCTTCGTCAGCATCTCCTTGGTTCGCTCCCGAACTCTTTGCCAGTTCTACTTCGGGCGGCTTAGCGATAAAAAATCGTACATTCATGTGTACGGTGGGAATGTAAGGGTTACGCGGATGCAGCACCAGCGACACGCCCATGGCTTCCCACGCGCGGCCCGCGAGTTCGGGGCGATGCGCACTGGCTGATGGCGGCAATGTTGCGCCCATCACATGCGAGAAATTCACGCCACCGCGCTCAAACAGTGCTCCGCCTTCAATCAAGCGACTAATACCACCGCCACCTTCTGGCCGCTCCCAGCTGTCGGTGCGAAAGCACGCGCCATCAAGGTTTTCCAAAGTGGCAACGATATTTTGTTGCAAGGTCAGCAGGTAATCTTTAACAGCGGTGATGTTCATAAACGGCTCCAACAGAATGGCCGCATCATACGCGCACCAATAAAAACGCTCCAGCTTGTTCAACAAGCGGGAGCGTCAATTCAAATGCATCAGACATGTATACTACCGCAGACATTAATAATTAATGCCTACAGCTAAATACCCCTATCAGTATAATTTATAAGCCACATTACTATCGCGATTGAGCCAAATTGGATCAGTCAGCGTTTTCAACGCCATACCGTTCAATTTGGTTTGCGTTGTAGCCGTCACTGGGATGCCCCAGGCATTAAAAAACGGCGTTAAATCGTAGCCCGCAACACGGCTGGTTTCGACGATAAACATTTGCTTTTCGGCATCGTCGCCACTTGGGCGCTGCGCCGCAGGCAAGTTGCGATAGTTCGCACCGAGCTTGGCGTAGAAATCACGACCAAACGCTAAATCCAGCTGCCAGAACATCGTAGCACGCACGAACAAGTCTTTTTGCGCAGCGAAGTCACGCGTGCTTTGTTTCAAATACGCAAAGGTATTGGTCCAAGTGCCTTCGACTTCATAACGCGATGGCTGACCCAAAGCGCGCTGTACATAGGCTGAAGTCAGATTCACCGTCACTTCAGTTTGATCCGTCCACGTAAATGTGCTCATTTGATACTGATGGCCCAACTCATGCCACGGGCCCCAACCGCCTTCGCGCAAGGTCTTGCTATTGAGCACGGGACGAATCGCGCCATCAGCGGACGCCGAAGCCATGCGATATTGCCATGAGTACATCCAGCCATCGTACGGCGGCAATTCAACATAGTGGAAGCGATGTGGCGTTGGAATATGTGGTGAAGCATTACCCGCGTTCAAACCATATTGCTCATTGGCCAAACCGACGATTTGATCCCACAGCATCATCAAAGCCACTGGATCATCAACGTGTTTTTTAACCTTTTCCATTGTTGCGGTCAGCATAATGCGATTACCGACTAATTCACCGTACGGCGCATCGCCATATTCCGCGAGCATCGCTTGCCAGTTCGCAGGCGTATGCTGGCCCAGCACAAAGCGTGGCATCACGCGGCCACCCGATAAAATCTCAACTTTCAGCTCACCACCGGTAGGCTGATTAAACGCCGCCACATACACCGCGCCTTTCACGTTGGACACAATCGTGTTGCTGCCGACATTGAGTTTTATTTTCTGATCTGTATCGTAATTCCAAGTGTCATCATCAATACTGTGCAACCAGATTTCTGGCTGTTTATTCGGTGCTAAGCCTGTGTAAACATAATTCACCACTAGCGTATCGCCTGGTTGTACCCAGTAACCTGTCGACTGGAATGGCGTATGGTTAAAGCTGCGCAATTGCGCGGCACGCAAAGTGCCAACATCACCCGGCTGGTCTAAAGTCAGCGCGCGCGGCGGCACAATATTGCTTGCCACTGGTGTTGCCGTTGGTTTAAGGGTAGGCACAGCAGTCGGAGCTGGTGTCGCTGTTGGTTTAACAGTTGCTGCAGCAGTCGGCAGAGCGGTTGGAGCCGCCGTTGCTGTAACTGTAGGTTTAATCGTTGGTGTCACCGTAGTTGAGCATGCACCTAAATCCCCCCAAGGCAGACCCACGCCGACGTTATCACTTGGCACATTGCCGCGCGTCCACCACTGCGCTTTGTAAGTACGACCCTTATAGCTCACGCTTTGGCCCGTTGTGTAGGCGGTGCTGCTGCTCCATGCGGCGGAGCTGCAACTAGTCGCCGTTGGTGCGCTAGTGACGACAGGGGCTGCGGTCGGTGCATTCGTTGGTGCTGCGCTTGGTTTTGTCGTCACCGCACTCGTTGGTATAGGTGTATTCACCGCACCGCTGACTTTGACCCACACGCCCCATTGCCCAGAAAGGCTAGGGTTATCGTTAATCGTCCACCATTTATTGCTGTACAGCTGACCTTGGTAACTTACCACTGTACCGGCTGTCTCATACGTTTTGCTACTGCTCCACTCACTGGCGGTGGCGGCTTGGACTGGCGCAATTTGGCTAATAACTGCAGCCAATACACCAATACGCAACATCTGTTTCATGGGTCTCTACTCCGTTTTTCATTATTTTTATGCCAACGGCAAATTAGCAGCAAAGCAGCACAAAAGGGGATCTGGCTGCTGAGTAACAATTAAACATTGGCTTTTTGTTGCAGATGAACTCAGGCGTAAGTGCGTTACAGATTTGAGTAAAAATTGTGCAATTATTTCTGAAAAAGAACCGTCTGCAGTCATCAGCACCGTCGACTAAATCCATGAGCGGACGCTAATATTGCAAATAAATCATGACAAATCAATACATTGCAGAGCGGGTTTCCCGTGCAGGGTGAACTATTTCACATCAAATCCAAGCAACTTTTGGGCATAAAAAAAGCCTCAAACTCAATCGTTTGAGGCTTTCATCGACTCAACGTGGCAGCATAAATCGCCACGTGCCAACGAAGATCGGCTTAAAGTTCCTGCGTTGGAATCGCGTTTTTACTGTGCGTCATTTGATTATTGCTATCGACATAAATCAACGACGGTTTGTGATCAACGAGCTCTTCATCGCTGTAATCAGCAAACGTAGCAATAATCAGCAAATCGCCGACTTGCGCATGGCGCGCAGCAGAGCCGTTCACCGAAATAATCCCTGAGCCACGCTGACCTTTAATGGCGTAAGTTGAAAAACGCGCGCCGTTGTTGATATTCCAAATATCAATCGCTTCGTATTCGCGGATATTGGCAGCTTCAAGCAGGTTTTCATCAATCGCACACGAGCCTTCGTAATGCAGCTCAGCATGGGTGGCTGTCACACGGTGCAGTTTAGATTTCAACATATTGCGTTGCATAAATTTTCTCCCGCGCAGTCGGCTTAGTTAAAGTAAGTAAGCCAAACTTAGAGCGCATTTCATAATGGCGCGATTATAAATGGATTTATTCAATCACCCAATGCGGGTTAACAATAAATATCAGCGCTTGTTTTAAAAGCCGCGAGCGACTATCAAAGCGGCGAGGCCGGAACACAGGAACCGGAATGTACTTTTGTACTGAGGATTCCGAGTGCCGCCCGAATCACTATCACTGGATGCACAGCGATTTTAAAATAGGCCCTCAGGCTTTAGCGCGATAAATCAAACAGCCGTCGAGCAAATACTCACCTTCGCCCACCTGTGCATTGGGCGCAATCCGATCGAACTCAAAGCGATTACCATCAAGCAAGAGCCACGCTGGAATCGCTTTGTCTTGAAAACGACCAATTGCCTCTTCGGCACGAACAATATCCTGCGCCTTCACTTGCTGTCGTGCGGCGTTAACGCGCGCGATTTCAGCGGCATCTTCTGCCGCATCACGTGCTTCGGGCAACACATCAAAGGCAGAGCGATTGAGCATCGCCTGCGGCGCTGTTTCGCCTTTTTGCACGGGCAGAACGCGTAAATACCAATTAAACAACAAACGCGGCAAGACAACGCGTTTGACTTGTTTCTCTGGATTAATCACGCAAGCCACACCAAACACTTCACCACATTTATGGCATTTGGCTTCAGCGGCAATCGCAATATGGTCTTCGACCAAGCGCGCTACGCCTTCCATTTGCTTGGCTTCCAGCATCGTGCCGCATTTCACGCAGGGCTTGGAAAACTGTTTCACTTGATTACCATTGGCAAACTTCAACGGTAAAAAATCACTGAGGCGGCGGTTAGGCTGCATCGTTATTCCTTCAGAATTAATGTAGATATAGGGCGGGTTAGCCCAAGGCGTAACCCGCCAATTAAGTTCCACATATAAGGAACGGCTATCAGCGCGGATTAATAAAGCCAACCCGCCCTACACAATTACATGCGAGCTAAACGCATTTCTACGGTTAAATCGAGATAATCAATATTTAGACGCTGCAATGCCACCGTAGTTCCAGCTGGCAATTCTGGCAAGCCGCCCACGCGCATCACCAGTGGCATACCATCGATGCGCACCAAGTTTTCTTTAATCACTTGCGCGTTAAAGTCTTTCAGGTTTTCCTGCTCCATGTAGCGCAAGCACCAGTAGCGCTCCATCTTATCTTGGAAATCAGCATACGCGGCATACGCGGCATCAAATGACGAGATCGCCGTAAATAATTCAGCGTCATTTTTTTGATAGCGCGGCTTTTCACTGCGTAGCATAGCGACGAGTTGCTGCTGATTGATGTAATCGACCGCACGGCGTAGCGGCGAGCTCGACCACATATAGCAATCTACACCTAGGCCCGCATGAGCTGTGGCTTGCGTCGACAGGCGAACACGGCCACCGCCTTGTGAGCGATAAATACCGGCGACATCGGCATCGCGCAGCTCTTTGCCCCATTGGCTATTCACCAAAATCATCAACTCGGCAACGAGCTTATCCATCGGCGCACCGCGTTTGCGCGGCACGATACGGACTTTCTCGCTGGTAACGCTATCAACTTCGTCGCGGTCAATATAGAAGTTGTAATCCATTCGCGTTTGTTGCGGCTGATCGGCTTTGCCACGGCGGCCTTCGAGCGCGCCAGCAAAATGCCACAAGAAATTCAGCTCGTCTTTCCAAGCGTAATCCGGCACATCTTGGCCTGCAGTTTCTTCGTTGAAATACGGCTCGATATCGTGATGACGCAAGTTGGCAACGACGGGAACGCGCTCGATCACTGAGCGATAGCTCAAAATATCAAACCCGAGCGACACTTCCAAATACATCGACACCGCAGGGCGTGCCGCACCTTCTTCCAGCGTAAACACATCGACCGCGTCATCTGGCAGCATCGTGATTTTGTCGCCGGGGAAATACACCGTCGAGAGGCGATCAAGCACCACTTGATCGAGTGCAGAGCCCGGCGCAATGCCGAGCACGGGCGCGGCAATGTGAATGCCGACTTGCCAGTTGCCGTTTTTCAATTTTTGCAGACTAAACGCATCGTCGATTTCAGTCGTTGTCGCATCATCAATCGAGAATGCTTTGACATCGGCAATCGGTAAATCTTCGGGCGCAGTCACAGGCTCAAATGCTGCAAAACCTCGGCCTTTCGGGAACTGTTCTGCCAAAAAGCCATCGAGGAAATATTGCGCGATATTCGGAATGGCTCCGACTTTATCGAGCAAACGCAAAGTCGAAGTTTGCGCGGCTTCGGCAGCTGCCGCCAAAGCTTTGTATTCCAAACCATTCTTATCTGGACGATGTATTAACTTGGCGAGCAACGGCTTAAATGCTTCTGGCAACATACCTGCTTGCAGCTCGGTCTGCCATGCCGCCATTTGCTCGGCTTCGCGCTGTTTACGCTCTTGCCCTGCCAAGGCAGCTTTCAGGTTTTCTTCCGGTGCGGCTTTGTAGTTGCCACGACCTTTACGATAAAAATACATTGGTGCCGCGTGCAGCGCGATAGCGGCTGCCGCTTGTTGAATCAGGCTTGGGTTTTTACCGAAATATTCGGCCGCAATCGCAGTAAAGCTCAACTCATCGCCGCCGCAACATTCCCATAAAAGGGTGACGTCGATTTCAGCCGCTTCGCTTTGCGCGGCTTTTGAAAAATCATCCAAGCTGACTTTATCGAACTTCAGCAAAACATTGGCGGCCTTGATTTTGCTGCGCTTGCCGCGCGTGTCTTCCACTTGCAAACTCGCCGGTTGCTCGTCTTGGATCGTTGCAACCTTAAAGCTGCCATCTTCTTCGTAAAAAACATTCATTATTTTTGCGCCAAGGCCGTGAAAGCCAGTCATTTAAATTAAGAACTAGACATTCCCTCCCCCTTGACGGGGGAGGGCTAGGGTGGGGGTGAAACTACGGAGTACTGTGCCAACTCAACACCCCCATCCCAACCTTCCCCCGTCAAGGGGGAAGGAGCTATTGCAGCGAGGTTTTAAACAGTTCACTTTTATTGAGATCAACACACAATCTAAACGCCACCAAAATATACATGTATATACCCCCAAGCATTGCTAGAAAATGGGCAACAACACATACCCATTAATCACTCAATTGCGCCAGCAATTCAGCCTGCCGTTCGCTCATCAAAGCTTGCGTTAATTCGGTCAAATCGCCGTCCATGATGTAATCAAGCTTGTACAGCGTGAGGTTAATTCGGTGATCAGTCATGCGACCTTGCGGGTAATTGTAGGTACGGATGCGCTCTGAGCGATCACCCGAACCGATTAGCGACTTACGCTCAGCGGCCTCTTTGGCATTGATTTCCTGCATTTGCGCGTCTTTAATCCGCGCCGATAACACGGCGAGCGCACGCGCTTTGTTTTTATGCTGCGAGCGGTCGTCTTGGCACTCAACAATAATGCCGGTTGGGATGTGCACGACGCGCACCGCTGAATCTGTTTTATTAATATGCTGACCACCGGCACCGCTGGCGCGGAAGGTGTCGATGCGCAAATCGGCTGGATTGATATTCACTTCTTCAAGCTCATCAGCCTCGGCCATCACCGCAACGGTACACGCCGACGTATGAATCCGCCCTTGCGTTTCAGTCGCCGGAACGCGCTGTACGCGATGCGCGCCCGATTCAAAGCGCAGACGTGAATACGCGCCCTGCCCCACGATACGCGCAATCACCTCTTTATAACCGCCCAGCTCCGACTCATTGACCGACATCACTTCGACTTGCCAGCGATTACGCTCGGCGTAACGGCTGTACATGCGAAATAAATCAGCAGCAAACAGCGCGGCCTCGTCGCCGCCGGTTCCAGCGCGAATTTCGAGGAAAATATTGCGCTCGTCGTTCGGGTCTTTCGGCAGTAACGCCGTTTGTAAATCGTAATCGAGTTGCTCCAAGCGCACTTTGCCGTCTTTGATTTCTTCTTCGGCCAAATCGGCCATTTCAGGATCAGACAACATCGCTTCAGCATCGGCCAAATTGGCGTTAATGCGATTAAACTCATGCCACAACTCAACCACCGGCGTGATTTCGCTGTATTCACGATTGAGTTTGCGATATTGATCCATATCGCGCGTGGCTTCTTCACTCGCCAGCAGTGCGCTAACTTCTTCTAAACGGTCGGCCAGTTGCGACAACTTGGCTTGAATCGATGGTTTCATAACAATTCCGTGAAGCGTTTGTGGCAATTCAACTTGCACAGCAAACAACGCTTATTTTTAATGCACACGAGGTGCAAACTATTTCAAACTTTGATGCGTTTCAATCTATATCTTGCAATCGGTACAAGCGGCGTACCAGATTAACGAGGCTTTCTTGTTCATCGGGTGCGGCGCTATTTAGGGCGGCCAGCGGCGCGTGCAGAAATTTATTCTGCATTTGCTGCGCCATTTGCTCGAGCACTTGGCTTGGATCATCACCCGCGGCGAGGCGTTTTTGCGCGCGCGCCACTTCAGTGCGGCTAATTCGGTCGGAATGATCACGCAAATCGCGAATCGTCGGCACCAACGCTCTGCCTGCTAACCAAGTATTAAAATCGTGCAAGCGCTCGCTAATAATCGCCTCGGCGCTTTCTACTTCCAATGAGCGTGATTCCACGCCTTGCCGCACGACTTCGGCTAAATCATCAACGGTAAATAAATACACGTCATTGAGTTCAGAGACTTCGCTTTCCACATCCCGTGGCACGGCCAAATCAACCATAAAAATTGGCCGATGGCGGCGCGATTTCAGCGCGCGCTCGACCATGCCTTTGCCGACAATCGGCAAAGAGGCGGCAGTTGACGTTACGACCACGTCAAATTCGGCCATTCGATTGGGCAAATCACCCAATAAGATCGCCTCACCATTAAATTTCTTCGCCAAGGCTTCGCCACGCTCGAGCGTGCGATTAGCAATTGCAATTTTCTTCGGATTTTGGGCGGCAAAATGCGTCGCACAGAGCTCAATCATTTCACCCGCGCCGATAAACAGCACATTGCAATCCGCGATGGACGGGAAAATTCGCTCGGCTAGGCGCACTGCAGCGGCAGCCATCGAGACCGACGACGCACCAATTTTGGTCTGCGTACGAACTTCTTTGGCGACTGAAAATGCGCGCTGAAATACGCCATTGAGCAAAGTACCCAACGTGCCTGCGTCGCGGGCGATGCGTTCGGCGTCTTTAAATTGACCAACGATTTGCGTTTCGCCCACCACCATCGAATCCAAGCCCGACACCACGCGATAGGCGTGACGCGCGGCGGCCTCGCCTTGATGGATATAAACATGAGAGGTAATGCTATCAACGCTTTGTTTTCTATTGGCTGCAAGCCAATACATCACTTGATCAATATCGCGGGCGTGACAGTACAGCTCGGTTCGATTACAGGTAGACACAATCGCTGCTTCAAACACGCCCTTCATCGCGACCAAATCAGCCAGAGAAGCCGACAACTCATCCGGATTAAAGGCCAGCCGTTCCCGTACCGCTAGCGGAGCAGTTTGGTAGTTAAGGCCTAAGACGAGCAGGTTCATGAAAAAATGGCGGTATGCAAAACTCGCCATTTTACCCTGAAAACACCCACTTCACGCCACACTAAAGGAGTAGAAGGCGATTAAAAATTCAGCAGACGTGCTGATTGATAGAATACAAACGAAATTGACCATGCCAAGCCCAGTGACCAAACCAATGAAAATGCGGTAAACGCAGTCGATTTAGACTCTTTTTTCATCGCCGCAATCACCGATACACAAGGGATATAGGTCAGCGTAAACAGCATAAAGCTATACGCAGCAACCGGATCGAGCGTATGTGCCAATTGAGTTGCCAGCGCCGTACCTTCATGGCCGGTAATCACCGACAGCGCCCCCAAAACGACTTCTTTGGCGACAAAACCAAAAATTAAGGCAATTGATAAGGTTGAATCAATACCGATAGGCGATAAAACGGGTTCAAAGAAGTTGGAAACCATCAGCGCATAGCTGTGCTGTGGATTTGGAAAATTAGTCAACAACCAGACCAGCACCACGCCAATCACAATCATCGTACTCGCCAAACGCAGGAAATCCCGCGCTTCGCCCCAACCACGCCGCCAGATATGGCTCACCAGCGGTAGACGGTAAGGCGGCAATTCCAAAGCAAATGGCTCATTCGATTTGAAATGCGAACGGAACAACACCGCCGTTCCCATCGCAATCAAAATACTGATGATATACAGCGACAACAAGACCCATGGCGCATTGGCAGGACTAAACAGCGCGCCGCTTAAAAACAGGAAAATCTGTAAACGCGCCGAGCACAGCGAAAACGGAATCGTCAGCATCGTTAGCAAACGCGCTTTATGGTCACGAATCACGCGAGTTCCCATAATCGCTGGCACATTGCAGCCAAAACCCATCATCAACATCACGAAACCACGACCGTCCAAACCCATTCGGCTCATGATGCCGTCCATCATAAAAGCCGCACGAGCAAAGTAGCCGGAGTCTTCAATCACCGACATTAGGCAGAAAAACAAAAAAATCAGTGGCGCAAAGGTCAGTACCGTGGTCACGCCATCAAATAAGCCATTAATGATCAGCCCTTGCCAAAAGCTCGGTAAACCTTGAGTCAGCGGTAACAATGCCGTTTCTTTAAGCCAAGTTAAGCCCATCTCCATCGTGTCTTGCAAGGGCGTGCCAATCGCGTAGGTGAGCTGAAACAAACCCAACATCACTGCTATAAACAGCGGCAAGCCTAACCAAGGATGCAAGACAAACTGATCGACTTTGGCTGTGGTATCGGCACCCAGAATAGGCGGCTGGTGAACCGCCGCCGTATAGATTCGCTTTTCCTCTGCATACATCGTTACGGCTGCGGGCACGATGGCCAAGTTAATGTCGCGTGCAACTTGAGTGAGCAGTCGACTAAGCTGAGTTTTCGCTTCAGGCAGGCCATGCCCCAACTTGGCACTAATGAGCTGCACGGGACAGCCCAACTCTTGCGATAGCAGTTCACAATCAACCGTAATCGCGGCACGGCGAGCTTCGTCTTGCATGTTCAGACAAATTAACAAGGGCGCGCCTAGCGCCTTGAGCTGCAATGCCAAGGCCAACTGGCGATCGAGCTGAGTGGCATTCAGTACCAAGACAATCGCATCGAGTTTGGCTTCCGCCAAAAATCGCTGTGCAACTTGCTCATCCTCTGCTCCGCCAGTCAGATCATAAATGCCGGGTAAGTCAAAAATTTGCACCATTTCAGCGCCGAGTAAAATGCGGCTCGATGCCAATTCCACCGTCAAACCAGGCCAATTGGCAACGCGAGCGGTGCCGCCCGTTAAACGATTAAATAAGGTGGATTTTCCCGTATTGGGCATACCGACCAGAGCAACGCGCTTCATGCTGCAACCTCAGCCAAGGTGCAAGTCTGCAACATGGCATCGCTCACTAGTAATACCTCAATCCCCTCTGCTGCATCACGGCGCAACATCAATTCGGTATTGCCCACACGCAATTGCAGCGGGCCACCCAGCCAACCCCGCCGTAAAACGGTGACCTCACAATCAAGGCGTAAACCCAATGCAGCAAGACGCTGCGCTAATTCGGCAGGAATATTTAATGCGCATACGCGAGCGCTTTGGCCAAGGGCAATCTGAGCTAGGTTCATAGTTAACGAGACTGATTTTCATTAAGAAAAGGTAATCATCCGCTTTGCAAAAGTGAAAATCAATCGTAATTAAGCCCAGTTTGATCTGGATTAATAACTTGATTTTTCATACAAATCCAAACTTTAGGCGAAAAAAAAGCGACCTAAGCCGCTTTTCTGATTACATCGATGCTTATTTCCGATTAATCGCTCGCCATGCGATATCAGTACGATATTGCGCACCATCGAATTTCACATCGGCCAAGATTTCATACGCACGTTTTTGCGCCAGTTGATAGTTTTCGCCAAATGCAGTGACGCACAATACGCGGCCACCGCTGGTCACAGGCTCACCCGCTTCATTCATCGTAGTGCCTGCGTGGAATACATGGCCGTCGTCCAACTCACCTGGCAAGCCCGTAATCACATCACCTTTGCGTGGTGTTTCTGGGTAATTCGCTGCCGCCATTACGACACCAAGCGCGACGCGCCTATCCCATTCACACTCGACTTGATCCAGCGTGCCATTCACGCCATGCTCGAGCAGCGTGACAAAATCGGATTTCAAACGCAGCATAATCGGCTGAGTTTCAGGGTCGCCAAAGCGGCAGTTAAATTCCAAAGTTTTCAGCGAACCATCTGGGCTCACCATCAAACCAGCGTACAAAAAGCCTGTGTATTCGATGCCGTCTTTGGCCATACCTTGTACGGTTGGCAAAATCACTTCGCGCATAGCGCGCGCATTGATTTCTGGCGTAACTACAGGGGCCGGGCTGTACGCCCCCATGCCGCCGGTATTCGGGCCCAGATCACCATCCAGCAAGCGTTTATGGTCTTGGCTGGATGCCATCGCCAATACGTTTTTGCCATCGACCATGACAATAAAACTCGCCTCTTCGCCAGTGAGAAATTCTTCAATCACGACGCGTGCTCCCGCATCACCAAATTGATTGTCTGACAACATGGCATCTACCGCAGCGTGAGCTTCAGCCAAATCCATTGCAACAACGACACCTTTACCGGCAGCTAAACCATCGGCCTTAATCACAATCGGTGCGCCTTTAGCGTCGATGTAGGCGTGCGCTGCGGCCGCATCCGAGAACGTTTGATAATCCGCGGTTGGAATGCCGTGGCGTTGCATAAAGGCTTTAGCGAAGTCTTTTGATGATTCGAGCTGCGCGCCAGCTTGGGTAGGGCCAAAAATTCTCAGGCCAGCTAAACGAAATGCATCCACAACACCTTGCGATAGCGGCGCTTCTGGGCCGACCACGGTAAGCTGAATATTTTCCGCTTTTGCAAATTCAATAAGCTCTGCAATGTCAGTAATCGCCACATTGGTCAGATTTTTTTCCAAAGCCGTGCCTGCATTACCCGGCGCCACAAACACTTTGCTGGAGCGTTCTGACTGCGCTAATTTCCAAGCTAAAGCATGCTCTCGGCCACCAGAACCAATCACCAAAATATTCATATTCACTCCGTAAAGGGCAATTTGAGAAGCATAAACCTTCCCAATTTCAATCTAATTAATAGTCAAATCGGCTAAAGACAAACAGTACATTCCCGTTGTTTTTTCCGCCAGGAATGTAGGTCGCATAGAAATTGACTTTATCGTATTTCACGCCAACCATAGGCAATACAAAAGGCATGGGCACGTAATTAAAATCAGCGTTGCGCAAAAAAATCCCGCCAGTCCAACCCGCACCAGCCCTCAAAGGACCAATCACATCCCAGTACCACATATAGGCATAGCCAACATGCACTTGCGGCTCTTCGTGAGAATCAGCAAATGCAAGGGCATAAATCATTTCTTCATTTTTATTGCCTGTTGCCCGGTGATAACCCAAACCACCACCGTAGGCAAACTCATTATATTCATCAATCTTATCAGCATCATACGTCGAGCGATTGTGCCAAGCATAACCAGTAAGATAAAGACCCGCGTTTCCTTCATTCCACGTACCTGAGATACGTGAACAGGCCGTATCAAAACCCCAAATCCAAGTATCACAATCCACGGCTTTGGCTGGCAATGAGAGTACCGCGCACAACATTGCAAAAGCCCAGATTTTCTTAAACATACATTCATTCCAATAAGGTATATCAATGTAGATTATATTTTGAAAGCCCTCCATTGATATACACTCAATACTACCAATGGATGCGCTAAAAGCTGAGCCATTTTACTACATCACCCACCTGAATCTGGTGACAAATCGAAAAAACTGACACGCTCTGAAATATGAAGCCCGACGAATCGGGCTTCAATCAATATGCTAATTACAACAAAATCGGCAGCGGGCGCGGTGACGGCGCGAAGCCAGTGGCGACGTGTACTCAAAGGACACAAGCCACGCAGCGACAAAGCCGCCGCCGATGCCCGATGTCGATTTTAATGACGGAAGTGGCGAATGCCGGTCATCACCATCGCAATACCATGCTCATCTGCCGCTGCAATCACTTCTTCATCACGCAAGCTGCCACCCGGCTGAATAATCGCTGCCACGCCGTTTTCCGCAATCACATCCACGCCATCACGGAACGGGAAGAACGCATCCGACGCTGCGACTGAACCACGCAATTCCAAACCAGCATTACGCGCTTTAATCGCTGCAATCTTAGTCGAATCAACACGGCTCATTTGGCCTGCGCCCACACCCAAAGTTTGGCCGCCTTTGCAGAAAACAATCGCGTTCGATTTCACGAATTTGGCCACATTCCACGCAAACAATAGGTCTTTCAATTGCTCAGCAGTTGGTTGCAACTTAGTCACTACTTTCAAATCGGCCAACATCAAAGCATGCACGTCCGGTGTTTGCACCAACAAACCACCGCCAACGCGTTTGATGTCAAAACGGTTTTCACCGCTTTCAATGGCGATTTCTAGTACACGTACGTTTTGTTTTTTAGAGATCAAAGCCAAAGCTTCGGCCGTATACGCTGGCGCGATCAATACTTCCAGGAATTGCGTTGCAACCGCTTCAACAGTATCGGCATCCACGATTTTGTTGAACGCGATAATGCCACCAAATGCACTGGTAGTATCAGTCGCCAACGCCAAGCGGTAGGCGTTGTAGGTGTCTTTACCCACGGCAACGCCACATGGATTAGCGTGTTTTACAATCACGCAAGCAGGCTCAGCAAATTGCTTCACGCATTCCCAAGCAGCATCTGAATCGGCGATGTTGTTATAAGACAACTCCTTGCCTTGCAATTGCTTGTAGTTCGCCAAACTGCCCGCTGCTGGATCCAAATCACGGTAGAACGCTGCTGATTGATGTGGGTTCTCGCCGTAACGCATGTCTTGTACTTTTTCGAATTGCAAGTTCAAGCGCGTTGGGTAAGCGGCTTTTTCGCCGTCGCTCGTCAATGCCGTCAGGTAATTCGAAATCGCGCCGTCGTAGGCTGCCGTATGGCTAAAGGCTTTTTTTGCCAAGTTTTTACGCGTTGCCAATGTCAATGCGCCGCCGTTGGCTTGCATTTCTTCGATCAACAAATTGTAATCAGATGCATCAGTCACAATCGCCACGTGCGCATGGTTTTTCGCTGCTGAGCGCACCATGGCTGGGCCACCGATGTCGATGTTTTCGATCGCATCTTCGTAGCTGCAATCAGGTTTAGCAATCGTTGCTTCAAACGGATACAAGTTCACGCACACCAAATCAATATTGCCAATGCCGTGCTCACCCATCGTTGCCACGTGCGCATCCAAATCACGACGACCTAAAATACCGCCGTGAATTTTTGGATGCAAAGTTTTCACTCGGCCATCAAGCATTTCTGGAAAGCCGGTGTAATCCGCCACTTCAATCACAGGCAAACCATGGTCAGCAAACAATTTTGCCGTGCCGCCCGTTGATAGAATTTCAACGCCCTGCTGGTGCAACGCTTTGGCAAATTCCAATACGCCGGTTTTATCTGAAACGCTAATCAGCGCGCGAGTTACTTTACTCATGTGAAGACCTCAATCCATTCAATTTATGAAAATTAGTATCGGGAAAATCGCCCGTTTTTGATGACAAAGCATCACAACAAATCATAAGCCTGCAGTTTTTTTCTTAGGGTATTGCGGTTGATCCCTAGCATTTCAGAGGCGCGCGACTGATTACCATCGACTCGTTTGAGTACATCGATCAGTAGCGGTTTTTCCATCCGAGCGAGCACCATCTCGTACAAAGCACTCGGCGGTTCGCCATCTAAATCACTAAAATATTGCGCCAGCGATGCAGTAATCGCTGCGGCAATCAAATCTGATTGTTCAGACATATTTCTCCCGATTTTTCGGTGTTAATTTATTTTTGTGTCGTCACGAGATCACGCATCAAATCGATGCATCAGTCTCGTTGCGGTATTGCAGTCGCTCGCCATACGCAAGCAAACTTTTTAAATAGGTATCGACCGCTAGAGCTTGACCTGCGGTGCTTTCCTCGGCATACATCGACTGCCGAAACTCATTACTGTTGTGCAACCCTTTGGTATACCAAGCGATATGCTTACGCGCGATGCGGCAACCCGAATACTCGCCGTAAAACGCATACAACTCATCCAAATGCCCCTGCAATACATCGCGAATTTCCAGCACTTCCGGCGGCGGTAAATGCTCACCCGTGGCTAAAAAATGTGCAATTTCACGAAAAATCCACGGTCGCCCTTGCGCAGCGCGGCCAATCATAATCGCATCAGCCCCCGTTTCGCGCAGCACCAGCGCGGCTTTTTCCGGGCTATCAATGTCGCCATTGGCGATCACTGGAATCGATAAATTCTGTTTTACTTCGCGGATCAAGGCATAGCGCGCATTGCCGTTGTACATGTCTTCACGCGTGCGGCCATGAATCGCCAAAGCGGCAATCCCAGCAGCTTCTGCCCGCTGCGCCACGCGAATAATATTTTCTGCGCCGTTAGCAAAGCCGAGACGCGTTTTTAGTGTGACAGGAACATCGACCGCGTTCACGACCGCGTCTAAAATTTCACCAACCAGTTTTTCATCTTGCAACAGCGCGGAACCCGCCAGCTTATTGCAGACTTTTTTGACCGGGCAACCCATATTGATGTCGACAATCTGCGCGCCGTTGGCAACTTGGAAGCGCGCGGCTTCTGCCAGCATTTTTGGATCATGTCCGGCAATTTGTGCCGAAATCGGCGCCAGCTCACCATCAAAATTGGCCCGCAATAGCGATTTTTGGCTTGCTCGCAAGGTTGCATCACTGCTCATCATTTCCGACACCGCGTGCCCTGCGCCAAATTTTTTACAAAGTTGGCGAAAAGGACGGTCAGTCACGCCCGCCATAGGCGCAACGATCAGATTATTTTTTAACTGATACGGGCCAATGTGCATGGCAAAAATGTCGGAAAGGGGAAGGCGCGAATTCTACCCCCTGCCTAAAAAATGAGCAACAAAAAACAGCACCCACAGGTGCTGTTTTCGCATTATTTATTGTAACAAGCGCCGCTGCAGCCCTCGCCACCGCTTAACTTACGGCGCAGCCCCTACCTCAAGCTCACCCGCGGCCAGCCATTCTTGCATTGCAGGTAATGCCAATACGGTTTGCATATAAACTTGTGCTGCAGCTGGCACTTCAATCCCGTAGGTCACCAAGCGCGTCACCACTGGCGCAAAGAAAGCGTCGGCCCAAGTGAAATGCCCAAACAAAAACTCGCCTTCATTCGAATCAATCCCAAAACGCTCGCGGCAATCGGCCCACAAAGCGACAACACGCGCGACATCAGCAGCCACTTCAGGTGTCATCTCAAATGCATGGCGACTGCGCACGTCCATCGGGCAAGCGGTGCGCAACGCAGCAAAGCCCGCGTGCATTTCAGCGCAAACGGTTCGCGCCAAAGCGCGCGCAATCGGATCTTGTGGCCACAATTGCGCCAAAGGAAAGCGCTCGGCGATGTATTCAGCAATGGCGAGTGTTTCCCAAATCGTCACGTCGCCATCAAGCAGCACGGGCACCTTGCCGCTTGGCGACCATTGCAAGCGTTCTTCCCGCGCATTGGCGGCATACAAATTATGCAGCTGCTCATCAAACTCAATGCCCGCGACTTTCAAGCCCAACCAAGGCCGTAATGACCAAGACGAATAGTTTTTATTGCCGATCACCAATTGCATACAGCGCCCTCCCGCGTCAGAAACCAATATGCTACGCCTGATCAAATCAAGCACAAAGCCAAACTCCGCGCTGTGATCTAAAAATGCAGCCAACGCAATGAACTAATCACACAATGAGAATTAGAACTATTAAGCCGATTACAAAATCCAATTAGAAAATTGAAGCACAACGTCCTAGAGTAATACAGCCATCTAATTTCAGCCCATCCAAGGAGTAACTCATGTCCAATGAATCTAAGTGCCCATTTGCCAAAGCCAACGGCAATAACGCCATCGCAGCAGCCCCATCGAATGCCGATTGGTGGCCGAATCAGCTCAAACTCGGCATTTTGCACCAGCACTCCAGCAAATCGGATCCAATGGGTGAAGCATTTGACTACGCCAGCGAATTTAAATCGCTGGATCTGGATGCACTCACCAGCGACCTCAAAACGCTGATGACTGACTCGCAAGACTGGTGGCCGGCAGATTGGGGGCATTACGGCGGCTTGATGATTCGGATGGCTTGGCATTCGGCCGGCACTTATCGCATTAGCGACGGTCGCGGCGGCGCTGGCTCCGGCAATCAACGCTTTGCCCCGCTCAATAGCTGGCCCGACAATGGCAATTTGGATAAAGCACGCCGCCTATTGTGGCCAATCAAACAAAAATACGGTCGCAAAATTTCTTGGGCCGATTTAATGATCCTTGCAGGCAATGTAGCACTTGAATCAATGGGCTTTAAAACCTTTGGCTTTGCGGGTGGTCGCGTTGATATTTGGGAGCCACAAGAAGATATTTACTGGGGCATGGAAAAATCATGGCTAGCGACCAGCGATAAACCGGGTAGCCGCTACTCTGGCGAGCGCCAATTGGAAAACCCACTCGCCGCAGTGCAAATGGGCTTGATCTACGTAAATCCAGAAGGCCCAGATGGCAACCCTGATCCCGTTGCATCAGGCCGCGATGTCCGCGAAACATTTGCCCGCATGGCGATGAATGATGAAGAAACCGTCGCTCTGGTGGCGGGCGGCCATACCTTTGGTAAAGCCCACGGCGCGGGCGACCCTGCGCTCGTTGGCCCAGAACCCGAAGCCGCTCCCATCGAAGCGCAAGGCTTAGGCTGGATCAATCAGCTCGGCAGCGGTAAAGGCGTTCACACCACCACTAGCGGTATTGAAGGTGCGTGGAAACCCAACCCTACGACTTGGGATAATGGTTATTTCGACATGCTGTTTGGCTACGAATGGGAACTCACCAAGAGCCCTGCTGGCGCGCACCAATGGGTAGCTAAAGACGTAAAACCAGAACATATGATTCCGGATGCGCACGATCCGGCAAAAAAACATCCACCAATGATGACCACCGCCGATATGTCGCTGCGTATGGATCCAGCCTACGAGAAAATTTCGCGCCGCTTCCACCAAAATCCAATCGAATTTGCCGATGCATTTAGCCGCGCTTGGTTTAAGCTCACGCATCGAGATTTAGGCCCACGCAGCCGCTATTTGGGCGCACTCGTGCCAAGCGAAACGCTGATCTGGCAAGACCCGATCCCTGCAGTCGATCATCCGTTAATCAATGAGCAAGACATTGCTGCGCTCAAAGCCCAGCTACTATCATGTGGTCTGTCTATCAGCCAACTGGTTGAAACAGCCTGGGCATCCGCAGCTACTTTCCGTGGCAGCGATAAACGCGGAGGCGCTAATGGTGCGCGGATTCGCCTTGCTCCGCAAAAAGATTGGGCTGTTAATCGCCCTGCCCAACTAGCAAGCGCGCTTGAAAAACTCAGCGCAGTTCAGCACGCGTTTAATCAAGCGCAGTCAGGTGGCAAAGAAGTTTCGCTGGCTGACTTAATTGTTTTGGGTGGCAATGCAGCAGTAGAAGCGGCCGCTCTTAAAGCCGGCGTCACGGTACAAGTGCCGTTTGCGGCGGGTCGAATGGATGCAACGCAAGAACAAACCGATGTTGCATCATTTGAAGTACTTGAGCCGCAGGCCGATGGTTTCCGCAACTATGTGAAAGCGGGATTTGAGTCAGTGACCAGTGAATTACTGATCGATAAAGCGCAATTGCTCACGCTCACGGCGCCAGAAATGACGGTACTGATTGGTGGACTGCGCGTACTCAATCCGGGTCAGCACGGCAATTTTTCAGCCACGCCAGAAACATTAAACAATGATTTCTTCGTGCAACTACTGGATATGAACACGCAATGGCAACGCTCAAGCAGCGAAGGCGTACTCGAAGGTCGTGATCGTAAAACGGGCGCAGTGAAATCAAGCGCCACCGTCGTGGATCTGATCTTTGGTTCGAACTCGCAATTGCGCGCGATCGCCGAAGTCTATGCCGCAAGCGACGCACAGCAAAAATTCGTCACTGATTTCGTTGCCGCGTGGAACAAGGTGATGAATCTGGATCGTTTTGATTTGAAATAACGCCTTTGATTTAAGCCTGAGCAGTAAACCCATCGCCACCTTCATTCAATTTTGGAGGTGGCGATTTCACATGCAGCGCCCCATCAGCAAGCAGCTACGCCTTCACTCACCACTAGCACGACCACCCGCATTTCAGCTACAGTAGCGCGGTCTTTGGTGTGTGATCTAAACATGAATCTTTCTGAACTGCCCCAACTTATTCTCAGCAGTTATCAACGCCTACTCGGTGAATCACTGGTGCCGACGAACCTTTCTGCCGAAGAAGCGACCAACTGGCTGCAGCACGATGCACCCTTTGCGATTTTGGCGCACAACACCGCCAGCGACCCCTGCTTTATTTACGCCAATCAAACCGCACAAAACTGCTTTGAATACAGCCATGCTGAGCTCATCGGCCTGCCTTCGCGCCTCTCAGCCGAAGCCCCCAACCGCGAAGAGCGCGCCCAGCTACTCGCCTCAGTGAATCAGCGTGGTTTTAGCACAGGTTATCGTGGCCTACGAATTGCCAAATCGGGGCGACGCTTTTGGATTGAAAATGCAACGGTGTGGAATTTGATCGACGAAGCAGGCATCCAGCACGGCCAAGCAGCGCTGCTGCGAGAATGGCGCGATTGGACTGCTGAGGACTAAGAGATTCATTCTGCTCATTCAAACTGGATCGACTCAGCGAGTGCGACTTCTCAAACCCATGCGGCGCAGTACCGCTCATTGCTCAGATAAAAATACACAGCTTCAATACCACTTCACCACGCATTTATGCGTTGCCAAGCAGCAAACCTCATCAATCCTAGCTGCCACTTCAGCAACAAATATGTAACAAAAACAAGCACCTGCCGTTTATCAGTGGCGCAAATTAATTTCTTGCACGAACAGAAAGCAGAGCTATGTTGGGTTTATGTTTTTGTATATAAGGATTTGATGATGAATGCCATTTACATCCTGCCGGACTCGCTCTATTGTAAAACCGAAAAAGGCCTTGCCGTCTTGCTCCAGCAAAAGCGCACGCTGTCTTTGCATATGCGACAAGTCTTGGTGCTCGTCGATGGTCGCCACACGGCGCGCGAGCTGATTAATCAATTTAGCCATCTGCAGTTTGGTCAAGCCTTGTACGATTTGATCATGGATGGCTATGTCAAATTGATGCAAGACTCCCCCAAAATTGATAACGAACCAATTGGGGTGAGTGGTGGCAATTTGATTGTGCAGCCGATTAGCCCAAGCACTGCCAGCCCCGAACTCAGCACCCAGCCCAGCTTGCCCTACGCAGAAATAAAGCAAATCATGCAGGAAAGTTCTACACGCTTTTTAGGCCTAATGGCTGCGAATATGCAAGACAAAATCAAGGCCGCCAATTCACCCGCGCAACTTAAAGCTGCAATTGCACAATGGAGCTTAGCGCTACGTGAATCTCGCCACGGCCAAGCGCATGCTGAGACCTATCTGCACATGGTGAAAAGTTTGGCTCAACTCGAATAAACCAGATGTATTAACCTATAAGCAATACAAATCAGAGCCTACACGCCAATACATCTTGGTAGTTTATAAGTGAGCATGCGAGCCATCACAGAAAGGCTTTTCTTCGCTATGTTTACAGCCGCATAAATAGACCGTCTCACTCTCTTCGGCGACAAACTTAATCGGCAGCATATGCGTATGCCGATGCGTGCCATCGCAAAATGGCTGCGTTTTGCTATGACCACAGGCGCACCAATAGTAGGTTTCACCCGCCACGACCTCGACAACATACGGCGCTTTTTGCGCGATTTGCGGTTCTGACATGAGATTCTCCAGCACGAAAGTAGACGCTTTCAGCCTAGTAGCTCCGCACCCAATTTGCCATACTAGCGACAATCGGCAAGCGCCTTTCGCCCAGTCCAAAACAACAAAACCGCCACGAGGGCGGTTTTGACTTGAAACGATCTTGGCGGGAATTAGCCCAATTTCACGGTGTAACCGGGTTGATTACTTGGGTGATCTTTGTTCACAAACACTGAACGGTCGTTTTTCACCATCAACACTTCAAAGAAAGGTTTGAAACGCTCATCGCTAATGCCAAACGCCGCTTGAATCTTGGCAAACAAGGCTTGTTCTTCTGGCTCAGCTTCGCCGTCCGAGAAAGCTGAATCGAGCAGATTCATCAAAATGCACATTTTTTGCGCATCAGTCAGCACAGGCGTTGCTTCAGCCAAGAACGTATCGATCGAATTTTTTTGACGGTAAGTCAAAGCACGGTCGAGCAATTGCTTATTCTGCGCGCCAACACCGATAGCGCCACTGCTTGATTTTTGGCCACCCAATACCGACAACAAATGGCCGACTTCTTCATTATCCATCTCTCCATCGGCCGACATCATATACAGCAAGCCCGTCGCAAAAGCGAAATGCGGACTCATTGTCGTGCTGGTATCGCTCTTGAACATATCAAACAAACCCATTTCAATTCCCCTTTTAATGAATAAAGTACTACGGTGTTTTATAAGCAAAGTCTGACTGATCCCATTGCAATCAGTTCCGCAGACCGACAAAAAATGTCAGCCTGCTTCGCTCGATAACGACAGGCTACTTCTTAAGACTGGCGTCTTGAGATTCGGTTGGATTGAGATACGCAAACGGCAAGCCCAAAAACACCACGCCGCCGACGATATTGCCCAAAGTGCTAAACAGCAAGTTATGCAAAGCCTCGCTATAAGTAATGCTGCCATTACCTAACAGAGAAATCGAAAAAGTCCCCAAATTAGCAATTGAATGCTCATAACCGCTGTAGACGAAAATCGAAATCACCAACATCATCACCATGATTTTGGCTACGTCTTCTTTGCAGCGCAAAGCCAAACGCACCGCCAGACACACCACCCAGTTTGCCAAAATACCTTTAAAGAAAATCTCGCTGCCCGCTTGGTGCACTTTATGCGCCGCGCCCGTATAGAGCGCATGATCGACAGGTAATGCCTGAATCATCCCCGCGCCATAGAGCAAACCCGCTACGATCAGCGCCCCCATTAAATTGCCCAAAAAACACACCGTCCATAAAAACAGCGTTTCTTTCCAATTGGTCTTGCCCTCAACCGAAGACACACTCAAATACATCGTATTACTGGTGAACAACTCGGCATTGGTAAACACGATAATGATGAGGCCAACGCCAAAAAACAGCGACGTAATCACTTTGCCAAACGGAATATCGTGCAGATTGTGCACCATCATCCAGTAGGCAAAGAGCGTAATCGTCAAATACATCCCCGCCAAAATCGAGCGCAGCGCGTAGCGGCGCGGGTCGTTTTGCAATAATTTCAATTTATTCAAGCCGCTATCGGCGGCTTTTTCCACGTAGGAACGATCGGGCATAGTGGGCTCCAATTTGAGATGGCGGGATATTACTACAGACGGTCGTGGGAATTGGTATGAAATACTATAGGCGATGAGCAGGCCGGATGCAGCGCCGCAACAACGGAAGTCGCGCTAATGCCGCGCGGCACCTACTTTTCTTTGCTTTGCCAAAGAAAAGTAGGCCAAAGAAAGGCAACCCTGTATCTGCGCGGGCTACGCCCGTACTGGCCTAAGGCCATGGGCTGCGCTAAGGCAACAAGTTGCCAAGCTTCGCCACACCTCGCTGCGGACAATCGAGGCGGTTGTGGTCAAAACTCGGCCTACGGCCTCAAACATTGACCCCAAAAACCCCGCCCCGCTTGTTCCTCGCTCGGCTTGATACAAGGGATCTCACGCAGCTCAACGATGCTTGAAGACAAGCAGATGTATTGCCTTCTATACATTGTTAATCAATGGCTACAGTCAAATACATCAAGCTTAAAATAAATAGACTCGTCATTCCGGCGAAGGCCGGAATCCCGCTGCAATGCAATCTGAAACAATGCTCTGGATACCGGCTTTGCCTTTAGGTACGCAGCGCGTCGCCGGTATGACGACATATATAAATCCAGCCCAGATGGCCCAATAACCAGCCAGAAACCAAGCACGCCAATGGTGGATACATGGTTTTTCCATCCCGTCTAAGCGCACCGAAGCACGAAGTGAGACAAACGGATTCATCGTTTGGCTCACGCCACGCGAGGGCACAGCGGAGCTGGGCGCGCCCGGGGCTCCTTTTCTTTGGTTCGTTTCTTTTGGAGAAGCAAAAGAAATGAACCTGCCGCGCGCAGCCCGCGCCCCAAAACTCACGCGGCGCAGCCGCATAAAACAAAACCGCCGGAATCAATCGGGCGGTTTTTTGTATCGCAGCGTAGGGCGCGGTTAGCCGAAGGCGTAACCCGCCAATCCGATTCCGACATCACAATCAGCGCGGGTCGCGACCCGCCCTACAGGGCTATTTCAATGATAAAGCGACTTGCCTTAAATTAGACTCTCCTAACTCGAAATAGCACTTAGAAATCCACAAACAAGAATTAAAAAACTCGACAGCTTCCTTCATGCTTGCCGGACTAGCATTTAATTCGTGCGTCAAAGCATTTCTTCTTTCGAGAATTTCACAATGAACTTCAAATAAATCAGTAGAAATATGTGATTTATATTTATCTAATTGTTTTTTATTTATAGGAGCTGACAACAGACCAATATATTTCTTCATCAGCTCAAACTGCTCAATAATCACCATTTTTGCTACATATGGAATAACCCTAGAACCCTGAATTTCTGGTAGCGGTAAGGGTATGCGTCCGAATTCTGATCTTGGCGCTTGTTCAACACAACCTGTATACGAGATGTTAATAGCAGCCTGTGACTCAATGCTGATTTTGAGTAGAAATGGGTGCTCTTTTGGTAAAGAGGGTGTACCAACATACGATTCAAGGCAAGGGGCTTCGGATAATAGAGCTATATCATCTGAGAATGCTTTTGGATCAACTAATTTCTCAGCAGACCGTGCAAGATCATAAATCATTGTGGCCTGACAAATACTTCGATTCGCGTAATCTAAATACGATTCTAAATTCATTTAACCACCAATATTTAACTCAAATAATAAAGCGGCCAATCGGCCGCTTTATTATTTAGGAAATAATTACCCCACCTTCTTCTTCAACAACTCCAACGCCATCGCTGGATTGGCCTTGCCGCCTGAGCCTTTCATCACTTGCCCAACCAAGGCATTGAGCGCTTTCTCTTTACCGCTGCGATATTCTTCAATCGCTTTTGGATTCGCCGCCAGCACCGTATCGACAATCGCTTCAATCGCGCCAGTGTCCGACTCTTGCTTCAGACCATCGCGCTCGATAATCACATCGGCTGAATCGCCCGATTCCCACATTTTCTTCAACACGTCTTTCGCGGTTTTGTTGTTGATCGTGTTGTCGGCAATGCGACCGATCAGCGCGCCGAGCGCTTCTGCAGACACAGGACAATCGGCGATCGTTTTCTCTTCGCGGTTGAGCGTGGCGGAGATGTCGCCCATGATCCAGTTCGCCGCAAGCTTGGCATCCGCACCCGCAGCAACGGTCGCTTCAAAGTAAGCGGCCAGTATCTTGCTGGTGGTCAACATCCGCGAGTCGTAGGCGGAGATACCGTACTGCTCGATAAAGCGCGCTTGCATTGCGACGGGCAATTCTGGCAATTCGCTGCGTACGCGTTCAATCCATTCTTCTGAAATCACCAGCGGCGGCAAATCTGGATCAGGGAAGTAGCGGTAATCGTGCGCGTCTTCTTTGCTGCGCATCATGCGCGTTTCGCCCTTGTCCGGATCGAACAGCACCGTGCCTTGCACGACGCGGCCGCCGTCTTCGATGGTTTCGATTTGCCAGCGGATTTCGTAATCAATCGCTTGCTGCAAGAATTTGAACGAGTTCAAATTCTTGATTTCGCGGCGAGTGCCCAGCTCAACTTGGCCAGCCGGGCGCACCGACACGTTGGCGTCCACGCGGAATGAGCCTTCAGACATATTGCCGTCGCAAATGCCGATCCACGTCACCAACTCGTACAGCGCTTTGGCGTAAGCCACCGCTTCGGCTGATGAGCGCATTTCTGGCTCAGACACGATTTCGAGCAGCGGCGTACCGGCGCGATTTAAGTCGATACCGGTCATGCCTTGGTAGTCTTCGTGCAGCGATTTGCCGGCATCTTCTTCTAAATGCGCGCGAGTGAGGTTGATTTTGCGCTCTTCATCGCCGACTTGAATCGTGATGACGCCGCCTTCAACCACAGGCAAATCCATCTGGCTAATTTGGTAGCCTTTTGGCAAATCAGGGTAAAAGTAGTTTTTGCGATCAAACACCGAGCGGCGTTTGACATTCGCGCCGATGGCGAGGCCAAACTGAATCGCGCGCTCAACGGCGGCGCGGTTCATCACCGGCAAAGCGCCCGGCAAGGCGATATCGACCACCGCCGTTTGCGTATTCGGCGCAGCGCCAAAAGCCGTGCTGGCTGGTGAGAAAATTTTCGATTTTGTGGTGAGCTGAGTGTGAACCTCTAGCCCGATTACGACTTCCCATTTCATGGTTTATTCCTCAATGCCCGTGTCGTCGTACAGTTCCGTCAACGACACAGAAAAATCAATACTGGCTAGGCGCAAAGTTTCGTCACGGGTATAGGCATGAAATACCCAATCACCATGCTCTGCACGGCGATACACGCGAACATTCTTTGATTCTGAATCAATCAATACATATTCTTGCAATGAATCGAGCTGGCGATAAATGTCGAATTTCTTACCTAGATCGTAGTTACCCGTAGAGGGCGACAACACTTCGACCACCACACGGGCTGAATTCAAAGTAGTCGTTTTCGCCTCGACTTCTTCGCAAGAAATCACAACATCAGGATAAAAATAGCAATTTGCAGCCGCGACATTCAAACGCATATCATTGATGAATGCTCGGCATGGCGACGCTTTCAGATGTGGCTTAAGGTGAACGAGTAAATTAATGGCCAAGGTATTATGCGATACCGTTCCACCGGTCATCGCATAGGCCAAACCATCAAAATACTCATGCCGCTCTTCAGACAATTCTTCTCCGGCTAAATATTGCTCCGGAGAAATCCAGTCACTTTGCGTCAATGCCATGCCAATCTCCTTAGATTTGCGGCGCTTTAGTGTGCCAATCGGTCACTTGTTGGAACTGATGCGCGATGCCGAGCATACGGCTCTCAGACAAATAGTTGCCGATAATTTGCATGCCCACTGGGCGACCGTTGCTGCCGAAGCCGACTGGAACGCTCATCGCTGGCAAGCCTGCCAAGTTCACGCCGAGCGTGTAAATGTCTTCCAAATACATCGCGACTGGATCGGCGTTCTTCTCGCCCAAATTCCATGCGGTGCTTGGTGACACGGGGCTAAACAACACGTCGCATTCTTTGAACGCAGCTTGGAAATCATCTGAAATAATGCGGCGGATTTTTTGTGCTTGCAGGTAGTACGCGTCATAGTAACCGTGGCTCAGTACATACGCGCCAGTCAGAATACGACGCTTCACTTCATTACCAAAACCTTCCGCACGCGTTTTTTCGTACATGTCATTCAGGCCAGCATAATCCGCAGCACGGTGGCCGTAACGTACGCCGTCAAAACGGCTCAAGTTGGTTGAGGCTTCGGCCGGTGCAATCACGTAATACGATGGAATCGCCATTTTGGTGTTTGGCAAGCTCACATCCACAATCGTGGCGCCGAGCTGTTTGTATTCAGCAATGGCGGTTTCAATTGCGGCACGAACGTCATCGGCCAAACCTTCAGCAAAATATTCGCGTGGCAAGCCAATTTTGACGCCGGCCAACGGCGCATTCAAATCACGGGTATAGTCTTCTTTGGCGTGTTCAAGGCTGGTCGCATCGCGCTCGTCAAAACCCGCCATCACATTGAGCAAAATCGCGCAATCTTCAGCGGTTTGCGCCATTGCGCCGCCTTGATCCAAGGAACTTGCGTAAGCAATCATGCCGAAACGGCTGACGATACCGTAGGTCGGTTTAATCCCCGTAATCCCGCAAAATGCCGCAGGCTGGCGAATTGAACCTCCGGTATCGGTACCGGTCGCCATCGGCACTAAACGCGCGGCAACGGCTGCAGCCGAACCACCTGATGAACCACCAGGTACTGCGTTCAAATCCCAAGGATTTTTCACTGCGCCGTAAAAGCTATTTTCGTTCGACGAGCCCATTGCAAACTCGTCCATATTGGTGCGACCAAGCGTCACCAGACCAGCGGCGTCGCAAAGCTCTGCGACATTGCTCGAATACGGTGCGACAAAGTTATCCAGCATTTTGCTACCGCAGGTGGTTTTCCAACCTTCGGCGCAAAAAATATCTTTATGTGCGAACGGTACGCCGAGCAAGGGGCGAGTGTCGCCCGCTGCACGCGCGGCATCGGCAGCGGCGGCTTGCGCCAACGCTTTTTCACGATCCACGGTGATAAAGGCATTCAGATCGGCATGCGCTTCGATGCGATCGAGATACTGCGTTGCCAACGCGACGGCGGTGGTTTCACCCGCAGCGAGTTGGTCGATGATTTGTTTAATGGTGTAGTTCATATTTGTGAGTAGGGAGTAGGGGGTAGGGAGTCAAGGCAGCAGGTTTTACTCCCCACTCCCAACTCGCTACTCCCCGACCCTAATTCCTTATTCAATGACTTTCGGAACCAGATACAGGCCGTTTTCTACCGCAGGTGCGACAGCTTGGAAGGCTTCGCGGCGATTGCTCGCTGTCGCGACATCGTCACGCAAGCGCAGTAACATGTCTTGCGGATGCGGCATCGGTGCGATGCCGGTGGTGTCGATGGCGCGCATTTCTTCGATTAAATCAAACAAGCGGTTGAGCTGAACTTGGCTCTCAGCCACTTCATTTTCGGTCACGGCTATCCGTGCCAGACGCGCTATGCGCCGTACATCGTCTGTAGAGAGCGACATCTGTTTTTCCTGTAGATACAAACCTTAAACAACAGCGCGGCAGTATTTACGCCGCACATCGCAAATTGATTGCAACATGGTCGTATTTACTCCGTTAAACCTTCTTCAACATCAGCACAATAGGGTATCATATCGGGTTTGTTTCTCCCACCCGCTGCCAGCATGCATTGCGGCGTAAAAAGTGGACGCAAAATGATAAAAAACAAATGCACTGCGAGTTTCGCTGCGATGCAGCATAATACGTGCATTCAACCCATTTACTAGTGGGCTGAACCCAAATTCAGCCGGCCATCACACCTCATATATTGCGGGAAATTTAATGTTTGGACTTCTCTCTGGCTACTTTGCCAACGACATCGCCATCGACTTAGGCACCGCTAACACCTTGATTTATATGCAAGGCAAGGGCATCGTTCTGGACGAGCCATCGGTCGTTGCAATTCAACAAGAAGGTGGACCTTCGGGCAAGAAAACAATTTTATCGGTCGGCGCTGAAGCGAAAAAAATGCTGGGTCGCACACCGGGCAATATCAATGCAGTTCGCCCGATGAAAGACGGCGTGATTGCCGACTTTACGATTACTGAGCAAATGCTCAAATTATTCATTAAAAAAGTAAACCCAAGCCGTATGTTTTCATCGCCTCCGCGCATTGTTATCTGCGTGCCTTGTGGCTCAACACAAGTAGAGCGCCGTGCGATTCGCGAATCAGCCCTTGGCGCTGGCGCGCGTAAAGTGGAATTGATCGAAGAGCCAATGGCTGCCGCAATCGGCGCTGGTTTGCCAGTTGAAGAAGCAACAGGCTCGATGGTTGTTGATATCGGTGGCGGCACGACCGAAGTCGGCGTGATTTCACTGGGCGGTATTGTTTATGCTTCGAGCGTACGTGTTGGTGGTGACAAGTTTGATGAGTCGATCATCAACTACATCCGCCGCAACTACGGCATGTTGATCGGTGAAACTACGGCCGAAGAAATCAAAAAACGCATCGGCTCGGCCTTCCCAGGTGCCGAAGTGCGCGAGATGGAAGTGAAAGGTCGCAATCTGGCCGAAGGTATTCCACGTTCATTCACGATTTCATCGAACGAAATCTTGGAAGCCTTGACTGACCCACTCAATCAAATCGTTTCGGCGGTAAAACAAGCGCTAGAACAAACTCCTCCAGAATTGGGTGCCGACATTGCCGAAAAAGGCATGGTACTGACTGGCGGCGGCGCATTACTCCGTGACCTAGATCGTTTGTTGATGGAGGAAACTGGCCTACCGGTGATCGTGGCTGAAGATCCATTGACGTGTGTGGTACGTGGTACCGGCAAGGCACTTGAGAAACTCGATAAAGGCAATATTGGCATTTTCGCGAATGACTGATGTCGTGTAAGGAGTGAGGCGTCAGGTGTGAGGGGTAAAAACCAGTCGCATCACGCCTCGCGCGTCTACGCTCGCAGAACCGAAGCAACACCTAACCCCTTACGCCTCACACAAAATGCAAGCCAATCAACCTGCCTTTTTTAAGCAAGGCCCTAAACCGCTCACGCGAGTTTTAATTTTTTCCGCATTCTCGGTAGGATTGATGGTGGGCGACGCCAATTATCAACTCCTCAATCAGGTACGCGACAAACTGTCGCTCGCGCTTTACCCTTTGCAATGGCTGGCCACTACACCCATCAACGCCTTAATTGAAGGCAATGATTATCTGCAGCAACAAGCGCAGCTGGTCAGCGAAAACAAAAGCTTAAACAACGAAAAGTTAGCAGCCAAAGGCATGGCGATGCGCCTCAATGCCTTAGAGATTGAAAACGCCCATTTACGTGATCTGAAAATCGCCAGCGAAAACGCACCTCGCCAAGCTCAGCTAACTAAAATTTTATACAATAGCCGCGACCCATTTGCGGCTAAGTTGGTGCTCGATAAAGGCCAGCAAAATGAAATTAGTGCCGGACAAATCGTGCTTGATGCCAGCGGTGTGGTCGGGCAAATTGTTCGAGTGCAACCCCTCACCAGTGAAGTGCGTCTGCTTTCTGATCGCAATCACATGGTGCCGGTCATTGTTGAGCGCAATCAATTGCGCACCGTGGTTTATGGCTCAGGCCGCCATGTGCCGCTTGAAGTGCGTAATATGGCCCCGAATGTCGATATCAAAGTTGGCGATCGATTGTTAACCTCGGGCATTGATAGCATTTACCCTGCTGGACTGCCCGTGGCGAAAGTAACCAAGGTTGAACGCACCACAGGCAATGCGTTTGCGCGTATTTATAGCGAGCCATTAGCCCAAATCGATCAGCATCGTTATTTCTTGATCTTAAATGCCCCTGCGGCACCGCCTCCTTACCCAGCCGAAGCTTCTGCGCCGAAAGCAAAAAAACACTAATGTCGATGCTTCGCACTCGCAAGAGGAGATCCCACTATGCCAATTAGTCGTCAATTACTGCGCCCCGCCGGCGTTGGTTTTATTTTTGCCTCATTTTTGGTCGCAATGCTGATCAATTTACTGCCTTGGCAAGCAACCGCAATTAATTTCGCGCCCGACTTTATTGCCTTTTTGATTATTTATTGGGGGCTGAATCAGCCACGTCGAGTTGGGGTAGCTTGTGCATTCTTTTTGGGCCTCGCTATGGATGTTGCCGATGGTAATGTGCTGGGCCAACACGCCCTTGCCTATTCGATCATTGCCTATTTGGCCTTGGTGCGACAAAGGCAGTTGGCGATTTTCCCTTTCTGGCAACAAGCGCTAGTCGCCTTTGCTTTACTGATTTTGTCACAAGCCATTATGCTGCTCATCCGTAGTTTGATGGGTGAACCCTTTGTAGGCTGGGGCTATTTTGCGGGCAGTTTTCTAGCGGCGGTTTTATGGCCACCGTTTTCGAATTTGATGCTGCACTACCAACGTAAAAATGTACCTGATGAATTATGAGTTCGACGATCAACCTTAATCTTTGGCCAATTCAGTAATGTCTTTTGCTTTTCTTTCGGCTTCGATGCTGACCCCGCTTTTTGCCGCACAGCGCCGCAAAAACTCAGGAGTGCATCATGAATAAAAAGGTTGTTCTCAATCAGAAAGGGGAACGCTTTGCGTTTCAGATTCGCCTGATTGTCGCTGTTTTATTTATTTTGACCATGTTTGGCGTTTTATTAGGACGTTTTGTTTGGCTACAAGTGGCTGAGCACAATCGCTACTTGACCTTGGCCGAACAAAACCGCATTTCATTGGTACCGATTCCGCCATCCCGCGGCATTATCCGAGACCGCAATGGCGTGGTTTTGGCGCATAACTTTTCCGCTTACACCCTCGAAATAACCCCATCCAAAGTCGCCGATTTAGAAGACACAATCGCCCGACTCAAGGGCGTTGTGGATATCACGCAGAAAGATCGCCGCCGCTTTAAAAAGCTGCAAGACGAAACCAAAGACTTTGAGACCCTGCCGATACGCACCCGCTTAAGCGACGAAGAAGTCGCCCGCTTTGCATCGCAAAGCTATCTTTTTCCGGGTGTCGAACTCAAAGCACGACTCTTTCGCCATTACCCAATGGGTGAGGTAGGCAGTCATTTGACTGGCTATATTGGCCGCATCAACGATAGAGATATTAAAGATTTAGAAGAAAAAGGGATCTATGCCAATTATCGTGGCACCGACTACATTGGTAAACTCGGCATTGAAAGCAGCTACGAAGAACAATTACACGGTAAAACAGGTTTTGAGAAAGTCGAGATTGATTCGGGTGGCCGTGCCGTTCGCACGCTGAGTCGTACACCGCCCAAATCAGGGCAAGACCTAACCTTGTCCATTGATATCCGTCTACAAGAGATGGTTGAAAAGCAATTTGGCAATCGCCGTGGCGCACTGGTGGCCATCGATCCGCGAACCGGCGGCATTTTGGCCTTGGTCTCCAAGCCCGGGTTTGACCCCAACTTATTCGTCGATGGGATTGATCCAGTTAGCTGGAATGAACTCAACACCTCAATCGATAAGCCCTTGCTGAATCGCGCCATTCGCGGTGAGTATCCTCCGGGCTCAACCTATAAGCCCTTTATTGCTTTGGGTGCACTTGAATACAAATTACCCATCGTGAACCAAACCATTTCGGACCCCGGATATTTCATGTATGGCGGTCATCGCTTTAATGATTCAAAAAAAGGCGGCTATGGCTCGATGAGCTTTGACCGCTCGATCGCACTATCCAGCGACACATACTTTTACCAACTGGCGGTGCAAATGGGCATCGACAAGATTGCTGGATTTATGTCGACAATGGACTTTGGTAATAAGACCGGCGTTGATTTACCTGGCGAGCGGCCTGGCATTTTACCGAGCCCAGAATGGAAAAAGCAGCGCTTCAAAAATCCAGCGCAAAAAAAATGGTTTTCTGGCGAAACAGTGTCGATCGGGATTGGCCAAGGTTATAACTCGTTCACACCCATGCAAATGGCGCATGCCACAGCGACTTTGGCCAATCGTGGGGTGGCCTTCAAACCCCATGCTGTGGCCACACTCACCGACCCTAGTACAGGAAAAATGACTTTAGTTGAGCCTAAGCCGAACAAGACCATGGATTGGAAACCAGAAAATATCGAACGGATTATCCGCGGTATGGAAGGCGTAATGACCATCGGCACCGGCGCAAACGTGTTTCGAGGCGCTGAATATGTCTCGGCTGGCAAAACCGGTACGGCGCAAGTGTATAGCTTGAAAGGGGCGAAATATAATGCCAACGCAATTAAAGAGCGTTTACGAGATCACTCGTGGTTTATTGCTTTTGCGCCCTCCGATAAACCGACGATTGCTTTAGCCGTTATTGTTGAAAACGGTGGTTTTGGTGCACAAGCAGCAGCCCCAATTGCCCGCAAAGTATTGGATTTTTACCTACTAGGGAAAATGCCGGCCGATCCAATTGATAAAACAGCATCGGGGGCTTCGGCCATCGCACCAGCAGGGGATGTAGTTCGTGATTAGTTATCTCTGGGAGCGTATTAAACGCCCAATCGACCCGGCGCTGTTTTGCTTTATTTTAGTTATCTTTGCGCTTTCAGCAGGTCTGCTCTATTCCGCCTCAAATCGTGATCTTGATCGTGTCACCGATAAAGTGGTGTTCATGGGGATTTCGCTAGGAGTACTTTGGTTTGTTGCCAATATTCAACAGCGGACCTTAATGCAGTTGGCGCTGCCTGCTTATGTGGGTGGTGTCATTCTACTAATTGCCGTCGAATTTTTTGGGATTACCAGTCACGGTGCAACCCGCTGGCTGAATATTGGCATTACCCGCATCCAACCCTCTGAAATCATGCGGATTGCCCTGCCCTTGATGGTGGCTTGGTTTTTTAATCAATACCAAAACAGCTTAAATTGGCGCCACTTTCTGATTGCAACGTTAATCATTCTGGTTCCCGTGGCGCTTATTCTCAAGCAGCCCGACCTTGGCACGAGTTTGTTAGTCGCTTCATCAGGATTTTATATTCTATTTTTTGCAGGTTTATCGTGGCGCATACTCGCGGTTATGGCGGTTGCGATTGCAATTGGCGCGTACACAGTCACCCACTGGGATTTATGCATCAATATTTTGCACGAATACCAGTGCCGCCGCATTGCGACCATGCTCAACCCGATGGAAGATCCACTCGGTGCGGGTTACCACATTATCCAAGGCACGATTGCGATTGGTTCCGGCGGTCTGCTTGGCAAAGGCTGGCTAGCTGGCACGCAAACCCATCTGGACTTTATTCCTGAGCGAACCACCGACTTTATCTTTGCCGTATATGGCGAGGAATTTGGCTTGGTCGGCAATATCGTATTGCTGATTATTTATTTAGCGGTGATTTTCCGTGGCTTAATGATCGCCAATAATGCATCAACCTTGTTTGGTCGCCTGCTCGCTGGGGCAATTTCCATGAACTTCTTTACCTATGCCCTCGTCAATATGGGCATGGTCACGGGGATGTTACCGGTGGTCGGCGTGCCTTTGCCGCTGATTTCCTATGGTGGCACATCGATGGTTTCTATTTTGGCTGGGTTTGGGATTTTAATGAGCATCCAGCGTGATCGCCCATTAATGAAAGGTTAACGATGCAACTGAATCGCTCACATGCACTGATTTTTTCTGGCTTGCTACTCGCTGCCTGTAGCAGCACGCCCGAGAAAAAGCCGCCAAGCAAACCCATCGCCGCTCCCGTACCGACGCCAGCGCCAGTGAATACTACAGCTGGTACGCCTTCGGCGTATACCTGCATCTACAACGCAAAATCTGGTAGCGGCGCATTTTATAAAGATGATGGCCCGATGGCGGACTACCCGGCCAATATGGATCAAGCCTTAGAGCCAATCCCTCGTTGGGAGCCATTCCATAAATGGGCTAACCGCCCGTATAGCGTGCTGGGATTATCCTTCACGCCGCAAGATCAGATCGGGCAAGCCAAAGAACAAGGCATTGCCAGTTGGTATGGTCGCAAGTTTCACGGTCAAAAAACCAGTATCGGTGAAACCTACGATATGTTTCAAATGACCGCCGCACATCCTACATTGCCGATTCCAAGCTATGCACGAGTCACCCATGTTAAAAATGGCCGTAGCGTCGTAGTTCGCATCAACGACCGTGGTCCATTTCATAAAGGCCGCGTCATGGATCTCTCGTTCTTGGCGGCTTGCCGTTTAGGCTATGCCAATAATGGTAGTGCGGAAGTGATTGTCGAGAGCCTCGTACCCAGTGATGCACCCGGCCAGTTCGTTACCTCAGCAGGCCAGCGCCCGACTACCCCAGCTCAGAATATCGTCAGCGCGGCAAACCCGCGGCCTATTCCGATTGCGGAAACCAATGGCAGTATCTATGTGCAATTAGGTGCATTCTCATCGCAGAGCAATGCGGAAAACTTTAAAGTGCACCTTGCGCGCGAGCTGGATAATGATGCGAATAAACTCAGCATTCAAAACAGTGCTAATTTATTTAAAGTGCGTCTTGGGCCGTTTGCCAATCGCGCGGATGCCTTAGCTGTTATCAGTCGCGTCACCGGCGAAAAGAACATCAAGGCCGTTATTGCTCAATGATGTATTGCTTGCTAAACATTATTAATTAATGCATAGCGAGCAATACCTACCTCAAACCTGGATGATTCTTTTGCGGTTTGTCTAACCAGTAACCTTGTACTTGATCGACACCAAACTCAAGCAGCATATTAAAAATCGTTTCGCTTTCAACAAATTCGGCGATCGTGGTTTTGCCCATATCATGCGCAATACTCACCATGCCGCGCACAAAGATCTGGCTATCCCTATCGTTGGGTAAATCACGAATAAACAGCCCATCAATTTTTAGCACGTCGGCTTTCAATTGCTTCAAGTAGGCAAACGAAGCAAAGCCCACGCCAAAGTCATCCAAACACACCACGCAACCGGTATCGCGCAAGGCATCAATAAAGCGTTGCGCATCAGATAAATCAGATACCGCCGAGGTCTCAGTCAACTCGACCAACAATCGTTTTGGGTTCACCTTGTAGTGAGCCAACAAGCCCGCAATAAACAAAGGCAACTCTGGTTCATCAAAAGAGCGTCCCGATACATTCACGGCAATCGACGGACAATCTGGATATTGCGCCAACAACTGAATAACTTCTCGAATCACCCAGCGATCGAGATCGACGATCTTGCCAGTTTTTTCCGCATGCGGAATAAACTGTCCTGGCATAATAATGCCACCCGGACTATCAGCATCTTTCATCCGCACTAGCGCCTCTAAATGCGCGAGACTTTTATCTTCGGTGTGATAAATGCCCTGGTAATGCAGCTCAAACCCATCGTGTTCCAGCGCATCGATAATTCGCTCTTTCCACGAAAGGCGGCTTAATTCACTGCGCGTATGGTCAGACTCTGGACGATAAATCCGCCAAGTGCCTTTACCAGCGGCCTTCGCTTGATACATCGCCGTATCAGCATGTGCGACCAATTGATCGGGAGAACTGGCATGCAGTGGATACATCGCTACACCAACCGAGGTCGATGGCCGCATCGGGTGGTTGCCGGCGACAAACTGCATTTGCAGCACAGTTTGCACGATACGATCGGCTAGCTTACTCACTTCAAATTCATCACATTCTGGCAACAGCACCGCAAACTCATCCCCCCCTAAACGGGCAAAGACTTCATGCAAACGCACCTGCTTACCCACTTCGCGGGCGATACTTTTCAGTAACTCATCGCCTACGGTATGGCCAAAACTATCATTCACCAGCTTGAATTCATCGAGGTCAAAAAACACCAAAGCCATCGTCGTTTGCCGACGATCAGCCTCTGATACCATGCGATGCAGCTCTTGCTGAAAGCGATGTCGATTAAATAAGCCGGTCAGCGCATCGCGCTCGGCCAAACTCACCATCCGCTCGGCAATTAAACGCTGCTGGGTTACGTCTTCATACACCCACATGCGGCCATTGGTTTCACCTTGCGGGTCGGTCACACGGTAGCAACTTTGCAACACCACTCGACTGTCATTGAGGGTAACTTCGCCAAAATCGACCCGCTCTTCGAGTGAGGCGAGCTCTTCCAAGTAATACGATAAAACATCACCCATCGCCGGGCGATTATCGGCCAATTGCAAAACCTGCCCGATCGGGCGGCCTATCATGATTTGCTGGGATGACAAGCCCCACATTTCACAAAATGCAGGGTTAAAAAATACAATCCGATTTTCATTATCAACAAAAAGCACACCAAAACGCATTGCAGCAAGCAAAGCCAACATTCGCGCGCGCTCTGACTCGGCATGTTGCAAATAGCTTTTGCCCAGCGATTGAATTTGGCGTAATTCAATCACCGATTTTCGCAGGGCAAGACGCTCGTCTTTAATTTCGGAATTATCCCGAATACTCAGTCTTAAACCCTGATAGCTGTGGTTCACATCAAACATCGGCTGCCAACTCGCCGCAGCCCAAAACAAAGAACCATCGCGGCGCATCGCGCGAAATTCGTAGTCTTGCGCTGTGGATTGTTGCTCAATCGCTGCATGCAGCGTCTCTTCGACGCGCAAACGCTCTTCGGGCGTTGCGATGGTTAACGGAAAATCGGGCAATAACATGCATTCATTGACTGAATACGCCGTCAAGCGCGTAACAGCTGCGTTAACCCAGAGTAATTTCCCCTCTGGGCTTAGCAATAACTCAACACTAGTCGATGCATCGGCAATCGCTTGATACTTTGTTTCACTTTGAGTGAGTGCCTGCACATGCGCTTTAATCGACAAAGCCATATCATTAAAACGTTGCGATATTTTTGCAATTTGGTCTGCACCCGCAGGTACCGTGATTGGCTCAAAAAAACCTGTCGCGGAGGCTTCTGTCGCCTGAATCATGCGCTCCAAATGCTTTGAAATCCACACTGCAGCATAAGTGAGGAGACTCGCTAGCAATAAAAAGCCTAGCAATAAAATCAATCCGCTTTGCCAAAGTAAACGCTCAAAACCCGAGCTCAAAACGTCGGTCAACACACCAAAACGGATCTCACCTAAAGCCTCACCGCCCGAGTCTAAGCCCAGCCGAGCATGAATCAAACGCCCTGAGATTGGCGCGATGCTCATCCCCGATTCAATCACCGGCATGGGTTTGGAAACATCCCAACCGCGGGCGGCAATCACGCGTTGATTAGCATCGATTAAGACCAAATATTCAATGCCATCTGCTGCTTGCAGGCTATCCAATAAATCAGCGGCTTTAACCCGATTACCTGCGACCATGGAAGGAATAAACGATGATTTTAAAAGCCGAGAAAGCGACTGAACATGCTGCTCATTTTCTTGCTGCACCATTTCAGACCAAATTCGCTGGGTATTGAAAACTAAAACGGCGAGCAAGATGACTTGCAGCACACTAAATGCCGCAATAAAGCGAGTACGCGGAGAGAAGGAAAATAAGGACATTTTCGCAGCTTACTATCTCTTAAAATCCAGCATGGAAAAAATATGCAGGCTGTCGCACTAAATGCGACAGGCACGTTCAATTAGCGCTGTAATAGCTTAATAAATACTTTAGATCGCCGCTGATAGTTGTACATTTCTTTCTTCTCCATCGGCAACTCGTCTACCGATGCTTGCTTAAAACCACGCTCGACAAACCAATGACTGGTGCGGGTAGTGAGTGCGAATAACTTTTCGATACCTAAGCCTCGCGCCTGTTGCTCGACGTGGCGCAGCAGATCAGCACCGCGATCTTCATCGCGATAATCGGGATGAATCACCAAGCAGGCAAGCTCGGCCATTTTGCTATTCGGGAAGGGGTGAATCGCGACGATACCGATGGTTTTTCCGTCATGCTCGAGCACTGAATAGCGATGCACTTCGCGCTCCAACAATTCACGGCCGCGTTTGACTAACACGCCCTGTTCTTCGAGTGGCTCGATCAACGCCAACATTCGGCCAATATCGTCGATCGTAGCTTGACGCAAGGTTTCCAGCGGCTCACGCGATACCATCGTGCCGATGCCATCGTGCGTGAATAGCTCCATCAACAAGCTACCGTCGACATCATTGCTAATCAAATGCGCCCGTTGAACACCATTCCTCACCGCGCGCACCGCACACGGCAAGTACAACGAAACATCGTCATTCGCATCGGGATGCTCGGCCAAAAACTGCTCGGCCTCTGAGGCGGTTAACTCAGTTTGCAACTCGCCCGCATCATTCACCACGCCCGATTGGCCAAACAAAAATAGCAATTTATCCGCTTTGAGTGCCGTCGCCGTCGTCGTTGCGACATCTTCGAGCGTTAAGTTGAAAATTTCACCGGTTGGCGAATAGCCAATCGTTGAAATCAGCACCAACTCGCCGTCATCCATGCGGTAATTAATCGCCGTCGTATCGACTTTGCGCACTTCGCCGGTGTATTGCAGATCGACGCCATCGCGCACGCCCATCGGCTGTGCAGTGATAAAGTTGCCCGCAGAAACACGAATATCAGCGTTCGCCATCGGTGAATTAGGCAAACCCATCGACAACCACGATTCAATCTCAACACGTACATGGCCCGCAGCTTGAATTACGCATTCCAGCGTCGGCAAATCGGTCACCCGAATGCCGTTAAGGTAGCGTCCTTCAATGCCGCGCTCTGCAATCCGCGCCTCAATTTGCGGCCGCGCGCCGTGTACCACAATCAAGCGCACGCCCAAACTAGTCAGCAAATTAATGTCGTGCGTCAGCGTGGCAAACTTGCCATCGCGTACCACTTCGCCACCGAGTGCAATAACAAACGTACGGCCACGAAAGGCATGAATATAAGGTGCTGCTTGGCGAAACCACTGAACAAAATCTTGCATTTCAATCGCCTCTAAGGCATCAACTCTAAAGGGTATATTGATGCAGCCTTTAACTAGCAAAAGCCACAAGTCAATACATCAATATGCACCACGGCCACTGACGACGGTTTTAATCGTTTTGCAGACAATCGCAATGTCGTACCATAAATTCCAATTCTTTACGTACCAAGCATCGAGCGCTACCCGCTCAGCATAACTGGTGTCATTGCGGCCCGATACCTGCCATAAGCCCGTAAGCCCCGGCCGCGCTTCTAAATAAAAATCGACTTTATCGCCGTAGCGTTCCAGCTCTGCATTAATAATCGGCCGCGGTCCCACCAAGGACATTTCGCCGCAAATGACATTCCACAATTGCGGGATTTCATCCAAGCTGGTCTTGCGTAAAAATGCGCCGATTTTAGTAATCCGTGGATCATTTTTTAGCTTGAAATCGGTATCCCATTCAGCGCGTGCTTGTGGGTCGCTCGCCAAGAGCTGCTCTAGCACTTCTTGCGAATTGTGCACCATGGTGCGAAATTTCCAGCACTTAAACGGCACGCCATTCATACCAACGCGCACATGGCCAAAGAAAATAGCGCCAGGGCCACCCTCTTGTTTAATTCGCCACATCACATAGGTCAGCAAGGGGCTGAGCGCCAGTAAGCCGCAAATCGCACCAAACAAATCAAACGCGCGCTTCAACCAAATGAGTGGTTTTACCAGCAGATTATTGCGCACCCGAAGCAACAGCACTTCGTGACTGAAAAAGTGATGCGGCACCACCCCAAACAGCGGTAAACCGGCAATCGGCGGAATAATGTGGATATCTTTGTAGCGCAGCGATAACTGCTCGATTTGATTTTCAAGCTGCCGCAATTCATCTTCATTGACCGCAATCACTACGTGCGGACGGCCATTCATTGCTAGCCATGCCAGCAATTCTTCACGCGGCAAACGCACGACCGGCAAGACGTCATCATTAATCAACAACTCCTCTGGCGCGTCTTGATCGACCGACAAAAAGGCTTGTACTTCAAAGCCCAATTGACGTTCACTGTGCATCGCACGGTAAGCTTCAACCGCATTCACTCCTGCGCCAATAATCACCGTTGGTAACTGCCACAGTCGTTTTTTCAGCAAAAACTCACGCATCACGCCGCGAAAATACGGCAGCAGCACCAAGGCGATACCCCACGAAACCGGCCATAAAAAACGCGAGACAGTAAACTTGCCCAGCAAGACCAACATGCCATTGAGCAAAGCAGCTAGCAGCAAGGCGCGCAGCACTTCGAGCAATTCATCCCAAAATGGCAACCGTAAACTGTAATGACCGCGCCACCAGAAATTCATTACCGTAATCAGTGCCAAACCCAAAAACGCCAATCCCTGTTGCTGACCTTCCCACGCCCACCATAATTCAAAGCTGGCCGAAATTCGGTCATAACGAAAGATCCACAGCAGCAACATTGCAATGCCAAACGACAGCGCCAGCGCGGTAAAATCAGCCAAAGCCAACCAAGGTTTGGCGCCTTCAGCTTGTAAATGTTTCTCTTGTTTCATTGCGTCTCGTTTTAATCGTTTTTAGCGGCAGGCGACACGCCATACGCCGCATATAAACTATCCATCATTTGATCTAAAGAATAAAAATCACGCGCAAAAGCTTGCGCTTGGCGCCCTAAGCTCGACCGCAAATCGGCGTCAGCGATTAAAGCTTTCAAGTGACCAACAAATTCATCCGGCGTTTGTGCCAAATAGCCATTTTCACCGTTTTTAACTAAATCACGATTACCAACCACATTGGTCGCCACCACGGGCAAGCCTGCCGCCATTGCCTCAATCACCGCCACTGGCAAGCCTTCCCAGCGACTGGTTTGGATATAAATATCCAAGGTTGCCAACGCAGTTAGCGCAGCAGTGCGGTCACACCAACCCGACACAGCGACATTGGCCGCCTTCAGCGCCGCTTCACCGCTGTCATCACCGCCGCCAACCCAGACAAACTCAACCTTGTCCGCCGCCATTTTGCTGGCAATTTCGGCAAAAAACTCGGGATTGCGTGCCAAACACACACGGCCGACCGTACCAATACGAATTTTACGCTCGCTCGACGCGTCATTCTGTGAGCAAGCTTCAGGTATCGCCGCCAAATCGACGGCATTATTTACGACGACGACATTACTCGATAAATGCGTGCGGATTTCTTCGCCTTCAGACGGCGAGCAGGCAATAAAAGTTACCGGCACACCAGCGAGAATTTTTTCGATGGCCAGAAAGACACTGTTTTTCAGTCGACCTTCGGCACGTTGTAAAAACGACAAACCATGCGGCGAGAAAAACCAGCGCGGCCCACCCGATTTCCCTGCCCAAGCCAAACTCACCAAACGCCCCACCGCCCCCGCTTTGCTTGAATGCAAATGCACCACATCCGGCGCGATGTCCCGAATCCATTTCATCAAGGCACGACCCGTACGAAAATCATTCAGCGGATGAATTGCGCGCTGCATCGGCAAATGAATGCATTGCACCGCATCGGCAAACAAAGCGCGCCAATTAGCCGGTGTTTCCTCGCGCACTGAGTGAATCACCGTCACTTGATGACCATCTTGTGACTGGCGATTGGCCATCGCCGACACCATCGACAGCGTGCCCGCGCCAAATGATTCCACTACATGGACAATGGCACTCATGCTTTTTCCTTGCGCAATCTCGCTTTGATTTTAAACGCCAGCTCATACGGCATCGCCAGCAAACCCACGGTGCGTGCAATGCCCGCAATCGCCGCTGGGCTGCCGTCAAAATATTTACGCTGCAATTTCAGTCGCGACTGGAGTTGCGTTTTGCGTTTGCCCAGTGAAATCCCATTTGGGTCGAGTTCATACTTAATCAATACATCAGGTAAATTCGCCACTTTGAACTGCCGCGCGAGTGCCCAGAACAGCGCATAATCTTCAGCTGCGGGCACATCCAACGGATACCCACCCAATGTATCCACCGCAAACAATTTAAATATAACGCTTGGATGAATATACGCCGAGTTTTTTTTCATAAACTGAAGAATTTCAGCTTGGCGACATGGATGACGCAATACAAATTGTTCAACGCCATTTTGGTCAACAAAACTGGCAGCACCACCGAGCAATACCACCTCGGGGTGTTGCTCTAGAAACGACAATTGACGAGCGATACGGTCAGATACATTCTCATCACCACAATCAAGCCGCGCAATCCATTCATAGCCACGCGATTTGGCCCACGCCAAACCCGCGTTCAACGCGCCTTCGATGCCCTTGTTTTGCGCTAAATTCAACACACGCAAAGTGCCGCAACCTTGGTACGCGGCATTCGCCGTAGTCATGTCAATCGGCGCACGCACACTACCATCATCCACCACCAACACATCACACGGCTCATCCGCGCCGATACTCGCCAGCGATTTCACTAGCGCGGCAGGATTGTTGTAATGCGGAATAAGTAATAAAACAGAATGCGTTAATTCCACGTGCCAACTCCAAGCAGACGTTTAATTTTACGGGTGAATGAAACAGGTAGCGCGAAGGATGCTGCAGCTTTACCGATATTGAGTGCTGATCGCGGCCGCCAATCAAAATAACGGGCTAGGATTTTGATTCGCATTGCTTGTTGCTGTCGACGGCGACTCATCGAAATACCGCTGTCGTTGTACTCACTTTTGGTCAAAACTTCGGCCAAATTTGCCGTTTGGTAGCGATCTACAAATTTCCAAAAATACGCAAAATCTTCCGCCGCCTTGCAATCCATCGGATACAGGCCGATTTCCTTCACGCCCGCAGTGCGAAACATCACGCTCGGATGCGTAAACGCATTGTCTTTATGCATCTGCCGCACGATCTCGGCATGTGTTTGTGGCTGATTCAACGTAAATCGGTCGCCCGACGCATCAAAAAAAGTCACCGCGCTGCCGAGTAAATAAACATCGGGGTATTGGTCTAGAAAGCTGATTTGGCGAGAGATACGATCCGATACACACAGATCATCGCAATCGAGCCGTGCAACGAACTCGTAACCCGCCGCGACAATCGCTTCCAGCCCTGTATTGAGCGCGTATTCGATGCCGCAATTGTGCGGCAAATAATAAAACTTCAACTCGCCTTGCGCCCGCCATGCCGCGCGGCACAGGTCCTCATCCAGCAGCGCGCGCGTGCTGCCGTCATCGACAATCACCGCATCAACGCACTCATCCACGCCCACTGACGCTAGCGAATCGGCTAAGCCTTGCGGATTATTAAAGTGGGGGATCAACAGCGCAGCGCGATTCATGCCAAGGCTTTATGAGAAAGAATGCGTTATTTTAACGGGTTTTAGCGGCATTGCGCGTTTGCAGGCGTAACGAGATGTCTTAAATCAAGCGGTGCCCGACTCGGGGCAATCATTACTCACTCAGCATTGTCACCCAACGCTCAATCAAAGCCGCTTGCGAATACTGCTCAGCGCGTTGCTTCAGCCAAGTGCTTAATTCTGCGGCGTGAGTTTGTTGTTGAATAATCAGCTGAGCCAACGCCTCGCCACTCGCCTCGTTCACTACAAACTCATCTCGGCGCTCGGCAAAGAGTTCATATACCCCACCTGCGTTTGTACTGGCAAGCAATACGCCCATTGGCATAGATTCCAATACTACTAAGGGGCAACCTTCAAAGCCAGACGTTAACAGCAATACATCCGCTTGGGCGAGGTATGCGCTGACGTTATCTTGCCGCCCGGCCAATGTGATCTGCATGCTCAAACCTTGCTTCGCCGCATCGTCAATCAGCCAACTTTCTAGCGGGCCATCGCCGACTACGGTGAGATGCGCAGCAACTTTATTGGCGTTGAGTGCAGCGAGCGTGTCGAGCCAAAGATGCGGCTGCTTTTCCTCCGCAATACGGCCAACAAACACCACCCGCAATGGCGAGCCTTCTGCGCGCGGCACTGCTGCTGGAATAATTTGCGCGGCATCGACGAAATTGGGCAGTACTTGCCACGTTGATTTCGGCTCACAATCCAACCAGCGAGCCATTGAATCTTTGGCGTGATTAGAAACAAACACCAATTCGTCCAAACGTCGATACACAAATTGGCACGCGGTGCGATGTACGGGGTTCATTTTGGCAAAAGCATCGAGTTCGAAAAACGGCCCATGCACCCAGCCAATCACCCGCTTTTTGAGCCCTAAAGTTGCCGCATACGCCATATACAGCGGCAGCAAAAACGTCCCGGCGATAACGATGTCGTGCTCTGCCGCAATGCGGCGCGCGGCGCGCCAACCTGCCAACCACGTCCACGGTTTGAGTGGTTGCCATGCGCTAGACAAATCAACGACTTGCACTTGGCCAATCCGTGACGACCAAAGATTCCGATTTCCACCAAGCAGCACCAGCGTCACAGTAAAACCGCGCGCGGCAAGTGCTTCGCCGACCAAGACCGCGCAGCGCTCAACCCCACCTAAGCCTAAATCACGTAGAAAAATGGCAACTCGCTTTGAAGTTTTTGAACTCATTACTGGCCCCGCTTTAATACTTGCCAAACGCGGTCGCTCACTAGCATCCGAATCAGCTGTTTACGCCACTTTGGCCTTTCCGAATCAGGTATTGCCAGCTTTGCCTTGATAGAAAATGTATCGAACAGCATACCCGCATTAACACCTTGAGTACGCTGCAAAGTATCGAGCCAAGCTTCAGCCAAGGCGGGACGGCTGGTCGGCCAGAGTTGCGCCAATTGCAGATAAATCGTAAACAAGCTGCGGCATTCAGTGACGGTCAAAATTCGCCCCGGTTCAGCTAATTCTGCAAATTCAGCGGCAACGGGTTGCAAGGGCAACGGTAGCGCATGCCTTGCGTAATCAAGACGAATTTTCTGCGCGGTAGCGCGAAGTTGATCTTTTTTCGACTGCGTAATTTGCCCCGCATGGCAGCGGTACTCAAGCAAGACCTCGGCAACGCCGGTGAACTTCGCGCCTCGTTGCGCCAATTTGCACCACAGCGCGTAGTCTTCGGCGTGAATCGCACTCGCATCGTAGGCGTCATCTTTGAGTAAACTCGCCCGCAGCATCACGGTTGGATGCGCCAGCGTCGAATTAAATAGCAATCCCGCTTTGATGCTGGCATCGGTCGATTGAGTTTGCCATATGCCAGATCGGTCGCCAATAAACCGTACCCACGCGCCGCAGACGTCCGCGCCCGTTTCGATGACACGCGCCAACTGCTTATCCAAACGATCTGGCGTGCAAATATCATCAGCATCGATTCGCGCCAGCCATTCACCTTTTGCGACGCGAATTGCCTCGTTCAAAGTCGCAATCAATCCACGATTTTTACGACTGATCACAACAAATCGAGGATCTTTTTTGGCATGCTGCAGCAAGATGGCGTGCGTTGCATCCGTCGAGCCGTCATCAATCGCAATGCATTCAAAATCTTTGAATGTTTGTGCGCTGATTGCGTCTAGCGTTGCTTGCAAAAATTGCTCGGCGTTAAAACACGGCAATAGAAAAGAGACGAAGGGCATCAGGATTTATCTTGAGTAATTGTGTCACGAACAATTTGCCGCGCGCGCCACCAAAAAGCCAGCACGATGAATAATTCTACGGTCAATACACTTTGCGCCGCACGAACGCCACCAACATTTGAACCCGGCACCCACCAACACATGAGGGCGACATTCAGAATCCCAGCCGCGATTAACACGCGGGCGAAATAGCGTTCAAAGCCAAAAACCAGCAAAGTTTGCTGACCATATACAAATGAAAGCGCCCCCAGCAAAATCACCGGCGACAACCAATACATCACTTCTTGCGAATTGCTCAAGGCGAGAAATGCACGAGATAAGGAAAAGTCAGCGCCAAACCACGCCACGCTGAGCGGTGTAAATAAAGGCAAAGCCAGCGCCAAGGCCAGCGTCATCGCCAAACCGACCGCGCCCTGAATATAAAAAGCTTTATTGATGAGGCGAATTGCTGCGGGTTTATCGGTGACCGCTAATTGTGCAATCCGCGGATACGTCGCTTGCACCAAGGGGCCGATTAAGCCTTGCGCGATGTAGACCAATTTATTGGCCGCGGCAAACAAGCCCACTTGCATCGGCACAGAAAACAAGCCAAGCAAAACCGTCGTCGAGGTAGTGTACAAACTCGTTGAAATCGCCGATAGAAAAAATGGCCAACTCGCCTTGAGCGATTCTTTTAATTCTGAATAATGAATTTTAACCCATTCTGGTTTGGCCACGCCCCAACCTGTAAACCACCACAGCAGGCCAGCCAAAATCTGCGGCGTGGCTTGTAAAATCACCGCCAGCGCAACGTCTTCTGGGCCGCTAATCCACAACAATAAAAATCCAAGCGTCAATGCGCGAGCAAACACCATCAAGCCAGAAGCGAGCTGCAGCTTTTCAAAACCTTGGAAATACCAAATAGGGAACAAAACCGAACTCAAAATATAGAGTTGGCTCCACAGAAAGACATCAGCATGCGCTTGCCAGCTACCCAATGCGAACGTCAGCACCAGCAAAATCAAACTTGATGTCACCATGAGCGCCGTTTTCGCCCACGTGACACGCCAGAAAATTCGAGCAGCGGCTTTGGGATCGTCGCGCACCTGCGCCACATCGCGCACAGCGGACAAATTAAAACCAAAATCGGTCAGCAAAACACCGTACTGAATCGCGGCAAAGGCGTAGTTCATGACGCCAAAACCTTCGGTCCCCAGTTGCACTAAGAGAAAAGGGAAAGTAACAAATGAAACGACATAGTTAAGTCCTTGCACCAAGTACAAGGCAAAAATATTAGAACGCAAACGCGCATCAAACACAGCAACCCCTACGGCCGAATTGGCCAACAATGGCCGCATTTTACGCGCCCCATAAAAAAACGCTGTAACACAGTGTTGTGTACAGCGTTTAAAGCGCACTACTCATACCATATATCGCCCGGTTTCTTGCCTGTGGGCGGCGGTGCTCTTTCGCCATTGACCCAGTGCACCTTGCCACGCGGGGTATGTAGCTCGCCGTCAAAACGCTGACTACTTGACGATTTTTGCGTCGCTTCACCGTTATTTGCGGGCTTAATGATTCCCTCGCGACGCTCTTGCTCAGAGTAAAAAAAGCGCCCCCATTCGCTGGCTTGTGCTGACACGGCAATCAGGCTGCAGAACAAAATTTTAAATCTCATGGTGCGACCTCAGTCTTCAATGGCGCAATCGTGAGCCAAATATAGTCACAATCGATTGCAATACCAGACTGCTCGGCGCGCTGCAGTTGGCACGATGCAGGCGCAACAAAGCCAGGCTGAGTAGCGAGCCAGCGCGTCAATTCAGAAAATACGGTTTCATTTGCCGCCTGAACGCCCAGATTCATGTTGCTGGCATACACTTGCTCATTGTTGATTGGGAAGGCTTGCTCTAAGGCGCGCTGTGGCGAGAACTGATACTGCATTTGCCAATGGGGCTGCTGCTTGGCTTGATCCACCAAAGCTTCAATCCAATCTAAACGACGCTCTGCACCCAAAATGTTGCGCTGCTTTAATAAATTAAACTCGGCCTGATGACGCGCCACACTATCCCACGACTGTTGAGCCGCATCAGCACTGCTACGCACTTGTTGCAACTGCTGTTGCAGCGCGGCTCGCTCTTGCTCGCTGAAGTACAAATAAATTTGCGTTCCAAGTAACAAAACCCCAGCCACCAACATGGCACCACCGAGCCACACAATCTGATTGCGAATTAGCAAGCAATCTTGACGCGAATAACTAGCGAGATTCATGGTTCACACCTTGAGCAAGGGCTGTAGCAGCGATGGTCACCTGAACAACAAAGTCGATACGCGTTTTTGCATTCACTTCGGTCTGCTGCGCATTGACAGACGCCTCTGGACGAATATCCAGCGGATGCTTTAGTACTTGTACTTTGGCATTGGGCAACTGCCGTAAACGCTCAGCCAATCGACTCACATCCGATAGCGCTTGCCGATACGCAGCAGGATTGCTCACCCGCCCTGAAATCGTCCATTGTTGTGCGCCACGCGGCAAGGTGACCTCGGTCGTTGCGACCTGCCCTTCTGGAGTGGAAGGAACCATCCCACCGGCTTGCCAATCAAACTTTTCTAAAATCAATCGTGGGAAGTCTGTAAATACATGGCTAAACTGTTTTGCCGCCATCTCTGCGCTAGGCCACGATTGAAAGTCACGCCGATATAGCTCTACTGCCGCCTGAATTTGCGCTGGATTTTCCGCACTGGCCAATTTCAGTTTTTGATTCAACTCACGCAAACGCGTTTGCTCTCGCTGAATCTGGGTATTGCTTAATGCCAATTGCTGCTGAATCTCATCCCCCTGCCAAAGACCAATACCAGACAGTATCACCCCCAAACTAAATATAGATAATGCCGCCCACTGCATACATCTACCAATTTGATACAAACGACCGTAGCGCAACATTTCAGCGGGGGCATAGTGGTTGGGTACTTTTAAATTCAATAACGATGCAAGCAACACATCATGCCAAGTCGAACAAGATGGTGGCAGTTTGAGTTTTTGCACCAGCATCGGTAATCCCGATTGCGCCTCTAAGTGTACTTGCTCTGCATCGTCTTTTAATTCATGACGCACCAAGGGCAGTTGTTCGGCGAAGCTCGCATCAAGCAGTGATAAAACCTGTAATTGCTCATCACGCCCCATCAGCCGCAAGGTGCTGAGATATTGCCGTGCACGGCGGACTTCTCCTGCGATCAAAAGCCCCTGCTCGGCGATAGTTTGCTTGGCATCAAACGCGCCCAAGCGTGAGAACTGCAATCCCGCTGGGGTAAAATAACTTTGCCGCAAAGTGCCAACACAGGAGCATGACATCAATAAAAGATGAGGCGCATCGAGCTTGAGTTTGCGGATCATGTCATGCGTGATCAAGGCCACCGAATAGATGCCTTGTAAATCACAACGCTCTGCCAATAGCGTTTCAACAATACCATCCAGTAAATCGCGATTGATGATGGCTGAGATCTGTAATTGGTCTTGTTGCCCACGCTTGCCGCGGGTTTGCACCACCGCACGGCGATAGGGTGTGGCGCGAAATAATTGATCCAATTTACGACGTAATAATTTCGCCTGATCGCGAGCAGATAAATGCGGTACCACATCGTGCTGAAAATCTTCTTCGACTAAATCAGTGAGCAAATAGTATTTAGCCGACTTATGCCGCTGAACAAACTCAGCTAAGTCCGCATTGCCTTCGGCATCGTGAGAAAAATGCATCAATGGCATTGCACCATGATCCGACCAAGTCATGGCGGCGAGATGCGTATGGGTTAAGAGCAGGACAATATTCTTCATCTAAGTTTACTAATCGTATCGAAAATCGGCCCCAAGACCGACGACATAATCCACGCCAAAATCAGCCCCAAGATGACCGTCATCGTTGGCTCAACCAAGGCTTGCACCCGCTCGATTGCTTCTTTGATATCGCGGTTATAAAAATACGAAACATTCAACAGAGCGTGATCAAGTTGCCCTGTGTTTTCACCCACGCGCAACATCCGCAGCACCAGCGGCGGGAACATGCCAACCCGCTCAAAACTGGCGCTCACGCCCTGCCCCTCGCGAATCTGTGCCTCAACGCGTTGCAGCGCATCGGCAATCACCGTGTTGTTGACGATACCTTGCGTAATTCGAATGCAGTCCAAAATCGGAATTCCAGCGCCATAGAGCAGCGCAAAAAAATTCGCAAACCGCGCCAGTATAATTTTGTGCAAGATGCTGCCCACGGGCGGAACGCGTAATTTCCAACCGTCTACTTTGAAACGAAAAGCCGGATCAGTTTTGACTCGCCAACGGATAAAGAAAAAAACCGAGGGTGGAGCGAGGATAATCAACCACCAAAAATGCACGAAGAAATCCGAAATCCACAGCAAAATCTGGGTATTCAGCGGCACTTCCTGCTTCATTGATTTAATAAAATCGACTAACTGCGGCACCAAATACACCATCAAAAAACACACCACGCAAAACACCAGCACAGCCACAAAAGCGGGGTACATAACGACTTTTTTGGCTTGCGCGATCAACTCATCCTGCCATTTAATCGATTCGGTTAGGTTTTTAAGTACCTCGGCCAATTCACCGCTGGCCTCACCCGCACGAATCAAATTCACAAACACCACATCAAAGACTTTGGGATGCGCAGCCAATGCTTGCGACAGCAAACTACCGCCTTCGATGTCCTCAATCACATTGGCAATCACTTCACGAAAAACGGGGTGGTCAATGCTATCTCGCAAATCAGCGAGCCCTTCGAGTAAGGGCACGCCGGCGCGAGTCAATTGTTCAAGATGAAAAGTAAAGGTAATGAGTTCACGACGACTGATTTTTCGGCGACCAAATAGATCAGAATTACTACTTTTGGCATGAATCAGCGTCATACCCAGTCGGCCGAGCCGCAGCTCTAAATCGGCCATATTGGCGGCTTCAATTTGCCCTTGCTGAACTTTGCCCTGACCATCGGCAGCACGATAAACGAAGCGCATTAGCCAACCCGATCCGTTAAATCGACCACACGAGCAATTTCATCCAGCGTTGTTCTACCTTCTAAAACACGGCGGCAAGCATCAACGGCCAGCGGCTTAAACCCTTTTGCCAAGGCATGCTCACGAATTTCGCGCATCGTGGCGCGTCGCGCAATCAGCTCATCCAAATCGGCATCCAGCTTCAAAATCTCGATCACCGTCATCCGGCCGCGATAACCTTGATGCTCACACTTTGGGCAACCTACGGCGCGATAAATCCGAGCATTACTTGACGTATCAATCTGCAAGAGCCGTTTTTCAAAGTCATCAGGGCTATACTCCTCTCGACAAAACGTACACAGCGTACGCACCAAGCGTTGCGCGACAATGCCGATCATATTGCCGGACAAAATATCTGGCAGTACGCCAATATCGAGTAAACGCGGCAAAGCGCCGATGGCAGAATTTGTATGCAGCGTTGAGTACACTTGATGGCCGGTCATCGCGGCGCGAAATGCCATTTCGGCGGTGTCTTTATCGCGAATCTCACCAATCAAAATCACATCTGGATCTTGCCGCATCATCGAGCGAATGCCGTTGGCAAAATCCATTTTCGAGACTTCATTGACCGAGGTTTGCCGAATTTGCGGGATGGGGTATTCGACAGGATCTTCCAAAGTCATGATATTCACAGCAACCGAGTTGATGTGATTCAAAATCGAATACAGCGTCGTTGTCTTGCCAGAACCCGTTGGCCCCGTAACAAGGATAATGCCTTCTGGCCTTGCAATCATTAAGCGCAGTGCATCGAGGTTTTCGTCGGTCAAGCCCAACTCTTCAAGTGGCACCAGCCCTTTTTGTCGATCCAAAATCCGTAAAACGATATTTTCGCCCCACGTCGTCGGCTGCGCCGAAACCCGAAAATCCAAAGGGCGCCCCGATAATGTCAGTGAAATCCGCCCATCTTGCGGCGCGCGTGTTTCGGCGATATTCATCGTTGCCAGCACTTTGAGGCGAACCACCATCGCCGGCCAATAGGTTTTATGCAGCGCGCGAATTTGGCGCAATACGCCATCAATCCGATAACGAATCCGCACAAAGGATTGCTCGGGTTCAAAGTGAATATCGGATGCGCCGCGCGTGACCGCATCGGCCAGCAGCGCATCAATTAAACGCACGACGGGTTGGCTGTATTCTGCTTCGGCGTTGGCCAAACTGGCGTAATCAATTTCACCCGTTTCAATTTCGCGCAAAATCCCGTCAATCGACAGCTCAAATCCGTAATACTGATCGATCGCCCGAACAATATCGGACTCTGCCGCCAAGAGCGTTTCGATTTCAAACTGGTCTTTGGTTTGCAAACGCAGTTGATCAAGCGCGACGAGGTTATTGGGATTGGCCATCGCCACTGTGAGTCGCCTGGTCGCGAGATTGAGGCCAATCGGCAGCACCAGCAGACGCTTAGCCATTTCTTTGGGCACCAAGCGTATGGTCTGCACATCGGCAATGACGCGGCTTAAATCAACGCTTTCTTGACCTAAATTCTCAGACAGCGCTTCGCGCAACACATTTTCTGAGGCAAATCCCAGCGACACCATTAACTTACCGAGTGGTATCCCTGAGCGGCGTTGCTCTAATAAAGCAATTCGTAATTGATCGTCGGTGATAATCCCTTTGCTAACCAGTAGCTCACCGAGTGGTAGCTTGTTGCGGCTCGGCGCACTCATGGCGCAAGTCCTGATGCAGCATCGAGCTCAGCCAGTCTCTGCTCGACCTTGCTGCGATCAAAATGAGAGGGCTCTTTTAACTGTAAAGCTTCCCGATAGTAGGTTTTTGCCAGCGCAGCTTGCTGCAAATGATCCAAACTCACCGCCAGATTGAGTGCTGCATCTGCATTATTGGGATTAGCCGAATAAGCCAAGAAAAATTGCTCTTGCGCTTGGCGCCAACGCTGCTGAGCGGCAAAGTATTGTCCCAAGGCCATCGGGTCAGACTTACCACTTTGCTCAAGCTGTACCGCCTCTTGCTCTGGCATTTGTGCAGAATTCAACATTAACAAAGCGGCTTTCGCGCTTTCATCTTGCGGGTTAGCGCGAAGAATGCGCTGATACAAAGCACTTGCCGCTGTGTTATCACCCCGTCGCTGCGCGATCGCCGCCATGCCCAATAAAGCATCGCGTTGACGAGGATCGGCCAGTAGCGCTTTTCGATACAGCAACTCGGCTTGTTCCAAATCGCCATTTTGATAAGCTTGCCATGCCTGCAACACTGGATCGGACGCGCCCAATTGTGGTGACTGCCGTACAAACTTTAAAGGCGGATTGAGCTCTTTGCTGTCTGTAATTAATTTTGTATTAGGATACGATTTTATTTCTGCTTTGGCGGGAACAAGCGTCACAGCTGGCGAGTCGGGCTTTGTCTCTTCAGTCGAATGCCCCCCCGAACCTTTACCCGAACGGGTATCATCCACTAAGCCATTCTTAATAATAGGTTCGCTCGTATACACAGGCTCTGCTGTAGCAGAGCTCGCGACCTCAGCAATTGATGCTCGAACTTCAACCTTAGGAACCGGCTGGGTCAATTGGCGATACTGCCACGCAAACCAAGCGACCATCCCCGCCAACAACAAACCCGCGCCAAGCATCAACCATGGTAACAAGCCACGCGCGGGCTGGTTTTTCGATTTGGCAAACAAGCTCTTTGCGACCGTTTGTGGCTGAGGAGGCTGGATGACGGGTGATGAGATAGAAGGTGACACCACAGAAACAGGACTCACCAGCACTGTTTCAGTAGTTTTTACAGCTGGAGTTTCAATCGCAGGCGCTGAAGTATTTACCTCCAAAGTAGCTTGAATCGGAGCTTCTTTAACTTGCGGTGTAGCCTCGACTAAATCGCTAGAATTAGCACTATTTGTGCTCTCATCGATGCTCGGAGTCCCCGTCTCTACTGGTATTTCAGCTGACGGAGTAACCTCTTCGGCGGGGACTTCGAGTGGCACAAAGCCCCAATCATTGGACTGTGTCGCCACCTCGGACGAGGTCGCCGCCTCTGATACACCGTCAGCAATCACGACGGGCTTAACACTTTCGGCCTCAACCAAATTCAACGAAGGAAAAGCGACTTCAGCCCCCGCTTCATGCTGCTCGGCAGAACCTAATGCAGCGCGCCGCAGTTTGTCTTCCTCGGCTTTTTTCAAAGCTTGCAGTAACAAACTCATTGCTGCACTCCCGCCTTACTTGGGAATGGAATTACACCACTTTGGAATGCAGATAAGTCTTGATCTTGCGGCGAATTAAAAAACTCATCGCTAGGTAGATATGACCTCAAGCCGCCTAAACGATCATCCTGTCCATTCTCTTTGACGACCATCGGTCGCAAAAACACGACTAGCTCTATTTTTCTGACTTTGTCATCACGGTAACTAAACGCATCACCCAACCAAGGCAGCCGAGATAAGCCCGGCACACCTTGGCGTTGATTGCTCTGCTTATCCTGAATCAAGCCACCTAAAACAGCCACCTGCCCACTGGCTATTTTCAGCGTCGAATCAAACTCTCTCACCTGCAATTCAGGCACTAAACTTTTTAGATTGGTACCCGTTTGGGCGGCAATAATTGCGACAGCGGGGTCTTCTACATAACCACTCACATTGGTGATGGTTGGGCGAATACTCATCGAAATCATACCCGAGGCCGATATCTGCGGCGTGACTTGCATCACCAAGCCAACAGGCACGGTTCGCAGTACACTTTCATAAGTGGGCGGCGTAATGATGCCATTCGTATCAGAAGTGGATTGAGTCACATTCATCGTGAAATAAACCAGCTCCTCTACCACTTTCATCACTGCGGGTTGATTATTTAATGCGGTAATTTTGGGGCTGGATAACACACGGGTTTTGCCAAACTGCTCTAGCAATTTAACCGTTGCATTGAAGTTGGTGCTTTTATAAGAAATCAAACTCAATGGTGCAGACGATAAATTGGCACCAATTAAACTCTGCCCAAAAGTCCAACCTGCACCATTGGCGATCTGCGACCAATCCACGCCTGCTTGGTATTGGTCACTTAAAACGACTTCGACAATCGTCGCTTCAATCAAAACTTGTCGTTGCGCTGAGGCTTGGATCGATGCTAAAAATTCGGCCACTTTGGACTGCGCCTTGCTACTTGCACGAATGGTAATCGTGCCCGTTTCAGGATTAATCACCACATAATTTGCATCAACAGGCTTGGTCTCCGGACTAGCTCGTGTTTGTAGGGCAACTGTTTCAGCCTGAACTTTTTCTGTCTGTGCGAGGGTTTTGTCAATCTTGGCGGCTTTATCTACCACTGATAACGCGGTCGAAGCATCTGTAGACTGGGTTGCCACTTTTTGAGTCGCTTGCTGTCCAAGCTGAGCAATTTTTGCAGTGTTTAGCGAGGTGGTTGCTGCAACACTGCTCGCTTTCACGTCTAAAATTTCTTTTAGATTAGTCTCAAGTCTCTTCCAAAACTGATTTTGCGATTCACTGTCTATCGACGAAAAAGAAGTGCTGCCATTACCACCTGAGCCCCCCGAATCTTCGGCAACCGATTTGACTGAGTTCAATATATTTAGCGTTGATTTCATATTCCGCGATAAGTTGAAATAGTCCACGTGATAAATTTTCACTACAGGTGAATCAGGAGTGATGTTCAAGACCCCGTTTTCCATACTCCAGCGCAGATCGACTTGCCGCGCAATCCGATCCAAAATCTGCGGCAGCGTTTGATTTATCGCATTGAGCGTCACAACGCCTGTTACGCCCAGACTCACATCAACATTAATACGCGCATCGCGTGCCAGCGCAAACAGTAAGTCATGCACATCCAGCTGACTGACCACCACGCTGTACGTTTCTAATTTAGGGGAAGCGATCGGTTTGGCGAGCGTCGGAATCGGTCGAGCCAAAGGCGGTATAGCCACTGCAGGCGCTTCATTTTTAGGTGGCGCAGCGATGTGCGCAGTGGATAAAGGCGTGAGGCCACTTGATGTACTGCATCCTGTTGCAACCCAAACTACCGACCCAATCCCCAGTACTAATTTTCTCATTTTATTGTTCAAATGAATAAGCTCAGTTCAACTTAGCACAGCATTCAAAAAAACCGAGTTTATCGCTAGATTCAAGCTTGCTAGTCGCGGGGTAGCAACATCTCACTACGTAATACACCGATGGTTTGCACTTGCGTGCCACGTAACTTCTGTTGCAAACGATTTTTCACCGTTTGTGCCCGCTGCCGATCGGGGTATAAACCAGCTAAGACCCCCCAGGCCGATACGCCGTTAATCTTCGTCGGATAAATAATGACTCGACCAGGGCCGATTAATTGATTAATTTCTGTGATCAGCGACTTGAGCTGTTCACTTTTTTGGGACGGGATTTTTGATACCAGCACCGTAATACTACTGGCCTCAGCAGCTTTTATTCGCGCTCTAGACTGTAAAATTAACTCACCCATGGCATTCTCACTCGATGAAGAATGGACGTGTGACGCCGAAGTTGATGTCAATGCTGTAACTCGAACTGAGTTTGCTACTTTTTCCGAGCTAGCCGCTGAATTGCTAGACAGAAAATGCCAAGCGCCAACTGAAATTGCAAACGTAAGTACCAACAGGAGCGCGAGCCAATACCTTTCTATTGAAATGGGGGCTGCATATTCACACTCACGCTCTGCTAGTTTGGCGTGCTTCAAAGTCACTAGTGTTGAGTGTTCAGAGAATGCGGCCAACATCGCTTTATCCGCCAACAAATTCACTCGCCGACTTAATCCTTGCGCTACTTCAGCAATATGCTTCACCGCCACCGGCGTAAAAATCGCATTACCATGATGCCCTGCGGCAAATAATCGGCAGGCTAAATAATCCGCCACTTCAGCAGAATTGAGTACCGGCACCGCCAAGCTATAACTCACTCGTTCACGCAAAGCGCGCAATTGATCTTGCTGCAGGATTTCATCCAATTCCAACTGCCCAAACAGCACTATTTGTAATAATTTTTGATGCCCAGAATCTAGATTGGATAACAGCCGAATTAATTCCAGTGTGCCTTGCGGCATGGCGTGAGCTTCATCCACAATCAGCACGACTTGTCGACCCGCCGCATATTTAGCAATCAAGGTCTCTTCAATTAAACGAATCTTTTGCGAAGCACGATCGGAATGAAATTGAATTTTTAATTCATCCGCCAAGGTCAAGAGCAGCTCATCTTCACTTAATACTGGATTCGGCAAAAAAATCGCAACCACATACGATGGTAAACGCTCCAACAGCATGCGGCACAACATGGTTTTTCCGGCTCCAACTTCACCCGTCACCTTGATCAGGCCCTCACCAGACGTAACTGCATACAGCAAGGCATCGAGCAGTGCACCGCGCCCTGCCCCACTAAAGAAAAAGTCAGGGTGGGCCGTCAATCGAAATGGTGGACTTTTTAGACCAAAGAATTCGAGGTACAAAAGTCTTTCTCCTTGCTGTGTAATGAGTGCAATCAATTAAATTGTGAATATGTACTGATTCTCAAAACCATAATATCTTTCAACAACAAAAAGCGTAACAAAGATTGAAGAAAGGAACCAACAAGCACAATATAACAGCGGGTATCAGCACAAAAGCCATACTTAAAAAAGCATAGATGGCAATACGTCATCAATTTTCTCGTTAAAAAATGACAACACTCTTTAAATTCCTAACGCCACAAGCGCCATTCATCGCCATTTTTATCTGCAGCTCGGTTTAATTCAGCTTAATTTAAGCTTTGCCCTGTTATGCTGCAGCGCAATAGCGGGCATATGTCTAGCGCATCTGGCTCTAAAGCCTTAAAATCCGGCTTCACACACTGACCCAAAACTCATGAACCTGCTTGAATTTCAAAATGTCAGCTTTGCTTACGGCGATAACATTATCTTGCGTGATGTCTCGCTCTCCATTTCGCGCGGCCAAGTGGTCGCCATTATGGGCGGCTCTGGCTCAGGTAAAACCACGCTACTTAAATTGATCGGCGGGCAAATTCAAGCTCAGCAAGGATCTGTCTGGCTCGACGGTGAAAACATTGGCACACTGAATGAAAGTGGCCTGTATGCGATGCGCCGCAAGCTGGGGATGCTGTTTCAGTTTGGTGCTTTATTTACGGATTTATCCGTCTTCGACAACGTTGCTTTTCCGCTGCGCGAGCGTACCAAGCTCCCAGAGTCAATGATCCGCGATTTGGTATTCATGAAGCTTGAAGCGGTTGGTTTACGAGGCGCTGCAACACAGATGCCGCATGAACTATCGGGCGGCATGGCACGCCGTGTTGCATTAGCACGAGCCATTGCGCTCGACCCCACGGTCATGCTTTATGATGAGCCGTTTACAGGGCTAGATCCTATTTCACTAGCGACAGTGGGCAAACTCATTCGAGAACTGAATGATGCGCTCGGCACCGCATCGATTGTTGTGACCCATGATGTGGCGGAATCACTCGCCATCGTTGACTATATCTACTTTCTTGCCGATGGCGTTATTGTCGCTCAAGGTACGCCAGATGAAGTCAAAGCGTCACAACACCCTTATGTTCAGCAATTTATCAACGCTCGCACCGATGGCCCCCTGCCGTTTCATAAGCCGGCAATGCCTTATGCCGCACAATTGGGGCTATGAACATGCACATCCTAACAATAGCCCGGTTCAAAAGCGTTTTAATTGCGCCAATCTCAATTGAGATCGGGGTATGCGATGCTATTTAATTTCTTTAGTCGTCTCGGCGCGCCACTGACCAATACCTTAATTAAACTAGGTTTCGCCTGCCGATTTTTATTAGCGATATTGCGCCATTCCGGCTCCAGCCTACTTCGCCCACGGCTCACCTTGCGTGAGATTTGGTTTGCAGGCGTCTTGTCGGTACTGATTATTTCGGTGTCGGGCTTGTTTGTCGGCATGGTACTTGCCCTGCAAGGCTACGACACACTACAACGCTTTGGCGCATCAAGCTCATTGGGCGTCTTAGTGGCGCTATCCTTGGTGCGAGAACTTGGTCCCGTAGTCGCAGCACTGCTATTTGCTAGTCGTGCAGGTAGCGCGATCACCGCCGAGATTGGCTTAATGAAAGTGACCGAACAGCTCTCCGCGATGGAAATGATGGCGGTAAATCCAATAGCCCGCGTAGTGGCACCGCGCTTTTGGGGCGGCGTTATTTCAATGCCTCTGCTGGCGGCAATTTTTAGCGCGATGGGGATTTTAGGCGGCTACTTAATCGGCGTGAAATTACTTGGGCTGGATGACGGAAGTTTTTGGTCACAAATGCAAGGTGCGGTTGATTTTCGGCTTGATGTGATGAATGGCATCATCAAAAGCTTCTTTTTCGGTTTTGCTGTATCGCTGATTGCCGTCTTTGAAGGTTATGATGCACCGCCGACTGCCGAAGGCATCTCCCGCGCCACCACGCGCACGGTCGTAACGAGCTCTTTAGTCATTTTAGCGCTCGATTTTATCTTGACCGCATTTATGTTTACAGGGATATAAATCATGCAAGAAAAACCAAAGTCCCTTTCGGCAATTGGCTTGCTTTTCATCATGGCGTTGAAGTATCGAGGTGTATTGTGAAACGAGGAATGATTGATTTTTGGGTTGGTTTATTTGCTACAGCAGGGGTGGTCGCCTTATTGTTTTTAGCGCTGCAAGTCAGTAGCTCCAGTTCATTGCCCGCGACTTCAAGCTATACCTTGATCGCTAATTTTGAGAATATTGGCGGCTTAAAAACCCGCTCACCCATTAAAAGTGCTGGCGTTGTCGTTGGTCGCGTGACCAGTATCACGCTCGACAGCGAGCGCTATGTCGCCCGCGTCGAGATGGCGCTCGATAGCCGTTATCATTTTAGCAAAGACAGCTCGGCCGAAATTTTGACCTCTGGCCTTTTAGGCGAACAGTACATCGGCATCACACCCGGTGCTGAAGAAAAAAATCTTGCGGCAGGTGATGCTTTTAAAGTTACTTCATCGGCCATCGTTTTAGAACAACTCATCAGTCGGTTTTTATTTAGTCAAGCCGACAAAACCAATAGTTCGGAGAAGTAATTTATGTTGCAAAAATTTCGTCACATTGTATTGATGTGTACCCTCAGCCTGATGGCGGGTACTGCTTTTGCCAATACCGAAACGCCAGAGCAAATCACCCGTGCGGCTAGCAAAGATGTATTAGAGATCATCAAAAAAAATGAAAAGGACGCAGCAAAAACGCGTGATCTAGTTGATGCCCGCCTATCGCCAATGGCGGACTACCAACGGATGACTTCGCTTGCAGTGGGTCGCTACTGGAAAAGTGCTACACCAGCCCAGCAAGAGGCACTGAGCAAAGAATTTCGTACCATGATGGTACGGACTTACTTATCCGCACTGACCTTATATAAAAATGCGCAAATTAACGTTAAAGGCACCCGCGCTGGCAACGATGATGATGAACAAACCGTGCGCACCGAGGTCACCCTGCCGAATCAAAAGCCGATTCCACTCGATTTTAGCTTTGAGAAAATCGGTAGTAATTGGAAGGTCTATGACATCACCGTCGAAGGGATCAGCTTTATTAATAATCACCGCAATCAATTCGGTGCAGTCATTCGCAAAGATGGCATTGATGGCTTGATTAAAAATATGGCAGAAAAAAACAATAGCTCACGGCAAAGCAAATAATGAGTGCAATTGTTTTAGCGCGTGAACTCACCCTCGCCAATAGCCCAGCTGCGCTATCAATGCTCGATAGCGTACTCGGGCGAAAAACATTAACGATCAATTTTGCGGCGCTCGAAGTCGTCGACTCCAGCGCGGTCGCGGTTTTAATCGAATGGCAACGCCGCGCCAAAGCCGTCAATTGCCAATTGGCATTCATCAATATGCCCAACAATCTACAGCAGTTGATCGCGGTTTATGGTTTAGCCGACGTATTAAACTCGCCCTCCTAAATGAATTAACCCAAAAAATTCCTCTATAATTCAGTCCTGTACGTTTTTCACCGAGTTGCCATCATGCGTCGTTTAATTGTTTTACCTCTATTGCTGCTAGTCGCGTGCGCGACCCCACAAAACAATTACGATCCATTAGAATCCATCAACCGGCCAATTTTTGCCGTCAACAAAGCCGTTGATGATGTCGTGCTGCGACCTGTTAGCCAAGGTTATGTGCGCTTTATCCCGCCCCCACTGCGTAAAGGCGTCGATAATTTCTTTGAGAATATTGACGATTTATTCGCAATTCCTGCGGCTATGTTGCAGGGTAAAGCAACGCCCGCCTCCAAAAGTTTTGGCCGTGTTTTGGTTAACACCACTCTGGGAGCTGGCGGGTTGATCGATTGGGCTAGCGATCTTCCGATTGAAAAACAAGAACAAGATTTTGGACAAACATTAGGACAGTGGGGCGTATCATCCGGTCCATTTTTAATGGTACCGTTCTATGGCCCACTCACACTGCGCGATAGCTCAGATCGTATAGTCCGTTTGGCGTGGGGGCCTATTGATTACATAGATGACTTAGCCGGCCAAATTGCCTATTACTCTGTCTATATCACTAATGCTCGCTCACAATTGCTGCCATTAGATGCCGTCATTCAAGAGCAAAATGACCCTTACGCATTTATTCGCGACAGTTATTTACAACGCCGCTGGTTTAAAATCCACGATGGCAACCCACCCTACCCGCTACCGATGGGTGATGATGATATCGAGGCCGAGCTAGAAACAGAGCAAGCGCAAACAACCGCATTATCGGCCAGTGCGCCCGCCGAGGCTCAACCATGAGTGCAATCGTTTTTGATGGCATCAGCAAGCAATTTGGTCAGTTCACCGCACTGAACGAAATTCGATTTGAAGTCGCCGAAGGTGACTTTTTTGCGCTGCTGGGCCCTAATGGGGCGGGTAAGACGACACTGATTTCGATTTTAGCGGGTTTAAGTAAGCCCAGCTCCGGGCGCACCACAGTGATGGGCTTTGACGTGCAAAAAGATTACCGCCAAGCTCGCCGTGCGGTTGGTATCGTGCCGCAAGAGTTGGTGTTCGATCCCTTTTTTACCGTTCGGGAAACGCTACAATTTCAGTCTGGTTATTTCGGCATCAAAAATAACCACGCATGGATTGATGAGATTCTTGAAAACCTCGGCCTCACCGATAAAGCCGACGCCAATATGCGGGCATTATCTGGCGGTATGAAGCGCCGCGTCATGGTGGCTCAAGCCTTGGTACACAAACCCCCTGTTATCGTCTTGGATGAACCGACTGCTGGCGTCGATGTCGAGTTACGACAAACCTTGTGGGCTTTTATTCGTAGCCTCAATCAACAAGGCCATACGATTGTACTGACCACGCATTACCTTGAAGAAGCAGAAACACTCTGCAATCGCATCGCCATGCTCAAACAAGGGCGGCTGTTGGCGCTGGAAGACAAAGCCCAAATCATGGCGCGTGGCGCAGCACGAACCGTGTTACTTAAATTAAAACCAGCGCAACTACCTGCAACACTAACTCCGCTCTTGGTACGTGAAAACGAACACGGATTTGAGTTAAAACTCAGCGATTGCACTCAGCTTGAAATGATATTGAACGAAGTTCGTTCCGCAGGCGTTGCACTGAAAGACGTTTCGATCTCACAACCGGATTTAGAAGACATTTTCGTGCAAATGATGAGTGCCTAATTCCCTTCCACGACTCTTTTATTACTGCTTTTTCCGCTAGGCGCAATCTGCTATGACTGGCTTTTACACTCTGTTTTACAAAGAAATCCTACGCTTTTGGAAAGTAGGTTTTCAAACGGTTGCCGCGCCCGTGCTGACCGCGCTGATGTATCTATTGATTTTTGCGCACGTACTAGCAGCACACGTACAACCCTTTCCTGGCGTGAGTTATACCGCGTTTCTGATTCCCGGCTTGATGATGATGAGCATGTTGCAAAATGCATTTGCCAATACCAGCTCCAGTATTATTCAATCCAAAGTGACCGGCAGTATCGTTTTTATCTTGCTGCCGCCGCTGTCACATTTCGAATTCTTCGCCGCTTATACCTTGGCGGCCATTGTGCGCGGCCTTGTTGTTGGCTCGGGGGTATTGCTTACTTCTTTATTATTCCCAATGCCTACGCCACAATACCCACTATGGATTTTTGTGTTCGCTTTTATCGGCTGCGGATTAATGGCGATTTTAGGGATGATTGCAGGTATTTGGGCTGAGAAATACGATCAATTAGCCGCCTTTCAAAACTTCCTGATCATGCCGCTGACTTTTCTTTCTGGCGTGTTTTACTCCATCCACAGCCTACCGGTTTTCTGGCAAAACGTGTCTCACTTCAATCCTGTTTTTTATATGATTGATGGGTTTCGCTACGGATTTTTTGGCCAAAGCGATGTCAACCCTTGGCTTTCTTTGACTGTTGTCGGATTTAGTTTACTTATTCTCGCCGCATTCGCGCTCAGTTTGATAAAATCTGGCTACAAAATTCGCCGTTAACGGCATACGTAACACCAGCTTTGTCCACGTCAAGCAATTTGCCCGACGTAAATTCGTAGGTATTTAAATGTGCGCCTTATTAAGCATAGCCTATGACAAGATACCCATTGAAAACCAATTAGTGCGCTTGTTTCTCTGGTATTTTGTGGACGATTTTTTAGTGCGCAAACCCGCAACTTAGAAGACATCATGACGCCAGAACAAGTACAAGCCCTCATCGCGCAAATTTTACCGTGCGAACATCTCGACGTAGAAGGCGATGGCCATCATTTTTATGCCACGATTGTTTCCGAGCAATTTGCCGGCATGGGTTTATTGGCACGCCATCGCCTCATCAATGACGGCTTAAAGTCGTATATCGACTCAGGTGAATTACACGCCATTTCGATGCGCGCCACAGTAACCCCCGCAGAATTCGCGCAACGTCAATGAGCAAACCAGATAAGCGTTTCGATCTGTCGGCCATCGATGATCAAAAAGCGATTATCGAGCAGGCGAAAATTGACGCCCGCAAGCCGCAAGATCGCAGTGTTGGCCACATCGCCGCGCTCACGAATATTCCATGGCTGATCGGTATCGTCGCGGTCGTTTGGTGGACTTACTTCAAATAATTTAGAGCTGTAGGCGCAGTCAAACCCGCCCCTACAGATCAGTAAAGGTAAAAAAATGGATAAACTTAGAATTATTGGCGGCCATCCGCTCTCTGGCGAAATCACGATTTCTGGCGCTAAAAATGCGGCCTTGCCGATTTTATGTGCGTCTCTGCTGACCGCAGAGACTCTCCGCCTCACCAATGTGCCGCAATTGGCCGACGTGAAAACCACGCAAAAATTGCTGCAAGGCATGGGCGTGCGCGTGATGACTGATAATGTCCACGAATATGAATTGACCGCTGCCGACCTCACTAGCCTGACTGCGCCGTACGAATTAGTGAAAACCATGCGCGCTTCGATTTTGGTACTCGGCCCAACCTTGGCGCGCTTTGGTGAAGCCCAAGTTTCACTGCCAGGCGGCTGCGCGATTGGTGCTCGTCCAGTGGATCAGCACATCAAGGGCCTTGAAGCGATGGGAGCTGAAATCATCATCGAGCATGGTTACGTGAAAGCCAAAGGCCGTCTCAAAGGCGCGCGCATCGTCTGCGATATGGTTACCGTAACGGGTACAGAGAATTTATTGATGGCCGCCACCTTGGCCGATGGCATCACCACCATTGAAAATGCAGCGCGTGAGCCTGAAGTGGTGGATTTGGCCGAATGCTTGATCAAAATGGGCGCCAAAATCAGCGGTCATGGCACCGATCGCATCACGATTGAAGGCGTTGCCAGCCTGCATGGCGCGGAACACGCGATTATCGCCGACCGTATCGAAACGGGCACTTTCCTCGTGGCTGCAGCGGCGGCACAAGGTAAAGTTTTACTCAAAAATACCCGCGCCGATATTCTAGATGCCGTATTGGATAAATTGCGCGAAGCCGGTGCCTATATCGAAGCGGGCGACACGTGGATTTCCCTCGATATGAAACGCCGCGCTAAAGCGGTAAACCTACGCACCTTGCCTTACCCTGCTTTCCCAACCGATATGCAGGCGCAATTTATGATGCTGAACTGTATCGCGGAAGGCACCGGCGTCGTGACTGAAACCATTTTTGAAAATCGCTTTATGCATGCGCCAGAACTGATTCGCATGGGGGCAAAAATCAATACCGAAGGCAATACGGCGATTATCACAGGCGTGGACAAATTGTCTGGTGCGACCGTGATGGCAACCGATTTGCGCGCGTCAGCCAGCTTGGTGATTGCCGGCTTGATCGCCGAAGGCGAAACGATTGTCGATCGGATTTACCATTTGGATCGCGGTTACGAGCACATCGAAACCAAACTGGCCGGTATTGGCGCGAGTATTGAGCGTTTTCACTAATGTTAACGATTAATCCAAAGCCCGCCGGTGAAGACAGTGATGGCAAACTCAAGCCCCCTAGCCAAGGAGAAAAAGCCGCTGCCGTGGTGATTCATCTGGCGGGGCTTTGCTGGCTGCCCTTGATTCCAATGCCGATTTTAGCGCTGATCATTCCATTTTTAGGCCTGCAATTTGCCCGTGTACACTCCGAATTTGTTGAGCAACACGCTATACAAGCTGCGAACTTTCAAATGCTGATGGGCTGCTTTTACGCATTATCTTTGCTCGCGGGGATCTTCTTTAACACCGCCTTATTTGTTTGGTGGATGGCGATTGGTGCCGCGCTGTTTGCCGTTTGGGAAGCCGCCAAAGCGATGAATGGCTGGCAGTCGAAGTATCCGGCAAGTATTAAATTATTTAAATAAGCTGTGGCACGCCATTGGCGTGCATTACTGGAAACAACATGATTACCATTGCTTTATCCAAAGGCCGGATTTTCGAAGAAACGCTGCCACTGTTAGCTGCAGCTGGCATCGTGCCGAGCGAAGCGCCAGAGAGCACACGCAAACTGATCATTGGCACCAATCAACCCGATGTTCAACTGATTATTGTGCGCGCGTCAGACGTACCGACCTATGTGCAATACGGCGCAGCTGATTTAGGCGTTGCTGGCAAAGACGTATTGATCGAGCACGGCGGCCAAGGTCTGTATCAACCACTGGATCTTGAAATCGCTAAATGCAGTTTGATGGTCGCGGTACAAAATGGCTTTGATTACGAAGGCGCAGTCAAACAAGGCGCTCGTCTACGCATCGCCACCAAATACACCGAACAAGCCAAAGAGCATTTTGCCAGCAAAGGCGTGTATGTTGATTTGATCAAGCTATATGGCTCGATGGAACTCGCACCATTGGTGGGCCTAGCCGATGCGATTGTTGACTTGGTTTCTACTGGCGGCACGCTCAAAGCCAATAATCTGGTCGCAGTTGAACATATCCGTGATATTTCTAGCCGCTTAGTGATTAATCAATCCGCGCTCAAACTCAAGCACGAGCGTTTACAACCGATGATTGATGCATTCAGCGCGACTGTTGCCAATCGCCAAGCGTAATGTCGCTTAAAGATATTCGCTGGCGGCATGTTCCCCTCTATACCTTGCTGTTCATGTTCTTGTGGCCGTTGCTAATACGGTTTGAAATACTCGATCATGGCTCAGAGACGATGTATTGGTTTATTGCCGCCACCTATCTTAATTATTTGGCGTTTATTTTCAGCATTGCTTATGGGCAACGGATGCAAGAAGGCCTGCATCCGGCACAAGCCGTGTGGCTGTTTTTATTGAGCAATATGCTACTGATTCTTACTTTTGCTGCCGGTTGGCAAATGTTTGACGTGTACGGCACCAGTGATGGCTGCAGCAATAACACTAATTTCTTAGATTCCCTGTATTTTTCAGCCACCATCTTTGCAACCGTAGGCTTTGGAGACTTTTTGCCCTGCAATGCCGATGGTAAATTGCTGTTTATTGCCGAGTCGCTGATCGGCTCAACTCATTTTGGGATTTTTATTACGCTGGTTTTTAGCCGCGTAATTTTCCCAAATAAAACCTAAACTGCTTCACGCCACAAGGAGCCCCAATGTCTGTCACGTCTCGCTCAAAACCAAAATCAAATCTGCTGGCGAAAATCATATTCGGCAGTCGCTGGCTACAATTACCCATTTACTTAGGCTTGATCATTGTTCAAGGCGTCTATGCCTACAAATTCTTGGCTGGCCTCGTACGGATGCTGAGCAACCTCACCACGATGTCAGAAACTGATGTCATGCTGGCCGTTCTCGGCTTGATTGATGTAGTGATGATTGCCAATTTACTGTTGATGGTGACGATGGGCGGCTACGAGACCTTTGTTTCTCGCCTCAATATCGATGACGATCCCGATCAACCCGAATGGCTTGATCATGTGAATGCGACCGTACTTAAAGTCAAACTGTCGATGGCGATTATTAGTATTTCCTCGATTCATTTATTACAAACATTCATTAATGCAGCACAGATTCCAGAAGCCACCATGAAATGGCAAGTGATTATCCACGTGACCTTCCTGATCTCCGCTGCGGCCTTAGCTTATACCGACAAGCTACTTCACTCTGTTTCGAACCCACATTGATATAGCATGTATATGCTCACGGTATTTAATAAAATTAGGCCGTGAGCATATACCCAGAGTATTTATAGTTTTCATTCACTAGAGAAAAACAGATTCGTTTTATTAATTTGGAACACTCTAGCGTAGTAAAAAAACACCTTCTTAGTATCAGCCACATAGCGTTCTGCTACAGGCGATTTGCCGCGCAAATACAGTCGTAAGTCAGGGTATAATCAATGCAATTCTTATTGCTTTGGGTCTACGCCATGATTCGCCGTCTTGATTCCTCTTCGAACAATTTTCAATCTGAACTCACCGCATTGCTGGCGTTTGAAACCTCGCAAGATCCACAAGTTGACGTGCGCGTTGCTGCCATTTTGGCCGACGTGAAAGCACGTGGCGATGCGGCGGTGATTGAATACACGAATCAGTTTGACGGCACATCCGCGCAAAACATGGCTGATCTTGAGCTGACCCAAGACGAACTCAAAGCCGCCTTCGAGCGCTTGCCAGCCGAACAAGCAGCCGCACTGCAAGCCGCAGCCGCCCGCGTGCGTAGCTTCCATGAAAAACAAGTAATGCAATCGTGGACGTACGAAGACGAAGACGGCACGATGCTCGGCCAACAAGTCACCGCGCTCGATCGCGTTGGGATTTATGTGCCGGGCGGCAAAGCCACTTATCCTTCTTCAGTACTGATGAATGCGATTCCAGCGCACGTAGCGGGAGTCAAAGAAATCATCATGGTCGTACCTACACCGCGTGGCGAACGCAACGATATGGTGCTCGGTGCTGCCTACGTGGCAGGTGTCAGCCGCGCATTCACCATCGGCGGCGCGCAAGCCGTCGGTGCATTGGCATTTGGTACTGCAACGATTCCGCAAGTCGATAAAATCACTGGACCTGGCAATGCCTATGTTGCCGCGGCAAAACGCGCGGTATTTGGCATCGTTGGCATTGATATGGTCGCTGGCCCATCGGAAATTCTGGTCGTTGCAGATGGCACGACACCGGCTGACTGGGTGGCGATGGATTTATTTAGCCAAGCTGAACACGATGAAATTGCGCAATCGATTTTGCTCTGTACGGATGCTGCCTATTTGGCTGAAGTCGAAGCCAGCATCGAAAAACTGCTGCCTACCCAACCGCGCAAAGACATTATCAGCGCATCGCTTGCTAATCGTGGCGCCTTGATTCTGGTAAAAGACTTGGCCGAGGCGTGTGAAATCGCTAATTACATCGCACCTGAGCACATGGAATTGTCGGTTAGCGATCCTGATGCGTTATTGCCGCTGATTCGTCATGCCGGTGCGATTTTTATGGGGCAATTTACATCGGAAAGTTTGGGTGATTACTGCGCTGGCCCAAACCACGTGTTGCCAACCGCACGCAGCGCACGGTTCTCCAGCCCGCTCGGTGTGTATGACTTCCAAAAACGCTCGAGTTTGATCAAAGTTTCACAAGCTGGCGCGCAAAAATTAGGCAAAATTGCCAGTGTGTTGGCGCATGGTGAAGGCCTCACGGCACATGCGAATGCCGCTGAATTTCGCCTCAAGTAATCACCGATATATTAATCCAATGAAAAACCCGCTGCGAAGCGGGTTTTTATGTATTGCTACGTAGGCAATACAATTTAAAGCCTTGAAAGACATACTCGTCACAACAGCAACGCACTCAGCCCTGCCACATTCGGCATCATCTGCGGATTCATCGCCGAATTTAAATCTAATTGAATAAAATTGGCTTTACGCGCATATTCATCGGCGAGTTCGATGCGCCCAGAAACTCGCGCATAGTGCTCGGCCTGCTCTGACATGCGAAGCTCTAAATGACGAAAGCCATCTTGATGCGCAATCGTTAGAGCACGCTCCACGACATCGAGCGCACGCACACACTGCGAAGGGTCGATTGCAATTAACTTGGCCCACACCCCCAATAAATTAACTTCGGCCCAATGATACGGTGTGCTCGCAACGATCAATAAACCGTCTTCAATCAGACATTCTGCAGCCATCAGATGACCATCAGCTAATTCAATTTCAGCCAAGCGATAGGAACAGGTGGCGGCGTAGTGGGGAAGATGGTGCTGCAAACACAAGGTCAATGCGTCACGCAGCAAGGCTTTCGCGGCAATCGAGTCAGCCACCTTTTGCAGATTCACCGCCCAATTGATTTTGGCTTTCACCAATAAGAATACATCGCCAAAATCGATCAGAAGATTATGTGCCGCCGCATGCATTTGCACCGCTAAGTGATTATCCCCACCCGCATCACATATCTGCCCCAAGCCCATTAAGGCTAAACTACGCGTTTTGAGTAGTTCGGGTTGGTTTTGACACAACTCAACACATTGCTGCCAATGCTCAAGTGCCTGCGGATAACAGGCTTGCGTGTAATAACAGCGCCCAATCTGCTCTAGGATTTCGGGGATACGCTGAGTTTGTTTGAATTCTTCGGCAAAAACCAAGGCTTCTGAAAGATGACTAATGGCATTAGTTAAATCTCCGAGCTGGTCTTCAATCTGAGAAAGCTGCAAGGCGCCATCAATAAAGGCGCTAATATCGAATGCGCGACGTGCGTCATCGAGCAAAGCTAAACATTGAGTACGTGATCTGACCGGCGATGTGAACATCTCGGTTTTATTCTGTACCAATAAATGCTGCCGGTACTCTTGCCTGCTTAGTGGCATCTCTGCGGTTATCCATTCAAATCGATGTTGCGAGCTAGGTGTCTACAATTGAAGAGCTTAACTTTTTATTACACAGTTAAGCAGCCCAGCCAGACAGCGTAAGATAATAGCAAGTCTAGGCAATTAAATCACGTAACATATTCAAATTGAGACCACTCGGTTGTGTTATTTCCGTATGCAAGTGCACGCTTAAAAAATCAATCTTACGTTGATACTCATCCGCGACCTCATCAAGCCCTTGGAGCCGAGCATATTGCGCCGCCTGTTGACTCAAACGAAACACCAAATGTCGTAAACCATCTTCCTCTGCAATACTTAAACCCCGTTTGACAATATCAAGTGCCTGCTCGCAACGCCCTAATTGAAAACTTAACTCAGCCCAAAGTGCGAGTAAATTCACCTCACACCAATGGTATGGCGTCGTCGTTACCATCATCACCCCTTCCTCGATCAGCTGCTCAGCCACGGTCATTTCATTCAAACTCATCGCAATTTCAGCGAGGCGAAATTGGCATTCTGCAGCATGGTGCGGTAGATCATGCGCCAAACTCAAACGAAGTGATTCTTGCAAAATCTCACGAGACTCTTCAGACAAGCCAATTTTTTGTAAATTCACGGCCCAGTTTATTTTGGCCATCGTGAGCAAGAATTGATTATTAATTGTCAGTAATAGCGAATGCGCAATCTGATGCAACTGGATTGCCTGCGTGTGTTCGCCACTTACGTCACAAATTTGACCCAAGCCCATTAAAGCTAAAGCACGTGTTTCAAGAAAATTCAATTGGTTACCACACAGCAAGGCACACTGATGCCAGTAGTCCAAAGCTTGTGGGTAATTGGCTTGCGAGTAGTAACAACGGCCAATTTGTTCAAGTAACTGGGGAGTTTGTTGGGCTTGTTTAAATTCCTCGGCAAAAACCAAAGCCTCCGAAAGAACAACAATGGCTTGCGGCAAATCACCCAATTGATCTTCGATTAATGAAAATTGTAAGGAGGCAGAGATAAAAGTTGATGCGTCAAAGTTTTTACGTGCCCGCGCCAGCAGCAGCGCACATTTTTGCTTCGCCAGCACTGGCTCAGTAAAAATGAGTCGCTCAATTTCAGCCAATTCCGAACAGTGAATAGCAGACTTGACGGCATTCATCTCTAAATTCAATTCAATACTTAAAGATTAAGCATAAACAGCATTTTGCCTTGCTCCAAGGAGATAAAGCCAGAAGGCAAAATTAAACGCCTTTTTATTCCGATTCGAGGAACATTTCGGCAAATACATTTATCAAGGCAGCGGCATAACCATCGGAGCCTTCAATGTGTGCGACCGTGCTACTCTGGCAGAAAGATCTGCATCTTCGAGATGCCTGCTGAATTGAGGCTCCCAAGTTAGTTAAGGTTTTGTGCATTATTGGACCTCATCCATCGTATAAACCTCTAAGAAGCTAACTTCAAATGATCGCAGCACAATTTGCTATAGAAATTCGCTACGCAGTTAAAATAAATTGAGCCATGCAGTTGGCAAGCCAAACGTAGTTATTCCTATCACATATGGATTTAATTCAATGCTAATGAAAACCTCTATCATCATTGCAGGTCTGGTTTGGATGACTACGCAAGCCATTGCACAAAGCCCACCCCGTTTAAGAACGCCTTTTGTTGAAGGTTGGGATCAAGTGCCGCCAGCCAAACTGGCGCAGCAGGCTAGCGACTTTCCGCAGAGCTTTTTTTTAGAAGGGCCGGGCGAGCGAAAAGAAATCGCATTTACTTTTGATGATGGCCCCAGTGCGGATACCGCCGCTTTACTCGACTTACTCAAAAAAGAAAACGTTAAAGCGACTTTTTTTTGGCAAGGGAGTCAAATCGAGAAATTCCCAGAATTGGCTCGGCGTGCCTACGAAGAGGGTCACACACTCGCCAATCATAGTTACAACCATCCACGATTGATTCCATTAGAGGGCGAAAATCAATGGTGGAAGCAACAAATCGAGAAAACACAGAATGTTTATCAAAATATATTGGGCTTTCAGCCCAGTATGATGCGCCCGCCGTATGGGTTTATCAGCGGCAGCCAAATTCAGTTTTTGCAGCAAAAAAAGATGTATGCGATTTTATGGTCGGTCGATACTGCTGATTGGTATCACACGCACAAAAATGGTTTCGATGAGATTGCGGCGAGCAAGATTGTTAACGTTGTTCAAGACTATATCCACCCAGAAGCGATTGTCTTAATGCACGATTCTGGCGGCCGTGGCCGTAAACCGACCATCATGGCCGTGGCGCAGTTGATTCCTGAATTAAAAAAGCAAGGCTATCGTTTTACGACGGTTGACCAGCTACTCAATATTCCAGCTCAGCTCAAACTAGTAAAGACTGAGAAGTAATTGGATAGTATATCCATCAAGACATTGATTAAATTGGCACAGAAATGAATACCTAGCACAAGCAAACATTGAAAGTTTGATTTATGCAAATTATGCTAATCTGCGCAAAACCATCTGAGTCGCGGGAAACACTGTATGCAGAAATTAGTTACACTCTTGATCTTGTTACTCATTACCATCGGTATGGCCGTGCACGGCCCGATTGCTCAGCTTGAAGGCTACCATTCCTTTGCCGACAAAGTGATGCGCTTTGGGATTGTCAATTGCGGTGATGTGCTATCCAATGCCGGCTTTGCACTCGTTGCGCTCTGGGGTTTATTATATTTATGGCCGAGACGCCAACAACTCAATCTCGGTTTTACATTATTTGTGATTGCGATTTTCCTCACCGCGATGGGCTCAGGCTACTACCACTGGATGCCCAATGACGAACGTCTCGTGTGGGATCGTATGCCAATTTCACTCGCCTGCGCGGGTTTATTGGCAGGGGTGTGGCAAAACTTTTCACCACAAAAAAATCAATGGCCTTTGGTTATCGCGCTCAGCATTTTTGCCATTGGTGGCGTTGTTTATTGGTATTACTCAGGCGATTTACGTCTATATCTTGGTTTGCAAATTCTGCCACTGGTGCTGATTCCAATCTGGCAATGGCACGCGCCGAAAGCGGAACGGTTCGCCTTTGCTACCGCAATCGCCTTGTATGTACTGGCAAAAATAGCTGAGCTGGCTGACTATCAAATTTATGCCTTGTTAGGCTTTATGAGTGGCCACACTCTCAAACATGTGTTGTCCACCTTGGCTGCCGGCGTGATTATTTATCACTTGGTACAAAAAACTCGAACAAGTTGCCATGGCTAGGCGCAGCGAATACGTCGACTATCTGCTTGACGAGCTAGCACCACTCGGCAAGCTACGCGCCAAAGCCATGTTTGGTGGCTTTGGCTTGTACTGCGACGAGCTGTTTTTCGCACTCGTCGCTGAGGATATGGTTTATTTCAAAGTAGACGACGTTAATCGACCCCGCTTTATCGCCGAGCACCTCGCGCCATTTTGCTTTGCGATGAAAGATGGTCGCTCACAAACCATGAGTTATTACCCGCTCCCCGAATCAGCGCTCGAATCTCAAGCTGAGCTTCTCGACTGGGCCAAAGAAGGCGTCGCCGCGGCACTTCGAGCCAAGCGCCCCACTCGCAGATAGATGTGAGCTTGTGAAATTCTTTACTTCAGTTTGCCAGCCCATCAGCACACCACAAATAACTAAAGTATTTTTCGACTTACGCATTGGCTAAACATACTCAAAGGTATATATTGCTACTTATTGGTAGCAATTATTCCTAGCAAGTAATGGAGCGGCATTATGTCAAAGACTATTTGGATCACAGGTGCCGCTGGCGCGATAGGATCGGCTCTAGCGCATTCCCTTTCCGAGCAGGGTCATCGCCTCGTTTTAAGCGGCCGTCATGAAGACAAATTGCTAGCTTTATCCAAGCAACTACCGGCAGAATCTTTGGTGATTCCAGGTGATCTAAGCACCGATAGCGCTGCTGACGTCATTTTGCAAACCGCGCAGCAGCTCAATTTCATCCCCAATGGATTTGCTCATTGCGTAGGCTCGACACTGATTCGCCCGCTTCATCTGACTAGCGCCAGTGATTGCCACGCGCTCTTTGCGCAAAACTACTTTTCGGCTTTTTATGCGCTGAAAGCCTTTGTCGCCTTGCAACTCAAAAACAAAAGCACTGCCTCAGTGGTCTTGGTTGGATCACTGGTCGCCAGTGCCGGATTTCCCAATCACGAAGCGATTGCTAGCGCCAAAGCGGCCGTTGCCAGCTTGGCGCAATCGACTGCTGCCACCTATGCCGATAAAGGCATCCGCGTGAATGCGGTGATGCCCGGCCTAACCCGCTCTGCTATATCAGAACGGCTAACTGGTACCCCTGAAGCGCTGGAACGCAATGCCAAAATGAACCCGATGGGAATCGTCGGCGAAGGTGAAGACAGCGCTGCTTTGATTGCATTTTTACTGAGCGATGCCGCGCGCTGGATTACAGGGCAAATCATTGGTGTTGATGGGGGCCATGCCCACTTAAGGCCTCTACCAAAAACATAAGGGTATCTACATGCAGGCATTAATAAATAAAGACTATATGCAGATACACCACCTAAAAATGACACACCACAAACTCAATCTTCCACAAAAAATCTGCCCAGTGTGCCAGCGCCCTTTTGCGTGGCGAAAAAAGTGGGCCAAGAACTGGGAATCCGTCAAATACTGTAGCGTGCGCTGCTCGCTCCACAAGGCCAAAACATGAGCACACTGCGACTCATTCTGGGCGACCAGCTCAATATTCAGCACAGTTGGTTTAGCCCAATTGAGCGCGCCCGCAGCGATGTGCTGTATGTGTTGATGGAATTACGCAGCGAAACCGACTACGCCCAGCATCATGCGCAAAAGGTTTTGGGCATCTTTGCAGCAATGCGTGGCTTTGCTACCGCGTTGCAAGCCGCAGGTTGCCGCGTGCAGTACATCAAAATAAATGATGCCAACAACCAGCAAAACTTCATCAGCAACTTGATTGACCTGATCAAGTCAGAACAAATCACACAGCTAGAGCGGCAACAGGCTGATGAATATCGCTTAGAGAGCCAGTTTCTCGCCGCCGAAGCACAGCTTGGCGTTCCAGTTATAGTCGTCGATAGTGAACACTTTCTCGCCGATCGTGTAGCGATTAGCACGCAATTTTCGCAAAAAATACCGCGCATGGAGTTTTTCTATCGAGCATTGCGCAAGCAATATCAAATTTTGCTCGATGCCGAAGGCCAACCTATCGGCGGACAATGGAATTTTGACCAAGACAATCGCAAACGCTGGAATGGCCAACCTGTTGCGCCCGCTTGGCCCAACTACGCCACCGATTTAAGCGAACTCTGGCAAGAAATCAGCGCCGCGGGCGTCAAAACCATAGGCCAGCCGCAAGCCAGCACCTTTCCGTGGCCGGTGACACGCAGCCAAGCCAAACATGCTTTAGCGACTTTCATTCAAAATGCACTCCCCCACTTTGGCGCCTATCAAGACGCGATGAGTACCGCATCAACCACGCTGTTTCATGCTGGCTTGTCGTTTGCACTCAATATCAAATTACTGCACCCACTCGAAGTCATACAGGCGGCGCTGCTTGAATACGAAGCCGAGCGCGTTTCACTCTCGACCATTGAAGGCTTTGTGCGGCAAATTTTGGGCTGGCGCGAGTTCGTTCGCGGCGTGTACTGGGCGCGAATGCCGCAGTACGGGCAACTCAATGCACTAAACCATCAAGGCAAGCTACCGAGCTGGTATTGGGACGGCAGCACCAAAATGAATTGCGCCCAACACGCGATCACGCAATCGCTGGAAACGGGCTACGCCCACCACATTCAACGGCTAATGGTTACGGGCAACTTTGCCTTGCTGGCGGGTATTGCGCCCGATGAAGTCGACGCTTGGTACTTAGGGATTTATGTCGATGCGTTTGAATGGGTCGAAATGCCCAATACGCGCGGCATGAGCCAGTATGCCGATGGCGGTCTATTGGGCAGCAAACCCTACTCGGGTTCGGCGAGCTATATCAATAAAATGAGCGATTATTGTAAAGGCTGCCACTATGATGCCAAACAGCGTCACGGAGAAAAAGCGTGTCCGTTCAATAGTCTGTACTGGCACTTTCATCATCGCCACGCCGCACGCCTAGAGAAAAATCCAAGACTCGGCATGACTTATCAAACTTGGAAAAAAATGGACGGTGCCGAACGCGAAGCCACATTAGCCCAAGCCGAACTGTATCTTGGGCAGCTCGATCATTTGTAATTCAAACATCAAGGAATCGCTTTGAAAACCAACTGGGATGTGATTGTGATTGGTGCGGGCATGGCGGGACTGAGTGCAGCACAACAACTACGCGCTGCGGGCAAAGACGTGTTGGTGCTCGAAAAATCACGCGGTGTCGGCGGGCGGATGGCAACTCGCCGCACTGATGCGGGGCAATGGGATCACGGCGCGCAATATTTCACGGCAAGATCAGCCACCTTTCGCCGCCAAATTGCGCTTTGGCTCCGTGCTAATGTCGTTAGCCGTTGGCATGAACCCATTTACGCATGGGATGGAACAACGCTACAAGCCAGCTCGCCGCAGCAACGCTTTGTCGGCAAACCCACGATGAATGCACCGTTACGCGCGATGGCGGCGCAATTAGTCATCGAATTATCGGCTCAAGTGAGCTGCATAAGCCGATCTTGCGGAGCTTGGAGCGTTCATTCTGAATCAAAAACTTGGCAAGCGCCTGAGCTGGTATTGGCGATTCCAGCGCCACAAGTGGCAAGGCTGCTGCCTGCAACGCATCCACTGCAAGCGGCTACGGCACAAGTCACGATGCAGCCCTGCTGGGCGGTGATGATCAGTAGCAAGCACGCAATTCATCTGCCGTTTGCTGGGCTCTTCGTGAATGAAACCAATGTCAACGATGATGTTTTATCTTGGATTGCGCTCGATAGCAGCAAAGCAGGTCGTAGCGGTCAGCACTGGGTTTTACACGCCAGCGTGGCCTGGTCGCTCGCGCATTTAGACGATACGCCCGACATGGTCATTGATGCGCTATGCCAAGCTTTTAGTCGACTCTTAAAACAGTGGGGCCAATCCAAGCCGAGTTGGCAAGCGGCTACCGCCCATCGTTGGCTATATGCGCGGGGCAATGCTGAAGCGCCCATAACGCAAGACGCCAGCGATGGCTTGGCGATTGCAGGCGATTGGCTGGCCGGAGGCCGAGTCGAAGGCGCTTATCTATCTGGTGTAGCGGCCGCAGATATCTTGCTGACGCACAGCGCCAATTAAACGAGAACTCAGAATGCCAACCGCAGCCTATTGGTTTCGAAATGACTTACGCCTGAGCGACAACGCCTCACTTCACCTCGCTTGCCAGCAATGCGATGAACTAGCACTGATTTACTGCATCGCACCAGACGAACAAACTCAGTGGGGATTTACTCGCGTCGGTCAGCATCGAAAAGCGTTTCTGAGCGATACGCTGCACGATCTTGAGGCGGCCTGTGCAGAGCGGGGCAATTCGCTCATCATCATTGCCGGTCAGCCAGAGCAAGTACTGCCGCCACTGCTTAGGCAACTGAATACCACCACGCTCTATTGCGAAACGATTGCCGCGCCCGAAGAAACCGCCCAAGTCGACGCGCTGCGTGAGCACGGTTTTAATGTCACAACGACGTGGCAATCGAGCTTATTCGACCCGGACCAGCTGCCATTTCAGATTCACCAGCTACCCGCAACGTTTACACCGTTTCGGCACCAAATTGAGCAGTCGGCCACTCAAATCCCTCCTCCGCAGCCAGAGATAGATCGACTGCCTGCGCCACCTGCAGCCATCGCAACGATTGAAGCGGCAGATATCAAAGCTTGGGCGGGCGCAGTCCATCACGACGCACGCAGCGCATTTCCCTACCAACAAACGCAATGGCAGGGCGGCGCGACTGCGGCGGCAGCGCATTTGGCTCGCTATATTCAATCGGGTTTGGCTGACACCTATAAAGAAACCCGCAACGGACTGATTGGCACCGATTACTCGACCAAACTCTCACCGTGGCTCGCCACTGGGGCGCTCTCAGCAAGGCAAATCAATCACGCAGTCAAAGCACACGAAGCCATCGTTGGCGCCAATGAAAGTACATACTGGATTGGCTTTGAGCTGCTGTGGCGCGATTTCTTTCGGTTTTTACACCTGCGCTATGGGCGGCAACTGTACCGCGCCAAGGGACTCAACTCCGCGGCAAGCGTTTCACACCACACAGACAACTTCACCAAATGGCGCCAAGCTCAAACTGGCGAGCCGTTCATCGATGCAGGTATGCGCGAATTGGCGGCAACCGGCTACCTCTCCAACCGAATGCGGCAGAATGTCGCGAGCTACCTTATTCACGAACTGCAATGCGATTGGCGCGCGGGTGCGGCATGGTTTGAATCGCAACTGATCGATTACGATGTCTACAGCAATCAAGGCAACTGGCTATATTTGGCAGGCTACGGCACCGATCCGCGCCCCAATCGACGCTTTAGCATTACCAAGCAAATCGCTAATTACGACCCTCAGCACGCGTATATACAGCTATGGCGTCACTGAACTTCCTCGAATCGCTGCAGGCCGTCATCAGCAACGCCAACACCGTTGTGCTGATGCCTGACCCTCATTTTTAAAATCCCGCTGAATCAGGCAAGACAGTCCAATAAAAAATTTTAACTATGGTATATGCATGTAGCCATTAATATTTAATGTCTACATAAGCATACCCATATGTAATTATTTTACATCCATCGCCTTTCATCATTCTTCAACTGGCCATGTCAGGGAAATCGCTAGTAAGACTTCCCGTAAAGCTGTTTCTGTTAGAAAATAAGCGTCTAAAGTCGTTATCGCCTGCATTTGCTGCCGTAACGCCCCAAACATCGAGACCGACCCATGCGCCAAGTTACTGTCACCCGCAATACGCTAGAAACTCAAATCACGATTACGCTGAACCTCGATGGTACCGGTGTAAGTAAATTTGATACGGGCGTACCGTTTTTCGAACACATGCTCGACCAAGTTGCGCGCCACGGCCTATTTGATATTGAAATCAAAGCCGTTGGTGATTTGCACATCGATGCACACCACACCGTTGAAGACGTGGGCATCACGCTTGGCCAAGCCTTTGCCAAAGCAGTCGGCGATAAAAAAGGCATCGTTCGCTACGGCCACAGCTATGTGCCACTCGACGAAGCACTGAGCCGCGTCGTGGTAGACCTGTCTGGTCGCCCCTGTTTGGAATATGACTGTGAATACACCCGCGCAATGATTGGCGGCTTTGACGTTGATTTGTTTGGCGAATTCTTCCGTGGTTTTGTTAATCACGCGGCAATCAGCTTGCACATTGACAATTTGAAAGGCAAAAACGCCCACCACCAAGCCGAAACGATTTTCAAAGCTTTAGGTCGTGCGCTGCGCATGGCAGTTGAATTTGACCCACGGATGGCAGGCATTACGCCGTCCACCAAAGGCACGTTGGTAGGTTGATATGAGCATGCAAAAAATCGCCATCGTTGACTATGGTATGGGCAATTTGCATTCCGTCACCAAAGCATTTGAGTTGGTGGCAGAAGATCATGCCGAAATTATCCTGACTGCCGATCCAGCGGTCGTTGCGAGCGCCGACAAAGTGGTTTTCCCCGGTCAAGGCGCGATGCCCGACTGCATGCGCGAACTGGAAGCCAGTGGCTTAAAACAAGCCGTGCTTGACGCAGCGGCGAGCAAACCATTTTTAGGTATTTGTGTTGGTGCGCAATTGTTATTTGAACACAGCGAAGAAGGCGATATGGATTGCCTAGGCGTGTTCAAAGGCAATGTCATCAAATTCAAGCCAGAAAATATGCATGACGCCAATGGGCAAAAGCTCAAAGTGCCGCACATGGGCTGGAATGAGATGTTTATTGTCCAAGATCATCCACTTTGGGCGGGAATTAGCGACACTGAACGCTTTTATTTTGTGCACAGCTACCACTTTTCACCGGCCGAACCGCACGACACGATCATCGAAACTGGTTATCCGAATCGGTTCGCAGTGGCGATCGCCAAAGACAATATTTTTGCGATTCAATGCCACCCAGAAAAAAGCAGCACGGCAGGTTTGCAATTACTAAAGAACTTTGTACTGTGGAACGGCAAGCAATAAAATTGAAAAACAATCGCAGTGCAAATTTATAACCTATACTGCTTTCTTGCTTAACCCATTAACGACTCACTTAATAACACGCTCATATCATGCTGATTATTCCTGCAATTGATTTAAAAGATGGCCAGTGCTTACTCGTTCCTGCGCCAATTTGAGCTAAATACTGCTAGCGTTTCAATGATCAACTTACTACTAACACGAACTCTCAATCATGCTGATTATCCCTGCAATTGACTTAAAAGATGGCCAGTGCGTTCGCCTGCGCCAAGGTGAAATGGAAGGCGCAACTGTTTTCTCTGATGATCCTGCGAGTTTTGTTAGCCATTGGCTAGGCCAAGGCGCTCGCCGCATGCACCTAGTTGATTTGAACGGCGCATTTGCTGGAAAACCAAAGAACTTAGCCGCCGTTAAAGCGATTTTGGCTGAAATCAAAGGTGAAGTACCAGTGCAATTGGGTGGCGGTATTCGCTCACTCGAAACCATAGAAATGTACCTTGATGCCGGCATTGATTACGTCATTATTGGTACTGCAGCGATTAAGCAGCCTGGCTTTTTGCACGAAGCATGTGATGCTTTCCCCGGCAATATCATTGTTGGCTTGGATGCAAAAGACGGCATGGTGGCTACCGATGGTTGGGCGAAAATCACCGATCACAATGTGATTGATTTGGCTAAACGCTTTGAAGGCTACGGCGTAGAAAGCGTGATTTACACCGACATTGGCCGCGATGGCATGCTGTCGGGCGTGAATATCGAAGCAACCGTGAAACTAGCTCAAGCATTAACCATTCCTGTGATCGCATCAGGTGGCCTGACTAATCTCGATGATGTGCGTAAATTGTGCGAAGTCGCTGATGAAGGGATCGAAGGCGTGATTACCGGCCGTGCGATTTACGAAGGCACCATTGATTTTGCAAAAGCACAAGATTTAGCAGACGAACTGTCGGCGTAAATCACTGCGAGGGCGCATGGAAAAACCAGAATGGTTTGATTGGGCAAACGACGAGAAAAAAGCGGGCGAATGGATACGCTCGAATAATCCCGAATGGTTTGCTCAAGTCTGCCAACTGTTGTTTGACCACGATCCGATGATGATGACCCTCGTCGGCGAGCCTGAAGGCTACGCGCCCGAAGTCGGCAGTATTTTGCGTAGCCTGCCGCAATGCATGAACGTAGATGATGTGCAGCAATTAATCTTTAATGTTTTCACACAATGGTTTACGCCAGAATTTGCTGGTGGCCGCAGCCAATATGCTGAAGTCGCAGCCGCAGTGTGGGAAAACTGGAAACAGCAACAGAGTGAAGAGTGAGGCGCTAGGCGTTAGGGGTAAAACCATAAACGCCGCTACCCTCTCGCTTCACACCTTTCACCTTACCCTTTACTCCTCACACATACATGCCTTTAGCCAAACGAATTATCCCTTGCCTTGATGTGACCAATGGTCGTGTAGTTAAAGGAGTCAACTTCCTCGAACTACGTGATGCAGGCGACCCAGTCGAAATCGCCCGCCGCTACAACGAACAAGGCGCTGACGAGCTAACCTTCCTCGACATTACCGCCTCTAGCGACAACCGCGATCTGATTTTGCACGTGATCGAGGCCGTGGCTTCACAAGTCTTTATCCCGCTTACCGTGGGCGGTGGCGTGCGTGTGCCGGATGATGTGCGTCGTTTGCTCAATGCCGGTGCCGACAAAGTCAGCATCAACACCACCGCAGTGACGAATCCCGAGGTGGTCGAACAAGCTGCCAGCCGTTTTGGTAGCCAAGCGATTGTGGTGGCGATTGATGCCAAAGCCACTGACGCGACTAATAGCCGCTGGGAAGTTTTCACCCACGGCGGCCGCCGCGCAACAGGACTTGATGCCGTGGAATGGGCGTTGAAAATGCAGCAGCTCGGCGCGGGTGAAATCTTGCTCACCAGCATGGACCGTGACGGCACCAAAATTGGCTTTAACCTACCACTGACGCGAGCGGTTTCTGATGCAGTAAACATTCCGGTGATTGCCTCGGGCGGGGTCGGCAATCTGCAGCATTTGGTCGATGGTGTTACGCAAGGTCACGCCGATGCCGTGCTCGCCGCAAGTATTTTCCACTTTGGCGAATATTCAGTGCGCGAAGCCAAATTGGCGATGCAAGCTGCAGGTATCGAGGTAAGGCTGTAATGACTACAAATTGGCTAGCCGAAATCAAGTGGGACGAGAAAGGCCTCGTTCCGGTAATCGCGCAAGATGAAACCACAGGTCGCGTAATGATGTTTGCGTATGCCAATGCAGACGCCGTAGCGCTTACCGCCCAGAAGCATACCGCCCATTACTGGACGCGTTCACGGCAAAAGCTATGGCATAAAGGCGAAGAGTCGGGGCACTTTCAACACGTTTCCAGCATTCAACTCGATTGCGATGGCGATGTGCTGATTTATAAAATTCGGCAAGAAGGCGGCATCGCCTGCCACACGGGTCGCGAGAGCTGCTTTTTCCGTACCTTGCAAAATGGGCAATGGGAAGTCACCGAGGATATTTTAAAAGATCCATCGGCGATCTACGGCGCAGGGCATTCGCACTGAACTGGGCTCCTAAAAAAAAGACCACGCAAAAGCGTGGTCTTTTTCATCATCTCAAATCTTAGAAGCCACACAACAAGCGTACACGACGCTCTGCTTGATCAAAAGCGGCATCCGTAGTCGCGGTTAACAATCCTTGTTTCGCTTCATCGCAAGCATTGGCATTTTGCTGGTCTTTGCGTGCAACCGGAGCTTGTGCACGGCCAGTACAACGTGAGTCAGCCGCTAAGCGAAGATTATTGAAAGCGCCCTGCTCAACCGATACGCAATCGCCAACGCGTTTACCGCCTTGATCGATCACCATCGTAATGGTTTGATTATTGTTCATCAAAATCGTGTATTGGAAAGCCTGCGAATTAGTCGCCATGCGAGTCAATTGCTGTCCCGCAACACCACCGCCCACCGCACGCAATGCACGATTACTACCTGAGCGACCCGAGCCCGATGCCAAACCAATCGTACCACCGACAACAGCGCCAGCCACTTGCGCATTGGTATTGGCTTCCGTGACTGCATTGATCGCGGTAATGCGGCCATACGACACCGTAGATTGCGCCGCAGCCACACCCGCTACTGATAATAATGAAGCAGCAACAAGTGCTTGAAGTGCCGACTTAGAGAATTGCATATTTGATTTCCTTTATCTGATGACATAAAAACTCGCGAATCTGGCAACCTAAGCTGATCAAAGCCCATTCCTAATTCGACGAATCATGAAGCAAAATACTGAAACCGAAAAACATTACCGCAATTTCATTACGCAAAACATACAGAAAAAAAAGTTAACCTTAAGGCGCACTCGCTACGCGCGCAGGCGGAATTGGCAAACCCGCGCGAATTTTTGCCGAAAAGTCGGGATCACCTTCGGCGGCTTGAGCAGCAGCATTAATATGTGAGCGTTGACGGAATTCTTCAAATGGTAAATCCGTATCTAAAAATCCAGCATGATAAAGATAGGTATCAATCCAACCATTCAATAAATGACGAATATTAAACTCCCCCACTCGCCCTGCCCGATTAGCGTAGCGCACAATATTCAGCGTGCAATTATTACTGAGTAAGTTGTACCACTCCGGCTTCGCAGCCAACTCGTTAATTCGCTCCAGATAAATCAAGAATAAAGCCCGCGCCCCTTCGGCCGACACGCGCACAGGATACAAAAATACATCTTCTTTGCGATGATTGGTGCGAACACCAACAATGTCTTGCTCATCGCCCATCACATAAATCAACTCAAACTGCTTAAACATCGAAGCCAATGGGTGAAAGCCTTCATGCGACTCTGGCCGCGTTTCAATCGAAATCGACAGCGGTGGGGCATTATCAAAAGTAAAGCTTAAAAAGGTATGCCCAACCGGCCCTTTCATCCAATACGAAATAAAGAAATCCACGCCAGTAAGATGGGAAAGAAACACCTCACGGTCTTCATACTTCACAGTAAAGTCGTCCAGTGTCTGATACTTAAAATTTCGAACATTCCGCAATAAAATACGATCGCCATCAATATCGGCATGAGGCATCACTGCCACGTCCGTTTGCCACAGCCGCTGATGCGACGCAGGTATCACCCACCAATACGCTAGCACAACTAAAAAAACGCCAGCAAAGACAAAGCGCATCTTCGAACGGCGCGATAGCCACAAAGCCCATATACCAAATACGGCAAAAGCCAACGAAACAGCAAGGCGCAATGACCACCAAGGTAAATTAGACCAATACAAGGCCAATGAACCCCAAGCAACCAAACCCGCAAACACCAGAACAACGGACAGAATCACCAGTAAATGACTGGGTTTAATCACCGTAGAACGAAAAAAACTAACTATTTTTGAAAACATGATTCATGATCTCTTCGATGACATTTCAATGCCGCACGACAGTGTTGAACTAGAAAGGTGATTGGTCGTTTATTCTAACCGAAACACCGATATAACCACGACATACCTGAAAGCAAAGTGTCATTAAGAAAGAAAGTTACATTGAGCCGCTCAGCGACTGAGGGCTAGCAAATGCAAATAAAATTGATCCGTCAGAAACACATCACCACCACACAAGGTTACAATAGCCACGAAATTGTAATGTTTACGCAATATAATCGCCGTTTTGAGGAGTTCCTATGGTTTCCGCTGAAATTCTTGACCGCCTATCTACTACGCTCAATGAGCGTCGTTCGGCTGATCCGTCTTCATCCTATGTGGCTAAGTTATTCCACAAAGGCACAGACGAGATTTTGAAAAAAGTGGGTGAAGAAGCAGTTGAAACCATCATGGCGGCAAAAGATGGCGACAAGCTCCACTTGGTGCGCGAAGTCGCTGATTTGTGGTTTCATACCTTGGTGCTATTGGCGCACGAAGGGCTGAGCCACGAAGATGTATTGGCTGAACTAGCACGTCGGGAAGGTATTTCTGGCATCGATGAAAAAGCTGCGCGCAAACAAGGTTAAAAATCATGAGCGACTGCCTATTTTGTAAAATCGTGGCGGGTGTGATTCCGGCGAAAGTCATTTACGAAGACGATGATGTCCTCGCGTTTAATGATATTCGCCCAGCAGCACCGGTGCATTTTTTGCTGATTCCAAAACGTCATATTGAGTCTTTACTCACGACGACGATGGAAGACCAAGCTTTGCTAGGGAAAATGCTTGCTGTAGCGCCAATCATCGCACGCGAACAAGGTTTGGGGGCCGGATTTAAAACGGCCATCAATACCGGCTTGGCCGGTGGGCAAGAAGTATTCCATTTACATTTGCACGTCCTGGGTACCCCGCAAGAGTAATAGACGCTAGTCATTATTATGATTAGTCTGCATAGCTATACCCTATGCGTTGTTTTCATTTTTCTTGCTTTGGCAAGCGTAGACATTTTCGAGGTTGATCATGGGTTCATTTAGTATTTGGCACTGGCTCGTTGTTTTAGTCATTATCATCTTAGTTTTTGGCACAAAAAAACTAGGCTCTATTGGCAAAGATTTAGGCTCTGCTGTGAAGGGCTTTAAAGACGGCATTAAAGAAGGTGAAGACGCAGAAAAGAAACCTGCCGAAAAAGAAGTCGGCCGCGTCATTGATAACGATAAGCCTTAATCGTGAGCGAGTGTTGGACGGCCATGCCGTCCCTTGTCTCTCTTTATGATGATTTAATCGGTAACGCCTGTGTTTGATGTTAGCTTTGGTGAACTCATTCTGATTGGTGCGGTAACGCTGATTGTCGTTGGCCCTGAACGCATGCCCAAAGTCGCTCGAACGGCTGGGATGTTACTTGGCCGTTTGCAGCGCTTTATTGGCAACGTCAAAGCTGAGTTGCATCAAGAGATGCAAATGAGCGAATTAGCCCAACTCGAGGCCGATTTACGCAAAGAAGCCGATGAGATTCAGCAATCCATTCATCAGCCCTTGTCTGATGCTGCATCGATGTTGGCGGAAGGCGCTCAAATGCCCCCAACAGCCAGTGAAGAAAATCGCGTTGATGAATCGAGTGCAGCGATTGCCGCAAATCCAAACGAGCACGGCCAGCTCGATTTATTTGCCAATGCTGTGCAGCCTCTCAATAGCGCTTACCGTGATCGACGCTAAGCATCGCCTCCACGTACTCATATCACCCAAGTTATCGAGCGTGCCGCCCTCCATATTGCATGACCGTCAGCGAAACTAGATATGAACGATAATCTGCAACCTCTATTCAGCCACTTATTAGAACTCCGTACTCGCCTAGTGCGTGGCGTATTGGTGTTTCTAGTCGGTTTCATTATTGCATTCGCGTTTTCTGCCCAGCTCTACGACATCATGGTCGCACCCTTGGCGAATGTCTTACCAGGGCAAAAATTGGTGACGATCGGGATTGCATCGCCATTTATGGTGCAAGTCAAAATCGCCGCCTTGGTGGCGTTTGTCATCACGCTACCCCACTCGCTGTATCAAGTCTGGGCATTTATTGCTCCCGGTCTTTATCAGCATGAGAAAAAACTCATTGTTCCGGTCATTTTTGCATCCAGTCTCTTGTTCATCGTTGGTATGGCTTTTGCCTATTTCCTCGTTTTTGGCGTGGTGTTTAAATTCATCGTCTCGGTTGTGCCAGCCAGTATGCAATGGCTGCCAGACTCGGGGGAATACCTCGACTTTGCGATGGGGATGTTTTTGGCCTTTGGCGTAACCTTCCAAGTCCCGATAGCTGTTATCGTTTCGGTTCGCATGGGAATGGTCACGATTGAAAAGCTGCGCGAAATCCGCTCTTATGTGATTGTAGGTGCATTTGTGATTGCTGCCATCGTGACGCCACCTGATATCGCATCTCAGCTGATGCTCGCGATTCCTTTGTGTCTCTTGTACGAACTCGGTGTATTTATTGCCGCAATGCTGTATCGTCCGAAACCTATAACCCCCGATTGATGAACAATTTGAGTTGACCATGATCCAACTGCGCATTTTGCAGACTCTGCTTTTTTTATTGGCAGCCGTTCCCTGTGGCATTCCCTTTCGCTGGAATCCCAACCCTGTCTTCCCATCCGAACTCGCGGCCTTTGTTTTATGCGTCTTGATTACATTGACGTGCGGCTTTATCCCCAATTCACGCGGCGAGAAATCAAATCCGCCATGGACTAGCCTGATTTGGATCGCCTTTGCTGGACTCATTGGCATTCAAGCGTTGATTACCCAGCCTTATTACAATACCGAAGTCGTCTATCCCATCATTTACGCCTTGGGTGCCGGTGGCGTTGCTTGGGGCCTATCCCGCGCATTTGCAGTGTTCGATAAAAATGAACTGGTCACGATGTTTGCCTGGGGTTTATTGGCAGGCTCGATATTTAACTCGGGTCTCGCTATTCCGCAAATCATGCAACTGGTTCAAGAAGGCCCGCGCTTGATTTTTGGGAATATCGGCCAAAAAAATCTATACGGGCATTATCTAGCCTGGGGCTTGGCGAGTGCCGCCTATCTGGTCACTCAAAAAGACGAATTGCCCAAATGGATGTTTTGGATTGTTGCGCCATGGTTGGCGCTATCCTTAGCATTTTGTGGCTCACGTTCGCCGTTTTTGTATGCTTTTGCATGGCTTCCTGCAGGTCTATTCCTGTGGTGGCGCGGTGGCGAAATCGTTCGCCAGTTTGGTAAAGCGCTCACCATCGCTGCGGCTTTAATTATCGTGATGCAATTCATTGCACCTGTGGTGAATGAATTGCTGCAAGCGATGCTGAAAGCCAAGAATGAAGTGCCGACCGGCCTTGATCGCATAGACTCCAATGGCTCCCGCCGTTTGGTCGAGTGGCATAAAGCATGGCTGGCTTTTCTGGCCTACCCTTGGACTGGCATTGGCTGGGGTGCATTTGGTGCGCAAAGTGTGGCATTGCAAGTTCGACCTGAGTTTGCAATCGTGTCGGAAAGCGTTTTGTTTACGCACGCACACAACTCCGTGCTCAATCTGCTCGCAGAAACCGGTATTTTTGGTGGTTTGATTATCCTCGGCGGTATTCTCTGGGCGTTTTGTAATTTGTTCCGCCAATGGAATAACCCTATCGTTGTATTCGGTGCATCGCTCGCTGTGGTATCACTACTGCACAGTTTGGTCGAATACCCCCTATGGTACTTCCATTTCCTTGGGCCATTTGCTGTTGCGCTGTTTTTCTTGCGCAGCGACGCACCCAATCTCAAGCTCCCAACCAGTGCAGCCCGTGTCATTTGGACGATGTGGGGCGGTGTTGCCCTGACGATTGCCGTCTTAGGCGGGCAACTCTACCTAAAAATTTACCCGATTTTGGACCCTGCCCAAGATGAAAAAGTGAATGCCGAGCGCATCCGCACTTTGGAATCGATGCGCCACAATCCGCTGATTGATTTTTATGCCGATTACGGCTTATCGAATTACATCGTGGCCAGCGATAGTGAGATGCCTTGGAAACTCAGTATTTTGCGGCATCTGAATGCACTACGCCCTTATCCGGGTCAAATGACCGATCAGGCCGTCATGGAAGCACTCAGCGGCAACCAAGCAATTGCCCAAAAGCTTATGCGCCAAGCCGCCTTTTCCTACCCTGAAAGTTATGATTATTTCTATGAGACTTTATTTAAATTTGAAGAGCCCGCAGTGCGAGCGCTAGTCAAAGAAGTCGATGAAGGCCGCGCATTTTTTAATGCCAAGCTTGATTTCAAACTGAAACGACCGGTCGATCCGCTAGACACAAACACACCAGAAGCAGGCCAATAAACATCAAACGGCATCAATTAAATTGATGCCGTTTTTTTATACTCAGCTACAAACACCGCAAATTTTTATAGTAACGAGCTATATCAGAAAGCTCTAATCTGTTGTTTTTATTCTATTTTACCGCTCATTCCTAACTAAAATTAATCGATAGCGATAAAACTTACGCCATAATTTATCGCAATAGCTCAATGAAGCTAAGTCGTTTCAAAACAGGGATGAGACAAATGATGATGACCACGCTTGCGCTGCTCGCCTTTGTGCTGCTGTTGGCGCAAATAGCCGTACGGACCACGTATGAATTTCGCCTAAATTTAGGCGACAATGCCAATGAAGTGCTGGGTAACTTACAGGCTCGCTATAGCGAACGACCAAACGACCTACCTCTCAACTCAGCAAACACATTTCAGCAACGCCACCCAATCATTGCGTTAATCGGTCTTGTACTGGGCGTGCGTTTTGCAACGTGGATTTTAGCGTGGCTGTTGTACATGGTTAGAGAGAATCGCTTCGTCGGTTTTTTTGAGAGCATGAAAGACATTTGGTGGCGCTGGGATGCTGTGCATTATCTAAATATTGCGGATCATGGCTATGTACGCGAAGCCATGCCAGAAAAGCTCAATTTAGTGTTCTATCCACTTTACCCGTCAATCGTTAGCCTCGTTAAATTGGCCGGAGTGCCACTGTTCGCCGCCTCAATACTCGTTTCACTGGCCGCGTTTTGCGCTGCTTCGCTGATTTTGTACAAGCTAGTTGAACGAGAAACGGCCAACCCGCAACTGGCGTGGGATAGTTGCAAGATTTTGGCGATTTTTCCTTTTTCTTTCTTTTTTGCGATGCCGTATACCGAGAGCCTTTTTTTATTGCTAACGCTGGCATCGTTTTGGTTTTTGCGTGATGGCCGCTGGCTTGCTGCAGGCGCTGTGGCGGCACTCGCAGGGTTAACCCGTAATCAAGGGATTTTATTAGCTGTGCCTTTCGTGTTTGAAATCGCACAGCGCTGGCGCAATGGTGAACTCAAACATCCTTATCGCGCCGCTATCGGTTTAATGCTGGTTCCTTTGGGTTTTGTGGCTTATCTCGCACTGAATAAGTATATCTCTGGCGAATGGTTTCGCTTTTTGATTTACCAAAAACAAAATTGGTCACAAAGCTTTGGCTTTATGCCGCGTAATGTAGCGGGGGCACTAGAAAGTCTCATTAATGGCGAAGTGCATCTAGGCTTGGGTACATGGCTACCTACACTGGTTTGCTACTTTGCTGCGATTGGTGTGCTATTAGCCAGCAGCCGGAAAATCCCGCTGCCCTACCTTGCATATTCGGCGATCTACCTGATGATTTCTTATTCGCCGAGCTGGCTATTATCAGGCCCACGCTATTTGATGAGCTTGTTTCCACTGGCTATTGCTGCAGCAATTTTGATGCAGCGCAGCCACTATTGGCATCAAGCTATTGAATTTGTAATGTTGGCTGGGCTGGGGTTTTTCTTACTGATGTACATTCAATTTCACGTTTATTAATTTAGTCGATGGCCCATTTAACTTAATCATCCAAGCCATACCTCACATTCAGACACACGCCTGCCAGAGCATCTCGCCTCACAGGCGTGTAACAGCATCAAAACAAGTACCTTAGACCTCAGACTGCATTCAAGTCATCACTTACAGATCTAAAATTTAACTTTCTTTTTTACTAAGCTGCGTTAGAATAGCCAAACAAGCCTGCTGCAATGCAGCATAAAGCACGTATATAGCGAATTACTATATTTAATATGGCCTACAGGCAGATACATATAAATATTAATTCAAAGCACCAGCTTATTTGATTGAGAAAAATAATCTAAATTAACTTATTTCTTCGCACCAAAGCGACACCAGCACAGTAAAAGCAAGCACCACCTGACTATCCCATCCATTTGACTGACAAGGTTCAAAATGACGACGGAACAAGCAAACCCAGCACCACAAAAAAATCGAAAACCTGTACTCGTTGATCTCGCATTACAAGGTGGTGGCTCGCATGGCGCCTATACTTGGGGTGTGCTGGATCGATTTTTAGAAGAACCATGGATGGAGTTTGACGGTATATCTGGCACTTCTGCTGGCGCAATGAATGCAGCTGTTATGGCCGATGGTTTGGCGGCAGGGGGGCGTGAAGGCGCAAAGCAAGCTCTCGAAAAATTCTGGCGTACCGTTGCCGATGCAGCCTTGCTCAGTCCATTTCGCCGTGGTCCCATTGAGATTCTGACTGGAAAATGGACGCTTGATTATTCTCCTGCTTTTGTCGCCGCAGATTTGTCGACGCGTTTGTACTCGCCCTACAGCAGCTTTATGGGCAGCGAAAATCCGTTGAATAAAATTTTGGAGGAGTGTGTTGATTTCAAACGTCTGGCCAACACCAGCATTCCCCGTTTATTTATCACCGCAACCAATGTCAACACGGGTCGTGGCCGTGTGTTTCGCAATGCTGAAATTACACCCGATGTTTTAATGGCCTCGGCCTGCTTGCCTACGACATTCAAAGCCGTTGAAATTGACGGTAAACCCTACTGGGATGGCGGCTTTACCGGCAACCCAACGATCACACCCTTGGTACGCGACTGCGAATCGGATGACACGATTTTAGTTACCATCAATCCAATTTCCCGCCCTGGTACACCGCGCACCCCCAATGAAATCAACAATCGACTCAACGAGATTTCGTTTAACTCTCCCTTAATCAAAGAACTCCGCATGGCGGCGCTGTTGCGTCAAGTTGCGAATGAAAATAGCACCGGCGAAGGTGCGCAGTGGGCCAAGATGCGCATTCACCGCGTAGAAAGTGAAGACATTATGTTGCAGTTGGGTGCGTCATCCAAAATGCTGGCGGAGTGGGCGTTTTTTTGCATGCTACGCGACGAAGGACGCAAAGCGGCTTCGTCATTTTTAGCCAAGCATGGCGACGATATTGGCGTGCGTTCAACGCTCGATATTGACCGATTACTCACCGAGGTTTAATCAAATGGGCTTACTGGGTATTTTACTGGGTCTAGGTTTTCTGATCTGGATGTCATTTCGTGGTTGGAGTGTATTGGTTCTAACGCCTCTGGCGGCCTTAATCGTTGCACTCAGCTCGGGCGAGCCTATGCTAGCGCACTGGACGCAAACCTTTATGGGTGCAGCAGGCGTTTTTGTAGCGCAATTCTTTCCGCTGTTCTTAGCGGGTGCCGTTTTTGGTAAATTAATGGACGATAGCGGTTCAGTTACCGAAATTACGCGTTTTATGACCGAAAAACTCGGCATCCAGCGCGCGATTTTGGCGGTGGTATTGGCAGGCGCATTGGTCACTTACGGTGGCGTGAGCTTGTTTGTTGCGTTCTTTGTTATTGTGCCCATGGCGCAAGGCTTATTTCGCAAAGCCGATATCCCTTATCGTTTAATGCCAGCCGCAATTGGCTTGGGTACCTTTACGTTCACGATGTCGGCGATGCCTGGTACCCCTGCCGTGCAAAATGCCATTCCAATGCCATTTTTTGGCACAACGCCGTTTGCTGCACCGGGTTTAGGGATCATTGCATCCATCGTTATGTTCAGCTTCGGGATGTGGTGGTTACTGCGTGCCGCTGACCGTGCGCGCCGTGCCGGAGAAGGCTACGGCCGTATTGACCAAATCGACCAGAATGAAATCGTTGCCGAAATGGCGGATAACTCACTCACCCGTGAGCATGCGTCAACGGCAGATTCTTTTGACCCCCGTGAGATTCACACTGGCTGCCATAGCGCGCAATCCCCAAGTATTTTGATCGCTGTTTTGCCACTGCTCGTCGTGATTGTGGTCAATTTTCTGATGTCGATGGTGATCTTGCCAAGGATGGACACCAGCTTTTTAGAAAACTCGCAATGGGGTGGCATTAGCCTATCCTCTGTGAGCGGAGTGTGGTCGGTGATCGTGGCCTTGCTATCTGCCATCGTGGTGCTCATGATTGGCAATCGCAAACGATTACTCAATTTACGAGAAAGCGTGGCTGCAGGCGCAAATGCGTCGAGCTTGCCAATCCTCAGCGTGGCTAGCTTAGTAGGTTTTGGCGCAGTTGTCGCCGCGATGCCCGTGTTCTCGCTGGTGACAGAATGGGTACTATCCATTCAAGGTGGCCCATTAGTCTCGTTGGCCGTATCAACCAATATTCTCGCCGCATTAACTGGCTCAGCCTCGGGTGGGATGACCATTGCACTCGATGCCTTAGGTGCTAGCTATTTACAATTAGCGACTGAAATTGGCATGGATCCTGCATTATTGCATCGCGTTGCGGTGATCGGCTCAGGCACATTAGACAGCTTGCCGCACAATGGCGCAGTCGTCACTTTGCTCACTTTATGTGGATCGACGCACAGCAAGAGCTACTTAGATATTGTGATGAGTTGCATTGTTGGCGCGGTGATTGCACTGATCGTGGTGATTGTGCTGGGTACGATGTTTGGCTCGTTTTAAGGCATAAATAAAAAAGTCCTCGCTGCTGATTTTCTCAGCGGCGAGGACTTTTTTGCTTTTCAAGGTTTAGCGTGTGGTGCTAAACCACTGATTGGCGTGCTGCAATACTTGCTCGTTCAAAACACCTGTTGATGCAGCGAGTTGCAAAGTAGAGAAAATATAGTTGTACTTAGCCAGCACCAAACGATAGCGCGTCTCGTAGTAACGCTGATTGGCATCGAGCACATCCAGCATCGTACTCACACCAACCTCATGACCCAGCTTGGTTGAATCAAGCAAGGACTTACTCGAAGTCAGTGCCTGTTGCAGTGCACGGATTTGCGCTGCCCCTGCTGAAACACCAAGGAAAGCTTGTTTATTGCTTTGCAGCGCATCACGGCGAGTCGCCTCGACACGATCCACCTGCTGATCACGATTGGCTAAACTTTCCCGTAATTGCGAAGAGCGACGTCCACCCGTATAAAGCGGTACAGAAAATTGCACCCCAATGACTCCCGTACCTAATCGATCTGTGCCACCATTCCGAGATAATCCGCTGCCATCAAAGTTTTGACCGTAACTCGCCACTAAATCCAAAGTCGGTGAATCTTGCAAACGATACAATTCAATATTCTTGGCAACGATATCTAAATTTAATCGTTGCGCGAGTAAATCAAAACTTCCAGTTTCAGTTCGCGCTTGCCATTCTTTTAAATCATTCGGCACAGGCAAGGTAGGCTCAATATTATTGGCTGCAGTTGCCAAATTGGTCGGCTCTAAGCTCGTAATCAAGCGGAACGCATTTTGCCGAATATCTAACTCATTGGCCGCAATGATCTCTGTTGCAGTAATGCCGTCATACCTTGCTTGCGCAGCATTAACATCGTTTATATTGGCGGAGCCCACCTCAAATGAGCGTTTTGCCTGCGCTAACTGCTGCGCAACCGCCTCACGCTGCGCCACAGACAGAAGAACATTTTCTTGCGCCGTAATCACATCGAAATAACTCAATGCAACACGCAAAATTAAAGATTGCTCGGCAACGCGAAATTGCAAATCAGCGAGTTCTGTTTGCTTTGACAACTGATCGGCTGCAACAAACGCCTCTTGCCGATAAATGGGCTGAGTCAAACGCACACTAAAACCGTAGGTTTGGCCTGACTTGTCAATTTGGGGGTTCATCGGCGTTGGATTACCCGGTGAACTATCAATACGTGCGTGATTGACATTGGCGCCCAAACCCACCTGCGGCAGCAATAAAGAGCGCCCCTGTACTTCCTTTTCCTGACCAGCAATTTTGGCCGACTTCGCTGCCGAAAAATTCGCATCGTAGACTTGCGCAGCTCGCCAAGCATCCATCAAATCCACAGCCTGAGCCGAGCCTGCAAAAGTAGCTGCCATCACGAAGAAAATCGATTTAAGTTTCACATCAGCCTCATTGTCAATCTAGTGGTGGGCGCTGACAAAGCACTAAAAAATATGCCAACAACGGAGAGTTTGCCATAACTTAGTTGGCAAAACCATGGAAACTCTGTATTTACAATGTAAATTTTGACTACGCAATATGCTTTGCGATACATTCTAGCAAGCTTGTATTGTAACTGTAAGCAAACAAAAGCCGTAAGAAAAATAAACAAAAAAAACAAGACCTAATCGCAAGCACTTCACGGAGAATTTATATGAGCGCTGCATCTGATCAAAAAATTTCGCGCCTAGCGCTAACCGCCATGGTCGTCGGATCCATGGTTGGCGCAGGGATTTTCTCTATTCCTGCTCGATTTGGCGCAGCAACAGGCCCATTTGGCGCAATTATCTCTTGGCTGATTGCTGGTGGCGGCATGCTGATGCTGGCCTTTGTTTTCCAATCCCTCGCAATGCGCAAACCAGAAATCGATACCGGTATCTATGGCTATGCCACAGCAGGGTTTGGTAACTACGCCGGTTTTATTGCAGCCTTCGGCTTTTGGGCTGGCACCTGCTTAGGTAACACGACCTACTTTATCTTGATCAAATCCACTATTGGTGCGGTCGTACCCATGTTTGGTGATGGCAATACGCCGATGGCTGTATTTTTCTCATCCATCATCTTGTGGGCTGTTCACTTTATGATTTTACGTGGCATCAAAGAAGCCGCGTTTATCAATCAAGTGGTCACTGTCGCTAAAATCATTCCGCTGATTTTATTCGTCATCATCATGATCTTTGCATTCCAGAAAGATATGTTTGTTGCCAGCTTCTGGGGTGGTGGTTCATACAGTTTTGCCGATTTATTTGCGCAAGTTCGTAGCACCATGCTGGTCACCGTATTTGTCTTTATCGGTATTGAGGGCGCGAGTGTCTACTCTCGTTTTGCAAAAAAACGCGAAGATGTTGGTTGGGCCACAGTAATGGGCTTTATCGGCGTTCTTTGTCTTTTGGTAATGATTACCTTGCTACCCTACGGCGTGATGCTACGTCCTGAGTTGGCAGGTCTACGCCAACCCTCTATGGCCGGCGTCCTTTCCTATGTAGTCGGTCCTTGGGGTGCTTGGTTTGTTAGTATTGGTTTGATTGTATCGGTGCTTGGTGCCTATTTAGCTTGGTCACTATTAGCAGCAGAAGTCTTGTTTTCCGCAGCCAAGAGTAAATTGGTTCCGCAGTTTTTGGCTCGTGAAAACAAAAATGGCGTTCCAGTTGCTGCGCTTTGGATTACCAACATCTTGGTACAAGTCTTTCTGCTATCCACCATGTTTGCACAAGAGGCATTTAACCTTGCGCTAGACATGACCAGCGCCATGACCTTGATTCCCTATGTTTTAGTTGCCGCTTATGCACTCAAGCTCACACTCAAACGAGAAACCTACGCCGCTGATGAAACTTCTTTGTCGCGCGATATGAAAATCGCGGGCGTAGCAACACTTTATGCACTGTTTATGCTGTTCTCAGGCGGGTTCAAGCATATTTTATTGGCGTGCATTCTATTTGCGCCAGGATCCATCATGTTCATCATGGCGCAACGTGAGCAAGGTAATACCGTATTTAATACAGCAGAAAAAAGCTTGTTTATCGCAATGACCATCGGCGCCATCGTTGGGGTCATCGCACTTGCAACTGGCCAGATCACGATCTAGGTAATTCCTACCCAATAAGGAGCTTATGCAATGACTGCAACAAATACTTTCGGTGTTCATTCAGAAGTTGGTGTACTGCGCAAAGTAATGGTCTGCGCCCCAGGCCTTGCTCATACTCGCTTGACGCCAAGTAATAACGACTCACTGCTATTTGACGATGTAATGTGGGTACAAAATGCCAAGCGTGACCATTTTGACTTTATGAGCAAAATGCGTGACCGTGGTGTTGAAGTACTTGAAATGCACAATCTACTAGCAGAAACAGTCGCGATCCCAGAAGCCCGTGCGTGGATTTTGGATCGTAAAGTCACTGTTAATAACGTCGGCATTGGCCTCGTTGATGAAACGCGCGCATACCTTGAAAGCTTGGATCCACGCCGTTTAGCAGAAGTGCTCATTGGTGGCGTTTCAGTCATGGATTTGCCCGATGAATTTTCAACGTGCGGCTATTTAGATTTAGTTCGCGAATCACACGGCGTGACTGAATACCTATTGCCACCGCTACCCAATACACTTTATACCCGCGATACAACCTGCTGGATTTATGGTGGTGTAACGCTCAATCCTCTGTATTGGCCAGCACGCAAAGAAGAAACACTACTCACAACGGCAATTTATCGCTTCCATCCAACCTTCACTAGCGCAAGCTTTGAATACTGGTTCGGTGACCCTGATACCAACTACGGCAGCGCAACCATCGAAGGTGGCGACGTAATGCCGATTGGTAATGGCGTCGTATTGATTGGTATGAGTGAGCGCACATCTCGCCAAGGCATCAGCTTATTGGCCAACAATTTGTTCAAAAAAGGTGCTGCGGAGCGCGTCATTATTGCGGCAATGCCAAGCAAACGTACGGCGATGCATTTGGATACGATCTTTACTTTTGCTGACCGCGATGTCGTTACCATGTCTCCCGAATTCATGAGCCAAGTACACGCCATTTCACTACGCCCAAGTGACAAACCAAGCGGCATTGAAGCGACGATTGAGAAAAAATCATTTACTGACGTGGTGGCTGAGTCACTCAACTTCAAAAAACTACGTGTGGTAGAAACTGCAGGCAATCATTACGCCTCGGAACGCCAACAATGGGATAGTGGTAATAATCTGGTTGCTGTAGCGCCAGGTGTTGTTTTTGCTTATGACCGTAATACTGAAACCAATACGCAACTCCGCAAAGAAGGCGTTGAGGTCATTACGATTGTTGGCGCAGAGTTAGGCCGTGGTCGTGGCGGTGGACACTGCATGACTTGCCCAATTGTGCGTGATGCTGTTGATTTTTAAGCGGGATGAATAAACGACAATGAAACTGTATCATTGTTGAATTAATAAAACCTCACTCAGGCTTAATTCTGAGTGAGGTTTTATTACGTGAATAACTTCAAACTGTTGATTTGCTAAGCCATAAATTCAACAGTCAATGAATTGAAATTTTTGCTCTATAGACTTGTACTCATCGTTTCTAACGATGCACAAATCTAACCATCTGTCTTTTTGATTGGAAACTGTTTATGTCACTTATTGATGCGAAATTCACGCACGCAGTGCGCAATACGATTGCGCTATCCGCAGCACTGACACTACTCGTTGCGTGCAAGCCTGCCGAAGAAGCGCCGCCACCTGAGTTACGCTCAGTCAAAGTGATGCAAGTCGGTGGACAAGATGGTACCGATTTGACCGTACTCTCAGGTACTGTTCACGCCAAAGATCAAATCAATCTCGCATTTCGCGTGGATGGCCGAATGGTTAGCCGCTCGGTGAATGTAGGTGATTTAGTTAAGGCTGGACAAGAAGTGGCCGTCCTCAACCCAGATACAGAACAAAACGGCGTTATTGCTGCCGAGGCAAATTTAGAAGGTGCTCGCGCCTTACTGATCGAAGCCCGTGCCAATGAAAATCGCAATCGCTATTTACTATCGCAAAACTTTATTTCCCAAGCGGCCTTTGATCGTATTGTTCAGCAAGCCAATAGCGCCCAGGCCCAAGTCAATGCCGCACAAGCAAATCTAAATATTTCGCGTACTCGCCTGGGTTACACCCGTCTTATTTCTGATGCCACTGGCGTTGTGACCGCAGTGGGCGCTGAGCCAGGCGAAGTGGTACAAGGCGGCCGTATGGTCGTTGAGCTTGCTCTACAAGACGGCCGTGATGCGATTTTTAATATCCCGTCACAGCTAAAAGATACCGTACCCAATGATCCAAAAATCAGCATCAGCCTATCAAAAGACCCTTCTGTTTCTGTTGAAGGTAGAGTGCGTGAAGTGGCTCCGCGTGCCGACCCTGTGACAGGTTCATTCCGTATTCGAGTTGCATTAATTGATCCTCCACCTGCGATGCGCCTAGGCACTACCGTAACGGGCCGGATCAAGATTGATACCCCAGAGGGCTTTAACGTTCCAAGTACCGCGCTGACGCGGGGTGATGGTGCGGCGGCGGTATGGGTTGTAGACAGCAAGACCAATCAAGTCGCACTACGAAAAGTAGAAGTAGCACACTCAAACCTTTCCAGTGTAGTGATTAGTAAAGGTTTGGCAGCGGGCGATCTAGTTGTCACCGCAGGTGTACAAGCTTTACGTGCAGGTCAAAAAGTCAACCCACTTCGAGGTGACAAATGATCGGTCCAAATCTGTCTGAGTGGTCGATTAGTCGCCGCTCACTGGTTGTTTTCTTGATGATCATGGCCTTGATTGGCGGTGCGATGGCCTTTTTAGGCCTAGGTCGCGCTGAAGATCCTACTTTTACCACCCGCACAATGGTCGTACAAGCTGCATGGCCTGGCGCCTCAATCGAGGATACGATCGAGCAATTAACGGAGCGGCTTGAGCGCAAACTGCAGGAAACACCCAATGTCGATACCGTACGCAGCTTTACCAGTGCTGGCGTTACAACAATCTTTATCGACTTAAAAGGCTCAACCCCTCCCACAGAGGTACCTAGTACATGGCAATGGGTACGTAATAATATCAATGACATTCGCGGAACCCTACCCGCTGGAGTGGTCGGACCTGGCTTTAACGATCAATTTGGCGACACCTTCGGGACGATCTATGGTTTTGTCGGTGAAGGCTTTAGCAAGCGTGAACTCCGTGACATTGCCGAAGATGTTCGATCAAAACTACTGCATGTGCCTGACGTCTCAAAAATTGAAGTCTTAGGCGCACAGAACGAACAAATTGTGATCGAGTTTTCAACTGAGCGACTCGGTGGACTGGGCTTGGACTACGGCGCGATTGCTCGCGCTTTACAAGCCCAAAATCTGGTACGTCCTTCTGGTGTCATACACGGTGACAGCGAACGAATTTCACTACGGGTTTCTGGCTCGTTTGATACCGAAAAAGACATTGAAGCCATCAATTTTGCCGTTGGCGACCGGATGATACGCTTAGGCGATATCGCTACGGTAAAACGTACATTCGTCAATCCACCGCAACCCATGTTCCGCGTGAATGGTGAGCCTGCAGTGGGTATAGCGATTGCAATGCGCGACTCGGGTGACATTCTAGCTCTCGGTGCAAATCTAAAAAAAGAAATGGCTGAAATTCGCGCCAAACTGCCAGCGGGCGTTGAGCCGGTCTTGGTTTCCGATCAGGCTGTAACGGTCGATGTAGCGATTAACGAATTTACCACGTCGTTATGGCAAGCCATTTTGATCATCATTGCGGTGAGTTTTGTCACGCTTGGCGCTCGTCCAGGTACCGTCGTTGCATTGTCTATCCCACTCACGCTAGCGATTGTGTTTGTGGTCATGCAAATGTACGGCATTGATTTGCAACGTATCTCACTGGGTGCACTGATTATTGCATTGGCCTTGATGGTCGATGATGCAATGACCACCGTCGATGCGATGATTCGCCGATTGGGCTTGGGTGACTCAAAAGAAGACTCCGCCACTTATGCCTACAAAGCATTAGCAGCACCGATGCTGATTGGCACCTTGGTGACTATTGCGGGGTTTATCCCTATCGGCTTTGCTGCAAGCTCGGCCGGTGAATATACCTTCTCTATTTTTGCTGTAGTTGGGATCGCACTACTTGTTTCTTGGTTGGTAGCGGTCATCTTTGCGCCGCTCATTGGTATGGCTTTACTCAAAGCGCCAAAAGTAGACCCTGATAAAAAACCAAGTGCACTGCTTAACCTTTTTAGCCGTTTCCTGAATGGGGCAATGCGCGCAAAATGGCTAACCATTTCACTGACTGTGGGTGCATTTTGCTTAGCATTATTCTCGATGCAATTTGTGCCAAGCCAGTTTTTCCCTTCTTCTGATCGGCCAGAGATTCTAGTTGATATTACATTGCCGCAAAGTGCCTCCATTTTTGCCAGCGAGAATGTATCTAAGCGACTTGATAAAGTACTCAAAGATGATCCCGATGTAGCACATTGGAGTGCGTATGTTGGCCGTGGCGCAATTCGTTTTTACCTGCCATTGAATGTGCATTTGCCCGATCCATTTTTAGGGCAATTTGTTATCGTCGCCAAAGACTTTGAAGCTCGTCTGCGCTTACAAGCAAAACTAGAAAAAGTGCTCGCAAAAGAGTTTCCAGATGTTGTGGCACGCGTCGGCCCGCTTGAACTTGGGCCACCCGTAGGCTGGCCTTTGCAATACCGTGTCAGTGGCGAAGATACCAATGAAGTTCGCCGAATTGCACAAGATGTTGCACAAATCATGGGGAATAGCCCCCAAGCACGTCATGTCAATTTTGATTGGTTCGAACCTGCACGTCAGCTGCGCCTGCAAGTCGATCAAGATCAAGCAAGACAATTGGGGGTGAGCTCAAGCTCGCTGGCAGCAGCACTCAATGTGGCAGTTTCTGGCTCAACCATCACTCAAGTACGCGATGGCATTTACTTGATTGATGTCGTAGCGCGCGCCAATGATGACCAACGTCTCTCATTTGCAACGCTGCGGACCTTACAAGTGCCGCTGCCAAATGGGCGGAATGTGCCACTCAGCCAATTTGCTACTTTTAAAGAAGTGCAAGAATTACCTCGAATTGGCCGTCGTGACCGCGTACCCACATTGACCGTGATGGCCGACGTGATTCCTGGCGTACTACCTGATGCCGTCGTAGCCGAACTTGAGCCGAAAATAGCCAAACTGAATGCCACCCTAGCCAAAGGCTACAAAATTGAATTGGCGGGTGTAGCCGAAGAAAGTGCCGCGTCGCAAGCCTCTGTAATGGCCGTAGTGCCTGTTATGTTAGCCATCATGTTGGCGATTCTGATGTTCCAACTCGTCAGCTTCCGGCGTTTAGCGATGGTGGTTGCACTGATGCCGATGGGCATGATTGGTGTGGTCGCTGCGCTATTGCTTTCAGGTCGACCGTTGGGCTTTGTTGCAATTTTGGGTATTTTGGCGCTCTTGGGCATGATTGCAAAAAATGCAGTCATCTTAATTGACCAAATTGAAAGCGACCGAAAAGACGGCAAGGACATCTGGGATGCTGTCGTGACAGCGAGTACATCACGCCTTCGCCCGATGATGCTCACGGCACTCTCGACAATTCTTGGCATGATACCGATTGCGCCGACTGTATTCTGGGGGCCAATGGCTTTCGCGATTATGGGTGGGCTTTTCGTCGCGACGCTGCTGACTTTGATCTTCTTGCCTGCATTGTATGTGGCTGTGTTTGGCGGTACTCCGCCAGCTAAAACACCAACTGAAACAGCCCCTGCAGACACTGAAGTCCAAGCAGCTCAATGAAAAAGCAAACAAAAACTGCACTAATCCGGTGGGCCTTGTTGATGGCCCTCTGGATCGCGTTAATGGGGATAGGCAAACCTGCGGATCTCATCGTGGGTGGCCTTGCGGCGCTGCTGGCGTGCAAAGTCAGTTTGTGGCTCATGCCACCCAATACACAATCAATTAATCTACTGCAACTCGCCTTATTTTTTCCTCACTTTCTCTGGCAGTCGGTCTTGTCCGGCTGGGATGTGGCACGTAGAGCCTTAGACCCCAAACTGCCCTTACGCACGGGCATCATCCAATATCCAATCACCTACCCTGCAGGCTACTTGCGCAATACCTTTGCCAGCATCACGAGTCTCTTGCCGGGCTCGGTGCCTTGCGGCGAAAGCACTCAGCATCTGGAGTATCACACCCTTGATACCACCATCGACGTGTGCGCCAGCCTCAAAAATGAGGAGCGATTACTTGCTCCCGTTCTGAAGGACGAGCGTGCCAATGAATGAATTTTTACTTGCGGCGGCGTGCTTAGTTCTACTCTTTACCGCTCTGAGTTTATATCGACTATTTCGTGAGCCCAGCGATGTGGACCGTGTGCTTTCTGCGCAATTAATAGGCACAGGCGGCGTCGCCATCCTGCTGCTGATTGGCGCAGCCAGTGATGAAACCGCCGTCATCGATGTGGCACTCACCTTGGCTTTATTAGCGGCCATGGCATCAATTGCTTTTGTCAAAGCGGCAGAGCACAGTGCGCAAAAGACCGACGATAAGGATCAAGAATGAGTGTCTTGCTGGATGTCTTCACCGTAGTCTCTGTTTCATTGGGCGTTTTTTTCTTTTTTGCCGGAACCGTCGGCTTTTTACGCTTTCCCGATACGCTCACCCGCCTGCATGCGCTGACTAAAGCCGATAATCTTGGCTTAGGCTTAATCATCATCGGCCTACTGCCCCGAGTTGCTAGCCCGCTGCTTGCAGTCAAATTAATCGGCATATGGTTACTCATCTTGCTAATGGGTGCTGTGGTTTCGCAACTGATTGCGCGTTTTGCACGCCGCTCTGATGATGAGAGCATGTAATGGGAATGATTTTTGACGGTAGCTTGTTTGTTCTGATTTTGATCTTAGCAACGTGGATTATCGCGGTGCGTGATACTTTTTCTGCGGCGATTGGCTTTGCAATCTACGGCCTATTGTTGGCGCTGGTCTGGGTCAGACTCGATGCGATTGATGCAGCCTTAACCGAAGCGGCGATTGGTGGCGGTCTTTCAGGGATTTTGCTGATTGGCGCCGCAATTCAATTGCGGCCCACAGAAGCGAAATTGCGCGCTGAATCGCCGACAATTTCAATTCGGATTGTCGCAGCACTACTATCGATGATGGTGACCGCGGGCTTAGTTTACGTGGTACTCACACTCCCCGAGACTGGCCCAACGCTAGTGCCACAAGTTGCGGAAAATATGGGCACCACAGGACTGGGGAATCCTGTCACCGCAGTGCTACTCGCCTTCCGTTCGACCGACACCTTACTCGAAGCGATTGTGCTGGTATTAGCCCTTATCGCAGTCTGGTCGCTGACGCCAGACCAATACTGGGGAGGTCGACCGGGGCAAATCTCACATAATAATCCAAATAGCATGCTGACCTATTTGGCGCGTTTATTGCCACCGATTGGTATTGTCGTTGCGGTTTATATTCTTTGGGTCGGCGCAGACTTGCCCGGCGGCAAATTCCAAGCGGGCACCTTGCTGGCGGCGATGGGTTTGTTGCTAGTTATGGCGGGTCTAATGGACTTGCCCGCCATCAGTCGTCGTAGTTTACGAATCAGCCTAATACTAGGTACGGTGGTGTTTTTAGCAATTGGCTTTGCGGGAATCCCGCTAGCAGGCACTTTCCTTGCCTACCCCGATGGCTTTGCCAAACCACTGATTATCGCCATTGAATTTGCCTCAATGATATCCATCGCCGTGACCTTGGCTTTGCTGGTGATTGGCATACCGAAGCGGAGCGACACTAAATGACGTCCTCCACGCTGTTTGGCCTATGCGGCGCACTTCTGATTGGCTTAGGGCTTTATGGCTTCATCGTCAATCCACAGCCTTTGCGTAAAATTTTGGCGTTTAACTTAATGGGCAGCGGTATTTTTCTGCTCTTTGGCGTCGTTGCGCGACGTGGCGCTGCACAAAATATGCTGGTTGATCCCGTGCCACACGCTTTAGTGATCACAGGGATTGTCGTCGCTTTTTCTGCGACGGCCTTGGCGGTGGCGTTGCTCCTGCGTTTGTATGACAGCAGCAAAGAAGCCAGTCTGAGCGACGAAACGCTCCCACCAGCAACACCCAAGACTGAGACAGAATGATCGATTCGGCATCCACCATTAGCTCAGCGGGAGACATACTCCTCGTACTCGCGCTCACCCTGCCATTTATTGGCATGATCATTGCCTTTGTTGTAGGCGGTCGACGAGCCCAGACCATTGCAACGCTGTCTTTTTTGCTTGGGTTTATTTTAAGCGCGCAGATCGCTTGGCAACTAATCGAATCCGGTCAATCGCTCAACTACTTACTCGGCGGATGGGCACCGCCACTGGGCATCAAGCTGCACCTTGATGGTTTTTCGGCCGTCATGCTGCTTGCCACATCGGTGATTTTATTTGCCGTCGCCATTTTCGCCCGTGCCGATTTTGAAACGCCAATAGATGTCAAAGAAGCCCGTGCGCCATTGATGTTTTGGACGCTATTGCTCGCCGTTTGGGGTGCGCTCAATCTGATTTTCCTCGCTAGCGATTTGTTTACGCTCTACGTCGCGCTGGAGCTAGTGACTTTTGCCGGCGTTCCCCTCGTTTGTCTGGATGGTAAAGCGGCCACACTAAAAGCGGCATTGCGCTATCTGCTATTTGCCTTGCTTGGCTCAGTGCTTTATCTGCTCGGCGCCGTCTTGCTTTATGGCGCGTATGGCACACTCGATATTGCACTTTTAGCTCAAGCCGTTCAGCCAGAAGCGATTACCTACGCAGCCGCCGCCTTAATGACCGTGGGCTTACTGGCTAAAACTGCGTTATTCCCATTACATCTCTGGCTGCCACCTGCACATGCGGGGGCACCGGCGGGTGCGAGCGCGGTTCTTTCTGCATTAGTTGTGAAAGGTTCTTTCTTTTTACTACTGAGGCTCTGGCTCGATGTAATGCCAGAACTGGTGACGCTATCAGCGGCACAATTTCTCGCTGGATTGGGTGCCACCGCCATTATCGTCGGCAATATCGTCGCATTGCGCCAGGCAAGACTGAAGCTACTCATTGCCTACTCAACCGTGGCACAGATTGGTTATTTATTCTTAATGTTTCCACTCTTTTTTGGTTTGTCGGCACTCAACTTACCGACCGAAACCGCAACAACAGGCGGCATGTTGCAAGTCATTTCCCATGCAACAGCCAAGACTGCGATGTTCATGGCGGCGGGGCTGATATACAGCACTTTAGGCCATGACCGAATTGCGGATCTGCGTGGCGTAGGTCGACAGCTTCCGCTCACCATGCTGGCTTTTGCGCTAGCGGGGGCATCTTTAATTGGCTTGCCACCCACAGGCGGCTTCTTGGCTAAATGGCTCTTACTCACCTCAGCGCTGAACACGGGGCAATGGTGGTGGGCAGCGGTAATGCTAGTCGGTGGCTTATTGACCAGTTGTTATGTCTTTATGGTGTTGGTGCGAGCGATGCAAATCGTTGAAACCCCCGTTACCCCAAAATTAGCCGTACCACGCTATCGCGAGGCCGTTGTGCTCGCACTGGCCACATTCGCTTTCTTACTCGGCCTCGCTGCATTTTTACCGATTGATCTGATTCAAATTGGTCGTCCATCTACTCTTTTGTTGGGGCAACCATGAGCTTTGCAACACTACTGATCGGCATTACCGTTGGCCTACCCTTTGCGCTGCTGCTGGCCTGCTTCTTAGCACCTGCCCGCAAGCATATGCTGGGTATATTGCCCTATGCACCGATACCCTCACTATTTGCGGCAATACTCTCGGTTGATGCGCCAGCGCTGGTTTTGGGTAACGCGCGAATTCCGGTGGCTTTTGAATTAGATTTACCGGGTGCAATTTTGTTGGGCGCATCGGCTATTTTGTGGATTGCAAGTGCCTGCTACGCGCAAAAATCATTACCACCCACAGTCAATCCCGAACGCTTTTCCGTGTGCTGGTTAATGACCCTCGCTGGCTGCATGGGCGTATATCTCGCGGCGGACATGGTGAGCTTTTATGGGCTATTAGCACTGCTCAGCGTGGGGGCTAGCTGCCTGGTGATGATAGAAAGCTCGCCTCGCTCGCAAACTGCGGCCATGATTTACCTTGGCATCGCCTTATTTGCCGAGACCTTTTTATTGCTCGCTTTTGTCTTGCTGGCCTCGATTACACCCGAACATAGCTTGTGGATTCAGGATGCCTCGGCGGCGTTGGCAGACTCATCCATGCGCGATCTCATTATCGCTTTATTGGTGCTTGGTTTTGGTATCAAAGCCGGCCTCGTACCCACGCACTTTTTCATGCCCAAAGCCTATAGCGTCGCCATTCTGCCGGTGGCTGCAGTACTCAGTGGTGCGGTTATCAAGGCCAGTGTCTTGGGTTTGATTCGTTTCTTACCTGAGCACATTGCACTACCCGATTGGGGCATGGCACTGGCCGCCATCGGATTATTCGGCGCACTCTATGGCGTGGCGATTGGTTTAACGCAGAAAGACCCGAAAACCATCCTCGCCTATTCCAGCGTCAGCCAAATGGGTTTCATCATTGCCATTTTGGGCATGGGCATCATGGTGGCCGACGAGGGTTCGCGATTGGCCGCTGCATTTTATGCTGCGCGTCATGTCGTCGCCAAAGGCGGATTATTTCTCGCCATAGGCGTCATTGCCGCGACTGGACTGCGCCGCTATTGGATCGTATTTACACCCGTTATATTGGTTGCACTCAGTTTTGCAGGCCTGCCACTCACAGGCGGCGGACTTGCAAAATCAGTCACTAAAGATGTGATGGGCGATGGCTTGGCCTATACGATAGCCACCTTGTCATCCGTCGCCAGTACGCTGCTGATGCTGCATTTTATTCATCAACTCAAAACGACTTTCGCCAACAACCCCGATGCGAAGTCACTCAGCAGCCAAAACGGGTCTTGGTTGATCTTAGCCATCGCTTGCTTGCTGCTTCCCGTAGCATTAATTGCCTACGCACCAAGTCATGATTTGGCCAAGGCGCTCGAAGCGTACACGCTGTGGGCGGGCTTATGGCCAATTTTGGTCGGCATCTGCATTGCGCTGCTGGTATCTCGGTTGCCTATCCGTGCGCCGCAAATCAGCGCTGGTGATATTGGTCACGCAGTACTTAATGCGTTTACTCACCCTACAGCGGCGATCAGCACCCGCGTTGCCAAACTGGATGCGGCACTGGGTCAATGGCCGATTGCAGCGATGACATTACTCAGTGTGGTCATTCTATTCTCCATCGCCTTCATCTTTGGCAATTAAACAGGAAACAGGGATGGGCAATCAAATTGAACTCCGCATCAACACCATCGAACAATTATTTAATAATTTCGACCCAGCTCCTTTTCGTGAGCGAGAACTAGATCCTCAAGCAGAACGCTATATTTTAGCCAATAGCGAAAATATCCCAGCAGGCGAATCTATTGAACTCTCGGTATATTTGCCTGCTGATAAAGTTTCGCTTGTCGATGCGGCGCAGTTGGAGCAAACGATACGTTATCACTTTGAATTAAAAGCCGAGGATAAAACTGCAGAACTTAAAAAATCGCTAAAACTCGGGCGCAAGGGTTTATTGCTTGGCTTTTTGGTTTTTTTAGTCTGCACTTTGATTGGTTTGGCGCTGATGAATGCCTTTCCTGATTCCCGCTTAATTGTCACGCTCGAACAAAGTTTAGTGGTCTTTGCATGGGTTTTAATTTGGCGTCCGGTTGAAATCTTGACCTATGATCGCTGGCCTTTAGTGAGTGAATACAAGCAATTGCGACACTTAACTCAGGTGAAAGTGACGCTCAAAGCACAAACAGCGTGAACTTGTTACAATCAGCCAAAATATTGATTTCATTAAAAAATCAAAACTTATCGCTCGACAGGGAACAATAAATGAAACCGACTCAACAGCCACTCGCATTGCTTTTACTGCTCGCTACAGCGGGCGGCGCCATCGCGCAAACGCCGGTGAACTGCCGCAGCATTGTATCGAGCACCGAACGACTCGCTTGCTACGATCAAGCGAACGGCGCACCTGAAGTCAATACCACCAGTACCGCAAGCGCCACGACCACAACAACTGTTGCGGCTAGTACAGAAGTAACGCCAGCTCAAGTTAACGCTCCAGCACCAGCCAGCACGATGGCCACGGCACAGCCAACTTCGATCATCGATGCGGCATGGGGCTTTGATCCTAGCTCTGATCGCTACCAACTGGGCATGTACAATTCCAATTATCTATTGCTTGGCCGCTATTCGGATAATCCAAATGACGCGCCCTATCAGGTTCTGCAATCCGATGGCAAAGTAGAGCTAGACTCTATTGAAGCCAAGTTCCAGCTCAGCTTTAAAGGCCGTATCTGGACTACAGATGATCGCCGCTGGGGTGTTTGGGGAGCCTATACCCAAAATAATAATTGGCAAGTCTATAATGCCGACCAATCACGTCCGTTCCGCGAAACGAACTACATGCCAGAGCTAATCGTGAGTTTCCGCCCTGATGTCGATTTAGGCGCAGGCTTTAAATGGAAACTACTCAACGCCGGCTACGCCCACCAATCGAATGGCCGCACCGAGTCAATTTCTCGCAGTTGGGACCGACTGTTTGCTGAAGTGGGTATCGAAAACGGCAACTTCGCCATCTACGGCAAAGCTTGGTATCGCCTACCAGAAAGCGATGACGTTGATGAAAATGCCACCATCCTTGATTACTATGGCCGCGGTCAGCTCAATGCGGTTTACCGCTGGAATGGCCACAGCTTCACGGCGCTAGCCCGTGGCAATTTCAATACCGGCAAAGGCTCACTCCAAGTGGGCTGGTATTCACCACCGGTCATCGGGCCACTACGCGCTTATGTGCAAGGGTTCACGGGTTATGGCGAAACGATGATTGATTACAATTGGCGCCAAAACACCATCGGCGCCGGCTTTGCATTAAACGATGGTTTCTAAAAACGAGGCCTGAACTCAAATATGCTTCGCTATTCATCAGTAGAATAGCGAAGCAATTAGATCAGGGTATATCAACGAAGAGCAATTTCAACAATAGCCAGATACATATACCCAATCAAACAGCAACACCCTGAATAAAAAATTCCCGATTTCCATCGCCACCGGCAATCGAACTGGCAAAATAATTCAGTACCTCAAAACCCTCGACACACGCTGCAGTACGGATTTTCTCTTCGACGTGAGGATATAAATTCTCATCACGCACAATCCCGCCCTTGCCCAACGCTTGTGGGCCCAGCTCAAATTGTGGCTTCACTAAAAACAGCAATTTTCCTCCCACCGGCAAGACCGCACGTAGCGCGGGCAAAACTAAAGTCAGCGAAATAAACGAGATATCGCCCACAATCAAATCAATCGATTCGTCATTAAGCGCTGATGCTATCGTCTCTAAACTCAGATTGCGCGCATTCACGCCTTCAAACTGCGTGACACGTGCGTCCGCCAGTAAGCGCGGATGCAATTGATCATGACCAACCTCAACGCCAATCACTCGCCGCGCACCAGATTGTAATAAGCAGTCGGTAAAACCACCTGTTGAAATCCCGACGTCCAGCGCCAGCATGCCGGTCACATCCAGCTCGGCCGCCGCCAGCGCGCCAGCGAGCTTAATTCCGCCACGCGACACATAGCGATCGAGTTCATCCGGCGTCACCGTTACTTCGGCATAGGGGGCGAGTTGACTCGCCACCTTGATCAATACTTTACCGTCGACCTGCACTCGCCCAGCCAAAATCATTGTTTGCGCAGCGGTACGCGAGTTTGCCAAACCATGCTCGACCAACCATAAATCAGCGCGCATTTATTCAATCCAATAAGAAGCCCTCTCTAGTGAGAGGGCAAGGTAACAAACTAAAGTCAGACAGACGTTGGCATTGCCAATGCGATCTGATTAGAAATCCATATCGCCGCCAACAAATGACTCGTCTGGCGCCAGGTAGCGCCATTGCCCGCGTGGCAAATCGCCCAGCATGATGCGACCAATGCGAATCCGTTGCAGCCCCACGACTTCCAGCCCCACCAATTCACACATCCGGCGAATCTGGCGCTTTTTACCTTCGCGCAAAATGAAACGCAGTTGATCTTTATTCTGCCACCAAACCCGTGCGGGTTTGAGTTTGGCGCCATCAAGCTCCAAACCGTGATTGAGCAGACGTAAACCATCGCCTTTCAAATGGCCCGAAACCCGCACCAAATATTCTTTTTCAACTTGCGAGTTTTCGCCAATCAGCGTTTTGGCAACCACACCATCTTGCGTGAGCACCAAGAGGCCAACCGAATCAATATCCAAGCGCCCCGCAGGCGCAAGACCTTGATAATGCACAGGCGAAAATGGAATACCGCTATTGTCACCCACCCAGTGGTTTTCTGGCTTGAACAGCACCACGGCAGGCTCGTAGCCATCTTCGGCCTGACCCGACACATAGCCCACCGGCTTATTGATCAAAATCGTCACCCGACCCGCCTGCACTTGCGCAGCAAATTTATGCAGTTCAATATGTTGGCTTGGCAAGACTTTAGTGCCGAGCACGTCGACGACTTGGCCATCGACCAAGACCCAGCCACGGGAGATATATTCATCGGCCTCGCGACGCGAGCACAGGCCCAATTCGGCCATGCGTTTAGATAAGCGAAGTGGTTCTTCCATTTTTTTTCTACATTTAAGGCCGACAATGCAACATTTTACTGTTTTAATCGTCTAGGCATAAGACCTATTCATCACATCGAGACAAAAGCATGGAATATTATTTGGACATCAAGCATTTACACCTCAGTTTAATCACCCTTTCTGGCGTGCTATTTTTACTCCGTGGCATATTAATGCTGAAGTCCTCCAAGGCACTGCAAATGAAAACCTTGCGGATTGCCCCGCATATTATCGATACCGGCTTATTGATTTCAGGCGTGAGTTTAGCGGTGATGCTGGGCTTGAAACCCAGTGAAGCGCCATGGATTATGGCAAAACTGATTGCTTTGGTGGTGTATATCGGCTTTGGCACCATTGCGATTAAGCGCGGTAAAACCTACCTGATCCGCGCCACCGCTTTTATTGCGGCGCTCTGTACCTTTGGCTATATGGTTTCGGTCGCCATCACAAAAAGCCCAATCCCTTGGGCTTAAAATAACTGCGGCGTCCAACTCACAAATGACCGCGGTGGATGCCGCCATAAAGCTGTTTTTCCCGCGCTAGCAGCTTTTTGTATTCTTCAAGCTGCTGAGTGCGGGCATGCAAGCGCATATACAAAATAATAATCGCCGCCAGCATGAGCAATAAAGCAGACACAACACCGATGGTATTACTACTCCACAAGGCACTGCTTACCCCCAAGGCTTGGCAACCATAGGGTAGGCATTCGTACATGACTTTCGGCAGCATGACGCCCTCCTGATTTACACGGCGGAGAATGATTTATCATACGCCAATGTTTCACATTGAGAGCTACCGCTCAGAGCTTAATTCTTTATTTTCAGCGACTTAAATAACAAACATATCTGACGAAGCCTGCCAATGCCCCGACTTGCCACCGATTTTTTCCAGCAGGCGGATGTCACTCATCACCATGCCTTTATCCACCGCTTTGCACATATCGTAAACCGTGAGCAGCCCGACATTCACCGCCGTTAATGCTTCCATTTCGATCCCGGTTTTGCCATAGGTTTCGCAGGTCACAATGCAACGCACCGTCGATTTCATTCGATCGACTTGAAAATCGACATTCACTTTAGTCAAAGGCAAGGGATGGCAGAGCGGGATTAAATCACTGGTTTTTTTCGCGGCCATAATCGCCGCAATTCGCGCGACCCCGAGTACATCACCTTTTTTATTTGTACCATCTTCAATCAAACGCAGTGTATCGGGCAACATGCGAATATCACCCTGCGCCGTAGCCACACGATGCGTCTCTGCTTTGGCACCCACGTCGACCATGTGCGCATCACCCGCACTATTAAAATGCGTTAACCCCCCCGCAACAGGGATCGCTTCGGCTCCCGATAGGCGATTAGCCAAGCCCGATAAATCATCCAAGGTATTCAAATTAGGGAAGCTGTCTTTGGCAAACGTCACTTCAACTGCGCCGATACTTTTGAGCCAATCGAGCATTTTCAAACGGCCGCAAGACAAATGCTCAACTAAAGACGGCAATACCGAACGTGACAGCAAGCAAATCGTTGGATAAAGACGGCCATCGCTGGTTTTCGCCACCGCCGCCTGCGCTTTGGATGACTCCATCGCAGCGCGCAATTGTTGCAGCAAATCAGCAGGTAAAAACGGCGAGTCGCACGGAATCACCAGCATCAGTTTGGCAGGCGAGGCCAAAAATGCCGCATGAATCCCGCCCATAGGCCCTGGGTGATTCGGATAAACATCACGCAGCACCGCAAAGCCATAGCGAGCGTAGTCGGGTAGATTGCGATTGGCAGAAATCAGGACGTGATTCACAGGCGTAGATTGGCGCTGCACGCCCTCTAAGCTCCATTCGATCAGCGGTCGCCCCGACAGCTCGACCAAGCCTTTATCACGCCCGTCCATTCGTCGGCCTTCACCGCCCGCTAAAATCACCGCATCAACGATCATTGCATCATTCCCAACGTTGCCTTGCCGTTTGGTCGGACTCGCGCGCATCCACCCAGATACTGGCGTTTGCAGTGACTTCCTTTTTCCAAAACGGCGCCTCAGTTTTAAGATAATCCATGATATACGCATTTGCAGCATATGCGGCATCGCGATGCGCGCTCGCGGTCAAAACCAACACAATTTGCTCAGCTGGGCGTAAGGGACCAACTCGATGAATCAAAGTCACCGCATCCAAGGGCCACCGCGCTTTCGCATCAGCAACAATCTGCTGCAAAGCGCGCTCGGTCATTTTCGGATAATGCTCTAACTCCAGCGCGATCAATTCTGGTTGTGGATTGAGATCCCGTACCCGACCCACAAACATCACTACCGCGCCGATGGTGGCGTCACCCGCGAATCTCGCGTATTCCGCGGCGACATCAAAATCCTGCTCCTGTACAACAATCACATCCGCGACAATTTTATCCACGCTCAACCTCCGGTCACCGGCGGAAAAATCGCCACTTCTGCGCCTTCAGGGATCGCATCGCTCAAACGCGCCATCTCTTGATTAATCGCGACGCGAAATACCTTGCCACCCGCCAACTCCTCAGCCCAAACGCCACCGCGAGCAGCCAGCAAGTCAATCAAATCCGCCACCGTCGCTGGCGATTGCGGCAATTGCTCTTCAGCCAAACCCAATACTTCTTTTAAACGCGCGAAATACACCACTGAAATCATGTTCAATCCTTAACACAGTGCCGACAAAGGCAAATAGGCCACCACATCACCCGCCGCAATCGTTTGCCCTGCCGGCAAATCGACCAAACCATCGCTCCATACCATTGATGTCAACACGCCAGAACCTTGGCGCGGGAATAGCTCGACTTGGCCGGCGTTATTTAAACGAACGCGCAAGAACTCGCGCCGATCTCCGGCCTTTTTCCAGTCAAATGCAGCGATCAGCGGCAAACTCGTTGGCGTAATCGCTGTCACGCCTTGCCGTGCCAATAAGAACGGTCGCACCAACATCAAAAACGTCACATAGCTCGATACGGGATTGCCGGGCAGACCAATAAAATCCGTCTCGCCAATTCGGCCATGTGCGAACGGTTTACCCGGCTTCATCGCTATTTTCCACAAATCAAGCTTTCCTAGGTATTCAACCGCAGCTTTTACATGGTCTTCCTCACCGACTGATACCCCGCCCGATGTCATCACCACATCATGTTCAGCCGACGCCGTTTTAAGTAGCTCAATCGTCGCTTCGCGATCATCGGCCACAATACCAAAGTCTGTCACCACGCAGCCCAGCGTTTGCAGCAAGGTATTAATCGCATACCGATTTGAGTTATAAATCTGCCCTGCGCCCAAATCCGCACCCGGCTCGACTAGCTCGTCACCTGTACTAAGCAAAGCGACTTTCAACGGCCGCACCACTGGCAAAGTCGGCACGCCAATCGATGCCGCCAAACCAATTTCAGCTGCGCCCAAACGCGTTCCCGCCGCCAGCACCACCGACTTCGCAGCGATATCTTCACCCGCACGGCGAATATTTGCGCCGTTTTTTAAACTCATCGCCACTGTGACGCGGCCGTAAACCACGCTGCAGACTTCCTGCATCGCCACCGCATTCGCGCCAGCAGGAATCGGTGCGCCAGTAAAGATCCGCGCCGCTTCGCCCGTCACCAAGTTTGTGCCCACCTCACCCGCCGCAATCCGTTGACTAATCAGAAAATCAGTCGGCGGCGCAGCAAAATCAGCGATATGGAGCGCATAACCATCCATCGCGCTGTTATCAAAACCGGGAACATCAATAGGCGCGACGATATCTTGCGCCAACACGCGACCGTTCGCCGCTAGCAGCGGTACAGTTTCAACCTCAGTAATGCGGCGCGCCGCAGCCAAGAGATTAGCCAGCGCGGTATCAAAATCAAGCATTTGAATTTCCAAAATAATCAAAAATAAACCGCGCCAGCGCGGGAACATCATTTAGATCTAGTACGGGTATTGCCTGCTGTGCATTACTATCTGTGGCAATAGCGACAATACTGGCATCATTTTGACATAAGAGCGGTTTGCCATTGGCCTCGCGCCAGATTTCAATTTTGGGAATTTCTTCCGACTTAAAGCCTTCCAGCAAGGTTAAATCCGCCGGTGCAAGGCGAGCGATTTGCTCCGCCAACGTGGGTTCCGCCGCGCCGCGCAGTTCGTGCACAATCGCGTAACGAAACGGCGAAACCACCATCACCTCCCCCGCCCCCGCCGCGCGAAACCGTGCGCTGTCTTTGCGGGGTGGTTCCAATTCCAAATCGTGGTGTGAATGTTTAATCACATTCACCCGCCAGCCAAGTTGGGCGAGTTCGGGGAGTAGTGCTTCGATGAGGGTAGTTTTACCCGAACCGGAATAGCCGGTGATGGCGAGGATATGGGGCATGGGGCGAATTTCCAGCATTTTGGCTCAGGCTGACCTATTGCGGAAGCATTTTGTTTACCTGTGTTGAACTTACGAAATCCCGCTATTGGGTTTTAATATATTCGGTCGCCAATTGATAAAATGAGGCTCCTGAATAACTGAAGCCACCTGAATCACCAGCATTTATTCGTGCAATTGCAATTGCATGCGCTTCATCAAACTTGCATTCGAGTAAACCGGTTAAAAGTTTCTCAACCCATATTGCACGAACTGCATTAGGATATTTTTCAATCAGTTGTGAATAGTATTTTTCTAAAATTTGAAGATTACTTTGGTAAGTGTTGGCCAGAGATGCTTCTTTATCACTTATAGGAATAAGTAGCTCAAATATTTTTCTCACTTCGTTCAATACAATTTCTTCTTCCAAGCTATCAAGACCTGCGCACCCTTCCTGAACAACCATGCTCGGGGCAACCCAAGCACCACAAGCACGAAAACTAAGGGGCTGTTTTTTATTCTCTGGAAGCTTAACCACATCCCAGAAAATATCATCAAAATCATAATGCTTAAAACTAAGTGACCAATGTAATTTTTTTGTCTTTGACTGTCCATTTATTAAAATCGTAAAGAACAAACTTTTTTCTTTCTTAAAAACGAATCCACGGCTACATTTCCAGCCAAATCTTTTAGATTCTACTTTTAAAATTCTATTCAGCATTTTATCAAAATAAGACTGTTTCATTTAAATTTAATACCTTACCCATCAAATAAGTTTCATTCATTTGATCGCTAAAATCAAATTACAAACGTATTTTTTACTAACAAAATAGCCGATCAGAAACCACAGTTTAACCTATCCATTTCAGCCTTTCCCGCACATGGTAAGCGGCTATGCGCCGCGGCACTCACTTTTCTTGCTTCGCCAAGAAAAGTAAGCAAAAGAAGGCGACCCTGCATCTGCGTCCGGCTACGCCGGATGCCCTCGCTACGGATAATCGAGACGGTTGCGCTCAAAACTCGCTCGGCTTGCTGCTAAGGGATCTCACGCAGCTCAACGAGGCTTGATTCTATAACGATGTATTGCCAGCTAAATATTGATAAACAATGCCTACATTCAAATACATCTAATACATCAATCTGAATCCTGAATCCTGAATCCTGAATCCTGAATCCTGAATCCTGAATCCTGAATCCTGAATCCTGAATCCAACCATGCTAAGCCAAACAATTCACGCAACCAAGCACACGATGGTGGATGCATGGTTTTTAAATCCCGTCCAAGCGCACCGAGTGAGGAGGGAGACAAACCGCTTTATCGTTTGGCTCACGATCGATCGAGGGCATCGGGGACCGATGCGCGCCCGGGGCTCCTTTTCTTTCGTCTATTTCTTTTGGAGAAGCAAAAGAAATAGACCTGCCGCGCGGCAGTCCGCGCACCAAAATCCATCGTGCCGCAGGCACATAAAACCTAAAACCCACCATGCGATACCAAACAATTCACGCAACCAAGTACGCCAATGGTAGATGCATGGTTTTCAAATCCCGTCCAAGCGAACCGAGTGAGAAGAGAGACAAACAGCCCTATCGTTTGGCTCACGATCGATCGAGGGCATCGGGGACCGATGCGCGCCCGGGGCTCCTTTTCTTTCGTCTATTTCTTTTGGAGAAGCAAAAGAAATAGACCTGCCGCGCGGCAGTCCGCGCACCAAAATCCATCGTGCCGCAGGCACATAAAACCTAAAACCCACCATACGATACCAAACAATTCACGCAACCAAGTACGCCAATGGTAGATGCATGGTTTTCAAATCCCGTCCAAGCGCACCGAGTGAGGAGAGAGACAAACAGCCCTATCGTTTGGCTCACGATCGATCGAGGGCATCGGGGACCGATGCGCGCCCGGGACTCTTTTTCTTTGGTTCGTTTCTTTTGGAGAAGCAAAAGAAATGAACCCGTCCGCGCAGCGGAAACGCGCATCGAAATCAATCGTGCCGTAGGCACTTAAAAAACAACAATGGGTATATCAACACAAACACTAATAGTTAATGGCTACAACTAAATACCTAGCCCCCCGTCTGCGACATAAACCGAATAATCTTCCCCGGTTGCTCTTTGAATTCATGCCGCTCCGGTTTCAGCTCAATCGCTTCTTTCAACGCCGCAAGGATTTCAGAATCCGAAGCACCGCCACGCAACAACGGTGCAAATTCGAATTTTTCTTCTTGCCCCAAACACATATACAAAGTGCCATCGACCGCCAAACGCACACGATTACAAGTAGCGCAAAAATGCTGTGAAATCGGCGTGATAAAGCCAACTCGACCACTACCGTCTGCCGTTTGCCAATAACGCGCGGGGCCACCACCGAGTTCTGCCACTTCGGGAATCAAACCAAATTGCTGCACCAGTTGCTCGCGCACTGGATTCAAATCGAGATACTGCGCATTACGGCCAGTATCACCCATCGGCATCGCTTCGATTAGCCGCAAGATAAAGTCATTTTCTAGGCAGAAGGCGACCATTCGGCCAATTTCGTGGTCGTTGACACCACGCATCGCGACCATATTGAGTTTGATCGGCGCAAAGCCAGCAGCTTTACCCGCCATAATGCCCGCCATAATCGAATCAAAACTATCGCGACCGGTGATGGTGTTGATACAGCCTTTATCCAGCGAATCGAGGCTAACATTGATGCGTTTTACGCCAGCCGCTTTCAGCGCGGGGGCGTGTTTAACCAGTTGCGTGGCGTTGGTCGATAGGGACAAATCTTCCACGCCAGGCAAGGCGGCTAAACGTGCAGCCAGTTCGGGTAGATTGCGGCGCAACAGAGGTTCACCGCCTGTTAAACGCACGCGTGACACCCCAGCCTGGGCGAAGATGCCGACCAATCGCGTCATTTCATCGAAATTAAGCCAGTTTTTTGGCTCTTCGTAATCCTCAAACCCTTTGGGTAAGCAGTAATTACAGCGCAGATCACAGCGATCGGTCACCGACAGCCGCAAATAGCGAATGGCGCGGCCAAATCGGTCTGTCAAAACCCGATCAGATGACGCTGGCGATGTGCTGGTGAAGTTCTGCATGATTTCCTATAAACGGCGAATGCAAATGGATGCTGCAAGCGAGCTCCCTGTGTTGAAACATTAGTCGAACTGTACGAGTAAATCTATCGCGGCGGAATCCATGTTCAACACAAAACAGTGTTGCGGCCGATGCAATAGTGACGATCTAAAGTCACGCGCCGCACCTGCTACTATAAAAGAAATCTTGCACCACGCTTGTTGCATTAAGGACTACCTCTTACTAGATAGCCACAACTAGAGCCAAATACCTGCCGCGCGGGCGGTGGCTTCCGTATACTGACACTCATGCTTTCTATCGCCCATCTTGCCGCGCAACGCGGTGATCGCCCCTTGTTTTCTGAGCTGTCGCTCACGCTTAATGCGGGCGATTGCGTGCATTTACGCGGCGAAAATGGCGTTGGCAAAACCACCTTGCTCAAACTATTGGCGGGTCTCACTCAGCCACAACACGGTGAAATTCGGTGGGGCGAGCAAAACATTGCCACGTTGGGCGATGAGTATTACGCGCAGCTGCATTACCTCGGCCACAAAGATGCGCTGAAAGACTTGCTCAGCCCGTTCGACAATTTACATTTGGCCGCAAAACTCGCTGGCAATCCACTAGATGAAGCCGCCATTTTGCAGGCGTTGAGCCGCGTGGGCCTGGCGCGGCAATGCGATTTACCGGTGCGTAGCCTGTCGCAAGGGCAAAAAAAACGTGCGGCACTCGCGCGACTGCTCGCCACATCACGGCCGCTGTGGTTGCTCGATGAGCCGTTTGTTGCACTGGACACCAAAGCGCAAGAACAACTCGGCGGTTGGATTAGCGAACATTGCGCGAACGGGGGTATTGCAATCTTTACATCGCATCAAATACTACCTAAGGCAATACCTAGCATCACCGAACTCACTCTGTCGGTGAAAAAATGAGCTACAGCCGTTTTTTTCTCACCGTCATTCAGCGCGATCTACTCCTCGCGTGGCAGCAACGCGGCGACTTGCTAGTGGGCTTGGTATTTTTTGTTTTGGTCGCCAGCCTATTCCCGCTTGCTGTCGGCCCAGAGCCGCAACTACTCGCCCGCATCGGCCCTGGCGTATTGTGGGTGGCGGCGATTTTGGCCAATTTACTCGCGCTACCACGGCTATTTCACGCCGATTGGCAAGACGGCACACTAGAACAACTCCTGCTCGCGCCAGCACCAGCCAGCATGATGGTCGCCGGAAAACTCATCGCCCACTGGCTGACCACCGGCGTACCGCTGACCTTGATTGCCCCGCTACTTGGCATTCAATACGGATTGGAAGCCGATGCTTTATGGATGCTAATGGCAACGTTGCTGCTCGGCACACCGACACTCAGCGCACTCGGCAGCATCGGCGCCGCGCTAACCTTGGGCGTGCGCCAAGGCGAAATGCTCTTGGCCTTACTGGCGCTACCGCTGTATGCACCCGTATTGATTTTTGGCAGTAGCGCCGTCGCGGCAGTGAGTGGCGGATTAAGTGGTTACGCCGAATTGTCATTACTGGCTGCAATACTGTGCGGGTCGCTATTTTTAGCGCCATGGTTGGCGGCGATGGCCGTGCGGCTGGCGGTAGAGTAAAGAAATTTAAAGCCGTTTCAGACGAAAAATAATCCGTCTGAACGCTCAGAAATACGAAAAGCAGTGCCGCGATGATTGGGCTGAAGCTTTAAATCCCCTGTCGCCCATCGCCGAGAGAGAGAGTGGAGCGAGACCTAGGCTCGCGACCGACCGAGGGAAGCCCGGAGGGCCGCAGGCGGGGGTCGCCTTTCTTTGCTTACTTTCTTTGGCGAAGCAAAGAAAGTAAGTCCCCGTCGCGGATTGCGACTGTAAAACAATGTGCCATAGGCACTAAAAATTCATCTACTGCAAAATACAATTTGCGATAGGAAACTAATGAAACCCAACCACGATGGCCCACGCTGGCTGAATATTTTTCACTTCGCCTCACCGCTACAGTTCTACCCACTGGCGGGCAAATTGGTGCCGATTTTTGCTGTGCTGGCGACGCTGTTCGCCCTAGCTGGCCTGTGGCTCGGTTTTGGCGTCGCGCCCGCCGATGCGCAGCAAGGTGAAGGCTATCGGATTATTTTCCTGCACGTGCCAACGAGCTGGATGGCAATGTTCATTTATATCGTCATGGCGTTTTGGTCGGTGATGCATCTGGTGTGGCGCACGCGGCTGTCGGCAATGATGGCGCAAGCGCTCGCTCCGACTGGCGCGCTGATGGCGTTTTTGTCGCTGTGCACTGGCGCACTATGGGGCAAGCCGATGTGGGGCACTTGGTGGGTGTGGGATGCGCGGCTGACGTCGATGTTGCTGCTGTTTTTTCTGTATTTGGGTTTTATTGCACTGACACGTAGCATCGACGAAACCGATCGCGCCGACAAAGCGGGTTCCGTGTTGGCGATTGTGGGTGTGTTTAATGTGCCGGTGATTTATTTCTCGGTGAAGTGGTGGAATACGCTGCATCAAGGCGCGTCGATTTCGATGGAAAAAGGCAGCACGATGGCCAGTACGATGCTGATTGCGATGCTGTTGATGTCATTCGCAGCGTGGATGTACAGCATCGCGACTGCGCTATCCCGCGTTCGCACGCTGATTTTGCTGCGTGAGGGCCGTACTCGGTGGGTGCAGGAATTGATTGTGGGAGGAAAAGCATAATGGCTTGGCAATCGTGGAATGAATTTTTCGCCATGGGCGGCTATGGTGTATATGTCTGGGGCTCTTTTGCAGCATGCGCTATCGGCTTATGCCTAGAGTGGGTATTTATAAAGCAACAACGAAAAAATGTATTAAAACAATTACGTCGCATGGCCTTGGCCGATGAACTTGAAAGGACGGCAGAATGACCCCTCGACGCAAACGCGCAGCTTGGATTATCGGCGCATTGATCGCACTGGCTTTGGTGACTTTTTTTGTCGTCAACGCCTTTCGCCAGAATCTGGTGTTTTTTTACACCCCAACGCAAATCGCAGCAGGTGAAGCGCCGCAAGGTCGGGCTTTCCGCATTGGTGGCATGGTGGTCGATAAAAGCCTCGTTCGCGCGGCGGACGGCGTGACGATTCGCTTTGACGTCACCGACACCGACAAAGTCATCCCCGTGCAATATCGCGGCATCTTGCCGGATTTGTTTAAAGAAGGAAAAGGCGTCGTCGCCGAAGGTCGCTGGGAAAACGGTGTATTTACCGCCAGCGAAGTGCTGGCCAAACACGATGAAAACTATATGCCACCCGAAGCACAAGACGCCGTGAATCAAGCGCATCAAAAAGCAGCTGCGAAAAAGGAACAACAATGATTGGTGAACTCGGAACCTTTGCGCTAATTTTGGCGCTGCTCGTTTCCATAGTGCAGGGCACATTTGGTATTTGGGGCGGTATCAAACACAACCTGCCATTGATGCGCGTGGCGCGCCCCGCTGCGATATTGCAGCTGCTGCTCACCGCTACAGCGTTTGGCCTTTTGACGACCGCTTTTTTGCAAGATGACTTTTCGATTCGTTACGTGGTTCGGCAATCGAACAGCTTGCTGCCCGAGTTTTTCAAAGTCGCCGCAGTGTGGGGTGGACACGAAGGCTCGCTCTTGCTGTGGGTGTTGATGCTGTCGGGTTGGGGCGCAGCGGTGGCGGTGTTCGGTCGCAATTTACCGCTGTCGGTACAGTCTTTGGTCGGCGGCGTATTGGGCTGGATTGGTAGCGGCTTGTATTTGTTTATTTTACTAACGTCGAGCCCGTTTATTCGGCAACTGCCAGCAGCGAGCGACGGTGCGGATTTGAATCCGCTGCTGCAAGACTTGGGGCTGATTTTCCATCCGCCGCTGCTGTATATGGGCTATGTCGGCTTTTCGGTGGCGTTTGCCTTTGCCGTCGCGGCGCTGATTTCTGGCCGGCTGGACGCCACATGGGCGCGCTGGAGCCGACCATGGACGACGGCCGCGTGGGCGATGCTCACACTGGGGATTATGCTCGGCAGTGCTTGGGCGTATTACGAACTCGGTTGGGGCGGCTGGTGGTTTTGGGATCCGGTGGAAAACGCCTCGTTTATGCCTTGGCTGGCAGGTACGGCCTTGATTCACTCGCTGGCGGTAGCCGAGAAGCGCAATGCGTTTAAACATTGGACGGTCTTGCTGGCGATTAGTACGTTTTCGCTCTCGCTACTCGGTACTTTCCTCGTTCGCTCTGGCGTGCTGACCTCAGTCCATGCCTTTGCGACTGATCCCGCGCGCGGCACGTTTATTTTGATTTTCCTCTGCCTCGTCATTGGTACTTCGCTAGCACTGTACGCTTGGCGCGCACCAATGCTAGAAGGCGGCGGTGCGTTTAACTGGTGCTCGCGTGAATCACTACTGCTGGCGAATAATGTGCTGCTGGTCGTGGCCTGCGCCACGGTGTTTATCGGCACGCTGTATCCGCTGCTGATTGATGCACTCGGCCAAGGCAAATTGTCAGTCGGCCCACCGTACTTTAATAGTGTTTTTATCCCGCTGATGATGCCCGCACTATTGCTGATGGGGCTCAGCGGCACGATACGCTGGAAGCATCAAGACGGCCACGGCATCTGGTTAGCCAGCAAAGTACCGATGATCTTGGCCATCGTCGGTGGCGCATTGCTGCCGCTGTGCTGGGGTACGTGGCGCTGGGGCGTCGCGATTGCTCTGACCGCTGCGCTGTGGATTTCGCTGATGGCGGTACGCGATTGGAGTTTGCGACTACTCAGCTATCGCAAAACAACGAACTCATGGTGGCAAGCCCTGTGCAAAGTACCGGCTTCGTTTTCTGGCATGCATATCGCTCACTTTGGGATGGCGGTGTTTGTCGCTGGCGTGGCCGTGGTATCGAGCTACGAGCACGAAGACGATTTACGCATGGCCTTTGGCGACACGCATCAAGTAGCGGGCTATACGCTACGCTTTGACGCGGTGAAACCCGAGCGCGCTAGTAATTACGCTTCGCTGGTCGGCTATTTGACCTTGAGCCAAGACGGCAAAACAATCAGTGTGCTCAAGCCAGAGAAACGCCAATATTTTTCTAGCCAAATGCCAATGACCGAAGCGGCGATTCACCACACGCAAATCAAAGATATCTATGTCGCGCTCGGGGAGCCGATTGGCAAAGATCCATTTACCGGCGATTGGTTGGTGCGGATTCATTACAAACCGCTGGTGGGTTGGATTTGGTATGGCTGTTTGTTGATGGCTTTGGGCGGCCTGATTGCGCTCAGTGATAAACGCTATCGGCAAAAACGCTTAGGGAAGAAATCGCAATGAAACGCTACACGCCATTGATTATTTTTGCGGCACTGGTGGTCTTGCTGGCGGTGGGCTTGACGCTTAATCCACGCGAACTACCATCGGTGATGATAGGTAAACCAGCGCCTGCTTTCAAGCTCGATCGGCTCGATGCGCCGGGGCAGTTCTCACCAGCAGAACTCAAAGGCCAAGCCTACTTGCTCAATATTTGGGCATCGTGGTGCGGTGCTTGTATTCAAGAGCATCCGGTGCTGAACGACATTGCCAAATCCTACAAGGTCACGCTGGTGGGCTTGGCGTACAAAGACCAAGACGCGGATGCCAAAGCGTGGCTACAAACTCGTGGTAATCCGTATGCGGTGGTCGTGGCCGACCGCGATGGCCGCGTTGGCATTGATTATGGTGTATACGGCGTGCCGGAAACCTTTGTTATCGACAAGGCCGGATTGATTGCCTACAAGCACATCGGTCCGATTACGCCTGAGATATTCAAAGACAAACTGCTGCCCGAGCTGCAAAAGGCACAACGATGAACCATAAAAACCATTCACCGCAGAGACACAAAGACACTGAGAAAAGCCAAGTACTCCTCTGCGCCTCTGTGCCTCTGTGGTGGCTTTTATCCCTATTTGTTTCATTATTGCTACTATCTGCCGGCGCAACTCACGCCAAAACTGCCGCAGCAGCGGCCAGTAATCCGGTCGCAGAAGCGCGCCTTGTTGAGCTATCGGCCGAATTGCGCTGCCTAGTCTGCCAAAACGAAAGTCTAGCCAGTTCGCGCGCGCCGTTGGCAGAAGATTTACGCCGCGAAGTACGTGAGCGGATTGCCGCAGGCGACAGCAATCAAGAAATCATGACTTACCTCACAGACCGCTACGGCGATTTCGTCACTTATCGACCGCCATTTAAAGCGCGAACACTGTTGCTGTGGTTATTACCGCCGACATTATTGATTGCGGGATTGATCTTGCTACTCAGGCGGATTCGCCGCCGCTGCGTAACGCCACAACACATCGACACCGCCGCGCTGGCCGCTTTGCGTAATGAATTTGAAGGCCCAGAAGGAAAACCCCATGAACGCAGCTAACTTCGGCTTATTTACCTTATTGTGCGCCATCATGATCGTGGCCACTTTGTTGCTATTGGTGTGGCCACTCTTGCGCGGTCGTTCGCAAACGAGTGACATTCGCCAAGCGCGCTACGCTTTGCACAAGCGGATTTTGGCTGAACTGGATGATGATTTGCGCGATGGGCGCCTTAGTAGCGGTGATCACCAGACCGCCCGTCAAGAGGCAGAAGCCCGCTTGCTCAATGAAATCGGCAGTGCAGATTCGGTTGCTGAGCAGCAAATCGATCTGCCAGCTAAAAAGCTGGCAATCATTTTACTGGTGCTGATTCCGCTAGCGGCGGGTGGTTTGTACGTGCAGCTCGGCACGCCCACCGCGCTTGACCCGATGACACGCCAACGTCCCGACGTGGGGCCCAATGAAATTGCTGGCATGGTCAAAAAACTCGAAGCGCGCATGGCGCTAGAACCGAACGACACCAAAGGCTGGCTGATGCTAGCACGCAGCTATCGCGCCCAAGCCCGCTACGCCGAAGCAATTACCGCTTATGAAAAAGCATGGCCAGAATTGCAAAAGGATGCGGGAGAATTGGCCCGTTTTGCGGGCGTCATCGCCATCGAAAAAACCAGCTTTGCTGGCCGCCCGACCGAGCTATTGGTCAAATCGCTGAGCATCAACGCCTCGGAGCCAGATGCGCTGATGCTAGCAGGTAGCGCTGCAGTTGAACGTGGCGACATCGCCGCCGCCGTCGAATGGTGGAACAAACTACTCGCCTTGCTCGAGCCCGGCTCAGAAGACGAGGTCTGGCTCAAAGAAGAAATCCGCGTGATCAAAGAAAGAAAAACGGCAGCTGCAGCCAGCGCAGTGACACACCCTTGATGTATTGCCCGCTAGGGAATATTCATTAATGACTAGCGGGCAATACCCAAGAACTCCAATCACGATAAGCAATTAAACTACCACCTTACCACCCTCACATTAGCAACAAACTAGTACCCATCCATCCAAAACGGCATAATTGGCCTCTGACTTGAGTGAGACGCCCATGCCTGCCCGAATTTTGCTACTCGAAGACGATGCCGACATCGCCGCCAATGTGTATGACTATTTGAGCGCGCGCGATTACCAAGTCGATGCGGCGCTCAATGGCGCGGTGGCGTTGCATTTACTTGAACAGCAATCTTTTGACGTGCTGGTATTTGATATTGGCCTGCCGGGTATTTCTGGTCTGGAGGTCGCACAACGCGTCCGCACTCAACTCAAGCTCAATACGCCGATTTTACTACTCACCGCCCGCGATACGCTGGATGACAAGGTCGCTGGGTTTGGCGCTGGCGCGGATGATTATTTGGTTAAACCTTTTGCACTCAAAGAATTAGAGCTGCGAATCCAAGCGCTACTCAAACGCAGCCAAGGCCAAGTGCTCGATGCGATTTTGCACTGCGGCCAGCTCAGCTACGATCCACGCTCAGGGGACGCGCACTGGCAAGGAAAAAGCTTGAAATTGCCGCCGAAAACGTTGCAATTGCTGGTGGTGCTGTTGATGCAAGCCGAGCAATTGGTTACGCGCGAACGCTTGGAAATCGCCGTTTGGGGCGAAACACAAGAAACCAGCGATACGCTGCGGCATCATTTATCGCAATTACGTCGCGCACTCACTTTGGCTGATGGCCGTAGCCCACTGCTCACCGTGCATGGCCGTGGCTATAAATTAATCGCCCTCGCCGCTGATGATCCACAATGACAAGAAAACTCAGCCTACAGCAACGCCTCGCTTGGGCGATGAGCGCATTAACCAGTGCAGCTATTATCATTTTTGCGATTGCCCTCTCGATGGCAGCCGAAGAGCGCGAAGAAGATTTAATCAATGAAGTTGTCAATACGGCGCTCGATGGCATCATCGCTCAGCCCGCAACGGCTAATTTATCTTTGCCCAAACATTTACAGTTGTTTCATGCGCCACTTGGGCAAACGCCAGCCCAACTCCCGCCTGAGTTGCTGAAGTTTCCGCTTGGCAATGCGGAATGGTATCAAGGTGATTTGGAGTTTCACGTCGGCGTACGCGAAGCAAACGGCGAACGCTGGTACGTGCTGTACAACACCGAAGAGCACGAACGACGCTTGAGCACTTTACACCTCTGGCTTTTGATGAGCGCGCTGGGCGTGATTGGGCTGGCATGGATTTGCGGTCACTTCCTCGCCAACTCATTACTGGCACAATTGGCGCGACTAACGCAATCGGTGCAAAACGACACGCCTGTTGATGTGAGCGAGGCAATGGATGAGGAAATCGCCATCTTGGCGCAACGCATCGCCCAATCCCGCGACGCGCAAATCCAACTGCTAGCACGTGAGCGCCAATTCACTGCCCACCTCAGCCATGAAATTCGCACCCCGCTCACGCGCATCCGCACCAGCGCCGAGCTCTTACTCGATACCAGCCCACCACCGTTGCATCGCCGTATCGATAAAATCGTCAGCTCCGTCGATGAAGTCGAGGGCAAATTACGCGGCCTATTGCTGCTAGCACGCGGCGTTGCGCTAGGGCAAACCAGCACACTCTCTTTGGCTGCTGCGCTGAACGCTGCCGAGCAGCGCCTCCCCGACACCAAGCGCGAACTGCAATGGAAAAACCAGGTCGATACTGATATCCAAGTTGAAGCAGACCCTGAATTGCTCGGCTTACTGCTTGATAACCTACTCAGCAACGCATGGCGCTATACCGAGCAAGGCAGTGTGAGCGCGAGCTATGCCGAAGGTGAATTGACAGTGAGCGACACCGGCTGCGGCATTGATCCCACCGCTTTGCCGCATGTATTTGAGCCTTTTCGCCGCGCCAGCGATGTCGCCGAAGGTCACGGCCTTGGCCTCGCCATCGTCGCCGCCATCTGCAATCGCATGGGCTGGCACTACCACATCCACAGCGAAGTCGGTAAAGGCAGTAGTGTGGTGATTGGGTTTCAAAAAAAGCCATAAGAGCCCCCTCACAAAACCCTCACACCCCGCTCGCAAATCATTCACAAGCACTGGCTTATGCTGGCCTGATTGCAATTGAATGAGCTTGGCAGATGCGGGATTTGCGGTGGTGGAATTATGTGGCGCCGGCCATTTTTGGCTGCTTTTTATTGTGGGTTTATCCGAAAACCAACTGGGATCACGCGCTGATTGCGCCTTATTTTGATCCTGAACTGCACTTTTTTTGGCGCGACCAACTTTTCCTTAGCACCGTCATGCACGACGGTCTCAAAATTGCGCTGCAGTTAATCGGTTTAGCCTCGTTTTTCTACTGGCTTTACGCAAAAAAAATCAATTCGCCCGAGCAACGCCGGTGCTTGTGGCTCTGGATCGGCATCGTTTTTAGCACGCTATCGGTCTCCTTCTTAAAGCGCTTCAGCGTTCATGCTTGCCCATGGGATTTGACACTCTATGGCGGCTTTGCTGCTGAATTACCCTTGTTCGCCAATTTACCCAGCAGTACTCAGCCGGGCCGCTGTTTTCCAGGTGGTCACGCATCGGGCGGGTATGCACTGCTAACCATCTATTTTACATACATAGGCAGCAATACCCGCCTTGCATATTGGGGGCTTGGGCTAGGTTTATTATTCGGTACTGCGATGGGCTGGACGCAAATGATGCGCGGCGCGCATTTTTTGTCGCATAACTTATGGACTTTATTAACGGTTTGGTGCGTTTTATTACTGTGGTACAGCGTGTGGCCGCCGGTGGCAAAGAGGAGCCTTGCACATGCTTAAATACAAACCACTGCGCAGCGAATATTTAACGTTGCTGGCCGCGCTGTTTTTTATCCTGATTAGTAATCCTGTTTTCTGGCAGCATTTATATGCGGTGCAACAGCCAAGCAATGTCCATGGCTGGTTGTTTATGGGCGTTGGTGCACTATTTTTGATCGTCACCCTTAATCTGCTGCTGACTTTGCTCGCTTTGCCCTACCTACTAAAACCCGTGTTGACGGTATTGCTGATCATTACGCCCTTTGTGGTGTATTTTATGGCGCAGTTTGGCGTAATGATTAATGTCGACATGCTGCGTAATGCAGCGCAAACCAATACGACCGAAACTTTAGATTTACTTACCCCTAAATTGGCACTGTATTGGCTGTTTTTAGGTGGTTTACCACTGTACTTCTTGTGGTGTACACCATTGAAATTTCGCCCATTACGCCGCGAAGTGTGGATAAAACTGAGCATCGTGCTCGCCAGTGCGCTGGTGCTCGGTTTGATTAGCTTTGGTTTTTACAAAGAATTTGCCTCCGTATTTCGTAATCACCGCGAACTGCGCTATTTGCTCGCGCCGACCAACTACATTCAAGCGGCCTCGAGCTACCTTAAACAAAATACCAAGCTGCAACCCCTAGTGGTCGCGCCGATTGGTCTGGATGCAAAACGCAGTATCATAGTTGGCGCTCGCCCTACACTCACCGTCATCGTCGTGGGGGAAACCGCACGCGCGGCCAATTTTTCGCTCAATGGGTATAAAAAAGAAACCAATCCACGACTCAAACAAGAAGCCGGTTTAATCAATCTGCCCGCGGTGCGCTCATGCGGCACCGATACCGCGGTGTCGGTGCCGTGTATGTTTTCTATGTTTGAAAAACGCCATTACAGCGCCGACCAAGCCCAAAGCCATCAGGGTTTATTGGATGTGGTGCAGCGGGCGGGCTACCAAGTACTGTGGCGCGATAATCAATCGGGTTGCAAAGGCGCGTGCGACCGCGTTCCCAATGAAAACACCAGTACTTTCGCCGAAGCGAAACTTTGCCAAGACGGCGAATGCTTCGACGAAGCATTACTGCAAGGCTTGCAGGAAAGAATCGATAGCCTTCAGCGTGACACCGTCATTGTGCTCCACATGATGGGCAGCCACGGCCCTGCGTATTTCAAACGCTACCCAAAAGCCTTTGCCAAATTTCAGCCGACCTGCGATACCGCGCAGCTCGATCAATGTACGCAGACACAAATCACCAACAGCTACGACAATAGCCTGCTCTATACCGATTTTGTGCTTTCTAATTTGATTGATTTGCTACGCAAGAACAGCAGTAAAGTCGATACGGCAATGACGTATATTTCCGATCACGGTGAATCGCTGGGTGAACGCGGGCTGTATCTGCACGGCACACCGTATTTGCTCGCGCCCGATCAACAAACGCATATTCCCGCCATGCTGTGGCTATCACCCGATTACGCCAAGCGCACGCAAATTAATTTGGCCTGCCTGCAAAATAAAGCGGGTAACACGTATTCCCACGACAACCTATTTCATTCAACGCTAGGTCTACTCAATATCAAGACTTCACTCTATCAAAGCGAACTCGATTGGTATGCGCCATGCAGAAATAAATAGGAAGGTATTGCCAGGTAGCTATTATTTATTAATAGCCAGATGGCAATACCTAAGGCCATATCGTAATTCAGGTGACATACTGATTGTATAAAGTGCCTGCGGTGTGGCGTCGCTTAGCCGCTGACGGCTTAGCAAAGCCCACCCCCTCAGGGTGCTCATTTTTTTACAGCAGCAATCCTCGACTTGGGCGCTATGAGCAACCTAAGCGAAAACCTGCCTGAGAAGGCGATTCGAATACATCGGCACCAATACGCTCAATCTGATTTTAATCACATCACTCAGCACGAAACTCCATAGCAAATTTCAATTCATCCAGACCAAAACCAAGCTAACCACATGTGATCGTGAACGAATGCTCTGCTTGCGTGATCGCACCTTCTCATTAGCTAAAGAGCTAAACGTACGACCTCAAGTGTGATTTTCATCACAAAAAATAGACTAAGCCCCATCACACTTTGCTGACATGCCTTCAACATGCATAAAAACCCTAATAAAGAACAATTATCAGTACAGAAATAAAATACCAAAAATACTTACAAAAATACAGGATCACCCCAATTAGTGTTTCAGCAAAAAAATGCAGTTGACCCAATTTCTGTCTTCTCAAGTAAACAAAAACGAGTGTTTTCAACTTGTAAATGTGTAATTTTATTACCAACAAATCAGCAAAAATGTCGAGCCTCTGTTTAGCCGACAGACGGAAAATTACATAGGCATATTCTTATGTAATAATCTTGCAAAATTAAAACGATCGTTTTTGACGCAAGTAAAAATCCAGAGGAACTCAGTAACTATTTGAATTAATTCGAGTGTTTACAACAGAGCAACCTAAATCGCTCCCTAATATAAAGAGCTTAGTAACTAGCCAGTGCAATCCGTAAAAAATGGAGCAGCTGTTTTTCATAAAGAAAATGTAGCCAACTACATTTCCAAGAAAAATCCTAGGCGTACCAATTTAGACGTAAACAAGGTTCAAAAATACCAACATGACGCAACGTCGATCATTCGCCATTACCTTACTAGGACTCACCGAGTCCGAAGTTCGTCTCGTCAAAAGTATCTGTGCCCTGACAGCGAGCCGCGCTCGTAGCTATTACGTTCAGGAAGACTTGCAGCAGAAAGCAGATATCTATATCGCTAATGCCGAGTCCAGTGCGGTGCTTGATATTCTGCGGCGGCTCAATCGGCACAATCGAATGCCGGTCATTTATGTTTCGCGCACTGAAATTGAGCTGGGTGAATATCAACTCAAAAGACCGATGCTGCCAACAACGCTCCTCAAGCGACTCGAAACCGTCACGATCAGTGCACATAATTTCACACCCGAATTGGCGCAACTCGGTGCCGCCGATTTGCAAGGCAGCAATCCAGAAAGCAATCGCCTAATCAATCAAGTGCTGTCGAGTAATGCCCCTAAGGAATGTTTTCGCGCCTTGATCGTCGATGACAGTCCGACCGTGCGTAAGCAGCTTGAGTTATTCCTGAGATTGCAGGGCGGCAAAATTGACTGCGCAGAAACAGGTGAGGCCGGCATCACCCTGGCGAATGACAATGATTACGACATGATTTTCTTAGATGTTGTCTTGCCGAATGCCGATGGCTATCAAGTCTGCCGCACGATCCGCAAAAACCGCCACACAAAAAACACCCCCGTCATTATGCTGACCAGCAAAAGCTCACCGTTTGATCGAGTGCGCGGCACGCTGGCTGGCTGTAGCACCTACCTCACTAAACCAGTAGACAGCGCTCTCTTTAAAGAAGTGGTGCAGAAATATCTACCGCAGACGCTAGAAAACGGCGCTTTTGTAGCCGCTTAATGTAACAGACCCAATCAATCCCTATCCCAAGGTTAAACCATGAAAAAAGTACTTGTAGTTGATGATTCTCCGGCTGATTTGGCCAATTTGCGCACCATCCTGACTGATGTAGGTTGCTTTGTTTCGACCGCATCCAACGGCAGCGAAGCCGTTAAAAAAGCCAAAACCGATAAGCCCAACATTATTTTCCTCGACATCGTGATGCCAGATATGGATGGCTACGAAGCCTGCCGCCTGTTGAGCGAAGAGCCTTCGACCAAAGACATCCCGATCGTGTTTGTGACCAGTAAAGGCCAAAAAGCAGATCGTGTCTGGGGTCAGATGCAAGGCGCAAAAGGCTATGTCGTGAAACCGTATTCCGCTGATCAATTAATCGATCAGCTCAAAGCACTGGCGTAATTGAAAATGGACATGCCTGCCAATATTGCACATGCAGAAACCACGCCGCTGGCTGGCGAGTACATCCAGCGCCGTTATGGCGTGATTGCTGGCGGCCTGCATTTACTATTGCCGCAAGGGGTGTCCGCTGAGTTGCTACACGATCAGGCACTGACCCGCATTTTGCTGGCGCCGCCCGCATTGCGCGGGGTCGCTAATGTACGGGGCACTTTATTGCCTGTGTTTGACCTGGCTAAGCTGATTGCAGCCCCCGCCAGCTCAGAAGAACAAGTTTTGATGCTCGGCAATCACCCCGAAGCATTAGGGCTGCTGGTGCAGGGCTTCCCCCTGCCACTGACTGGCCTCCAAGCCCTCGCGAAAGGGCAAGTTCCCGAACTGTTACAGCCCTATTTGCGTAGCGCGTGGCAGCAGCAAGAACAGCACTGGTTCGACATCGATCTATTGCAGCTATTTCGTGATCTGGCTGCACTAAAGACCCACAAAGAGTAAGGACTCAATCAATGAATTTCTACCAAGGATTGGTGCTTCGACTTGAAGAAGCACTAAGCCAGCGCTCGGTCGCTTGGCGAACCAAAACGCTCTCTCGCGCAATCATCGGCGGCTTTGCCTTGCTCGGTTTGATTTATGTTTTAACGTTCGCACTCAATTTGTACGCAGATCATCGCTTAGAAAATATGAATAATTTTGAGCTCGCGCTCAAAGAGACTGACGTGAACTACGTTCAGGTGCGTCGTGATGAGAAAAACTTCTACCTGCCATTTAAAACGGCAAAAGAACGCTATTTGAAAGAGCACGGTGAGCAGGTTGTGAAACTTCTCAAAGCGATTGATACGGTTATCGAGCTTTCTCCAGATGAAGCAAGTAGCGCTAAAGCCCGAGAAATGACGCAGGCGGTCAAAAAATATAAAGAAAAATTCGATATTTCTGCTGTCAAACTGCAAGAAGCTGGTTTTAATGAAGAAACGGGTTTGCACAAAGTGATGCGTGACGCCATCCGTGAACTCGAAGATCAATTGCAAGGTAACTCGGCCGATTTAGAAATTTCAAAACTCACCCTTCGTCGTTATGAAAAAGACTTTATTCAGCGTGAAGACATTAAATATAAAGAACAGCACATTGCCGAACGGGCAAATTTCAACGCCCTTCTAAGCAGCTCGAGTATCGCTAACAAGGAACAAATTGGCACCTTGTTTGTTCAATACACCAAGGCATTTGATGCCTATACCGACGCATTTCTGGCGGCACGTCAAGCTGAAAAAGCGGCAAACAAGGCCACCGATAAGCCTGAGGAAGTGATCAAGGAACTCGATAAAGTGGCTTTAGCAGCCATTGTTGAGGAAAAGTCATTCAGTAGGTTGCTCTCTAACGTGTCTGCAACGCTATTTACGGTGGTTCTTTTGGCAATTGCCATGCTGTTGACCATCTTGGTGACTTTGATTGCCAAAGGGATTCGCCAGCCGGTAGAGCATTTGCACAAAACAGTTGAAGCACTCGCCAATGGCGAAGACGTACGCTCTGACATGGAACAGCCTGACGAGTTGGGCGAATTAGGGCGTTCATTTGACCGCATGATTGACGAACGTAATGCCGTACAGCAAGCCATTGTTGATGAAAATGATAAGCTCAACGATGCGGTACTGAATCTACTGCAGGCGGTGGCGATTCTGGCGCGTAAAGATTTGACGCACAAAGTCCCCGTAACCGAAGACGTAACTGGCCCCGTTGCTGACGCATTGAATTTGCTTTCTTCCGAAACTGCGAAGGTCTTGCAGCGCGTATCCGATTTATCGGCTGACGTGGCGCAGGCCTCCATGCTAGTGAAAGAACAAAGTGACGAAGTTATGGGCATCGTCGAGAAAGAAGGCGAAGAGGTGGAAAAAGCCTCGAAAGCGCTGATCACCGCCGCCGATTCAATGACTAAAATTGCTGCCGTCGCCCGTAGTGCCAACCAATCGGCCGAGCATGCGATGAAAACCACGCGTCAGGCGATGGAAACGGTAAATACCACCGTAAGCGGCATTAACAACACCCGCGAAACGATCCGTGAAACGGAAAAACGTATTAAACGTCTGGGCGAGCGCTCGCAAGAGATTTCGCTGGCGGTGAACTTGATTAACTCGATCTCGGAACGGACGCATATTCTGGCCTTGAACGCATCGATGCACGCGGCTTCAGCCGGTGAAGCGGGTAGAGGCTTTGCGGTAGTGGCCGACGAAGTTCAACGGCTAGCAGAAAACGCCCGTCAAGCAACGCAGCAAATTTCATCACTAGTCCATAACATTCAGGCTGATACCGCCGAAACAATGAGTGCGATGAATCAGGCGATTGAGCAAGTTGTCGCAGGTTCACGCCTTGCGGAGCAAGCCGGTCAGCAAATGGAAATTACCGAGCAGAGCACTGCCCAGCTGGTAAAAGCAGTTCAGCAGATTGCCGTCGCATCTGAAGCACAAGTTCGGATCAACCGTGATCTGGTGGTGCGCGCCGATAGTATTAATGCATCTACCCAGTATACGAATGTAAAGTTGAAAGAACAGTCGCTTCAGACACATAGTCTGGTGGAGTATGCGCGTGGACTCTTGTCTGCTGTTCGGGTGTTTAAGCTGCCAGAATAAGGGCCTACGGGTGCTACGGCACCCGATTTTCACTTCATTTGAATACCACCATCAATCACAATCCAAACGTTTCACGTATTGCAATTGAATGCAGCGTGAAGACTTTTGCCTGACTACTAAGGGGGCTCTGTGCTCGCTGAATCATCTGCTGCGCTGTTGGCAGCACTTGCCACGGCCATCGCCAACTGCCATGAAGCCGATCAATCGGATCAACAGGCGGCCTTGCTCGACGCAATTACGACCACTCATCAACTAGGCGAACTCGCCGAGCAGGCGGGTCAAATTGGATTTTGGAGCTGCTGCTGCATATTGGCTGAACAACTCGCTAGCTGCACAGACGCACCAACACATATGCCACCGTCTGAGTTGGCGTTGGTTACGGCAGACTATCTTGCTAAGCCTGAGGCATCACAACGCCAAGCCTTACTTGAGTTACTCACAAGCGAACACTGGCCAGCTCCCTTGTCGATTGAAACGCAAAACACAGTGACCGAGTTATTAGAGCAAGACGCCGCGGCCCTCCTTGCTGAGCAAATTGAATGTATTGAAATGATCTCGCCAGATAATTTACTCAGTGCTAATTCAGCGCCGACTTCGGCTCCAAATAAAGACGAATCTGCCGAATTACTAGCCAGTCTTGCTGCTCTACAAATTAAAGCCGCCGAGTTCGACGAAGAACACATCGACGTCTTTGGCCTACTCGATGAGCTTGGTCAGTTATTGCAAGGGAATTGGCAAGCCAGTCAGATTACCGATTTGCTGCTCGCTCTGTCTCTGACGGCACAAGTAGAGCAGAAAGTCACACTCGATGCCTTGTGTCAGCACCTTAATGTCTTACTCGCGGAACATGACAATCTACCGCAAGTCGCGATGGGCGAACAATTGCCTCTGCTGCTATTGGATGCATTGATGAGTGAACCCGAACAGCTCACCGAGCTGATTGAGCGCGCTGAGTTAATGCTGTTCAATGCAGAAGACCACGAAACGGAATGCTCAAATATTGCGAATGAATCATTGGGTAATGAGCCACTCAAGCACAACGATTTTGACCAAGTTCTGACCGCGAATACGTCAGTCGTTGGTGAAGATATGCTTCTGATTTTGAACGAGGAACTCGATCAAATCGCCTTGCAGCTGGCCGACATACTGACGCTACTGAATGAAGAAAACGATGCCCCAGCGGATGCAATTACAGAAATTTGCGAGTTACTCGAACGGTTAACTCACGCGTGTTACGACATTGGAATGCCGCCACTGGGCGATTATCTAGCAGCACTGAATCTGCGTATTTTTTCAACTATCGAAACCGGTTGGAATGACTCTTTTTCCGATTTGTTACTCATGCTGACGCAGTGGCTGATTCAATACTGTGCCGCACCACAAGATGAAAATTGCGTCGAAGCGCTGCTGGGCGTGCTGATTCTGATGGACGAAGACGATGCATTGCTGTTGGCCGACCTACGTGTGCGTCTGCTTGAGCAGCAGGTGAGCGCAGTCACGCCAAACCATCTGCCAGAACGCCAAAAGGTCGCCCAACTCAGCGACGTTTCACTCGCCGTGCCCGACGATATCAGCGCCGAATTGATGGAAGGCTTGCTGCAAGAGTTGCCAGTGCAAGCTGGCGCATTTGCGCAGGCGATGCAAAAAGTGGTCTCGGGTCAAGGCAGCATGGCCGATCTGGACATCGCCAAGCGCGCCGCGCATACGCTCAAAGGTGCGGCCAATACCGTCGGTATCGCTGGCGTTGCCAACCTGACGCACCATCTGGAAGACATCCTGATTGCGCTCTCTGAATCAGGTAATTTGCCCGGCGCGGCGATGGCCAATCTGCTGACTGAGGCGGGAGACTGTTTGGAGAGCATGGCCGAAGCACTGATGGGCAGCGGGCCGGTACCAAGCGATAGTGTGTCGGTATTCCAGCGCGTACTGGATCTGGCCAACTTGATCGATATCGACGGGATCAATACAGAGGGTATATCTTCAGAAGCCAATATTAGCAACATTCATAAAACCATACCTGACAGTGCACTCATCGAGGCGCAGCAAGAGCAGCTCGAAGCTATGGTGCGTATTCCGGCCAAATTGGTCGATGAAATGCTCAATCTGCTCGGTGAATCGATTGTCTCTGTCGCGCAAATGCGCGAATTGCTGGCGCAGTCGAGCGAAGTCAATCGCCGTATGCGGGCGCAAAATCAGAACGTGCAACAACTGGTCGGCGAGCTGGAGCAGCGTATTGAAGTGCGCAGCTTGGGGGTCGCGACGCCAGCGGCCAATCAGGATTTTGACGCTCTGGAATTTGAGAGCTACAACGAGCTGCATTCGATTTCGCGACGCCTCACCGAGGCGACGACCGACTCGCGCGAGCTGGGTCTGGAAACCGAAAGTCTGTATCAACGTCTGGGCGAAGCAATCGAAGCGCAGCACCGTTTGCAGGTGAATAATCAAGAAGTCGTGATGCGGACGCGCATGGTGCCCGTGAGCACAATCGAGGCACGGCTGCAACGCGCCGCGCGCCAAACCGCTCGCCTGCTCGACAAAGATGTGGCGCTCAATTTGCACGGCGAGCACACGCTGGTCGACAGCCATTTGCTCAATACCATTGTTGATCCGTTGATGCATGTGCTGCGCAATGCCATCGACCACGGTATCGAAACACCCGAATTGCGCCTCGCCAAAGGCAAACCTGAACAAGGCCAGATCCGCCTCGCCTTTGCCCGTGAAGGCAATTCTATTGTCGTGCGCTGCAAAGACGATGGTGCAGGGCTTGATTTAGCCTCGATTCGCAGCAAAGCCGAGCGCTTAGGGCTGATTGATGGCCAGACGCTACTGAGCCAAAACGAAACAGCACGCCTGATTTTGCGCCACGGCTTTTCGATTCGCGATGAAGCCAGTCAGGTTTCGGGGCGCGGCATCGGCATGGACATCGTGCTGTCGACGGTGAATGCACTGAAAGGGAATTTGGTGCTGCATACCGAGCGAGAAAGCGGCTTGCAGATCGAAATGCGTTTCCCCGTTTCGCTCGTCGCCAGCCACGCACTGCTCGTTGAATCACAGCAACAGCGCATGGCGATTTCCACCAGCGGGATTCTCGATTTGGCCTACTTCGATCTGACCGATGTGCAGATTGAAGACGACCAACGCTTTATCCAGTTGAGCAACAATAAAATACCGCTGATCGAGCTGGAAACACTGTTCGGCCTGCCTATCCCAGTGAGCAGCCAGCAAAAAACGGGGCTGCCCGCCATCGTATTGCAGCTCGACTCAGGTGCACTCAAGGCGGTGCAAATCCAGCGCGTGATCGACTCGCGCGATATCGTGGTGAAAGACCTAGGCCAGTTTGTTCCGCGCATTCCAGGCATGCTTGGTGCAACGGTGCTCGGTGACGGCGGCGTGGCTTCGGTCGTTGATTTGCGTGAATTGCTCGATAGCGAATTGATCGCATTGAACGCGCTACATGCCACAACTCAGCAGGAACAAGCCATGAGCTTGCCGCGTGCCTTGGTGATCGATGACTCGATCTCAGCTCGTCGCGCGACGACCCAATTTATGCGCGATTCTGGCTTTGAAGTTCGCCCAGCGCTCGATGGCTTGGATGCCATTGAACAGCTGGAAAACTGGATACCAGACATTGTGCTAGTCGATATGGAAATGCCGCGCATGAACGGCTTGGAGCTGGCGGCTTACTTCCGCGCTCAGCCGCATTTGCAGCATATCCCGATCATCATGATTACCTCTCGCTCAACCGAAAAACACCGCCGTCAGGCCGAGCTATCAGGGGTATCGCGCTATCTGGTCAAACCATTTAACGATGAGCAGTTAATGCAGCAAGTGATGGATTTGATGGAGGAGACACTGGTCGCTTAAGCAGAGAAAAATCTTTGTTAAAACAAAAGACCCTGTATTGCTCCGTAAGCAATTGACAGACTATGCGGGTGGAATTAACTTACAAATAAAAAGTAATAAAATGCTTGTGAACAACATCACCAACCTATGCCCAAAAACATATGCACAAACGAATTCAACACGTTGTTATTTAAAGAACTAACAGTAGACTACGCGCTGTTTATTCGTTTCTGCTTACACATCAAACTGCAGTTTTTGGCCTCGGAGATGTAAGCATTAAATACCAAAATGAGCCCACTGATTTCGATTTGCAGCATGAAATCTTTACGACATCAAAATCATAATTACATTATTTAATGAGAGATATCATCACAATGAATTTTCGTTTTGCTACCATCCCCGTCGCTATTGCGTTTATGTCCGCAGCGGCCATCGCAGCGCCAACGTGGCAAGAAGGCATCACCTATCCTGCCGGTACCGTTGTTAGCTTTGAAGGGCGTGATTACAAAGCGCTCCAATATCACACAGCCTGGACTGGTACAGCTTGGATGCCGAATGTAACACCGGCACTTTGGGCAGACCTAGGGGCTGCAACACCTCAAGTGACAACAAAACCAACTGCTGCGCCAACAACGGCTCCAACAGTAAAGCCAACTGTTAATCCGACGATAAAACCAACGGTTACACCGACTATTGCACCAACAACTGTCCCGACAGCAAAACCAACTGTTAACCCTACAATTAAACCGACAGTTGCACCGACTGCGAAACCAACGGTCTCACCGACTATTGCACCAACAACTATCCCGACAGCAAAACCAACTGTTAACCCTACAATTAAACCGACAGTTGCACCGACTGCGAAGCCAACGGTCTCACCGACTATTGCACCAACAACTGCTCCAACAGCAAAGCCAACCTTAGTGCCGACTGTTGCGCCAACACCTACCCCGACTGCAAAACCAACCGTAGCGCCAACTATTGCGCCAACACTTGTCCCAACAGCAAAACCAACCATCGCGCCGACTATTGCACCAACACTTGTCCCAACGGCAAAACCAACCGTAGCGCCGACTATTGCACCAACACTTGTCCCAACAGCAAAACCAACCATCGCGCCGACTATTGCACCAACACTTGTCCCAACAGCAAAACCAACCATCGCGCCAACTATTGCACCAACGCCTACTCCAACAGCAAAACCCACTGTGACACCAGGTATTCAAGATCAATGCCGCCCAGCAGGTTTGGTGTCTGAAGTTGCGAACGTTCCATATTGCGATGTCTACGACACGACTGGCCGTGAAAAATTAGCTAACAACATGAAACGTCGCAGCATTGGTTACTTCACTAACTGGCGTACCGGCAAAAACGGCCAACCTTCTTACCTTGCGGCAGACATTCCTTGGAATGACATCACGCACATTAACTACGCCTTCGCGCATATTGATGGTAATTGGAACGTCTCTGTTGGCAATCCTGGAGATGCCAACAATGCCTCATTGGGAATGGAGTGGCCAGAGAAAGGTGCTAAATACGCCTTGAATCCTAATCTGTCATACAAAGGTCACTTCAATATGTTGAAGACCAACAACAAGAACGGCGTCAAATTGCTGCTCTCTGTTGGTGGTTGGGCAGAAACAGGAGGCTTCTTTAACGATGCCGGTGGTCGTACTGCTAGCGGTGGTTTTTATTCTCTAACGATTGATGAAACGACAGGTGATATTCGCCAAGATCGAATCAACACATTCGCTAAATCAGCCGTCGCTTTCCTTGAGAAATATGATTTTGACGGTATCGACCTCGATTATGAGTACCCAACATCGATGAACGATGCGGGTAGCCCTGATGACTGGAGAATTTCCAACAAACACCGTAGTGAATTGTTCAAAGGCTATATGGCTTTGACCAAAACCTTGCGCGCAGAGTTGGATAAAGCAGCGGCTGCTAAAGGCAAGTACTTTATACTAACGATTGCGTCCCCTTCGTCAGGCTACTTGCTTCGTGGTATGGAAGACTTCGAAGCGGTTAAATACCTCGACTTCGTAAACATCATGACTTATGACTTGCACGGCGCATGGAACCACTTCGTGGGTCACAATGCCGCCTTGTACGACACCGGTAAAGATAACGAAATCGCTGATGCGAAGATTTACCAAGGTGGCGATGCGCATTACTACAATTCGCAAGGTTACTTGAACATCGACTGGTCATATAAATACTTCCGTACTGCATTAGCAGGTGGTCGTATCAATATCGGTCTGCCGTACTACACACGCGGCTCGCAAAACGTAACAGGCGGTACCAATGGTCTATGGGGTATGTCGGCCATGGCGGATCAAAAGAAATGCTACCTCGGTTCTGGTGGCAACTTAGGACCAGATGCATTAAGCCCGAAAGCTGGTGCACCATGCGGCTTTGGCGCACAAGGTATTGATAACTTGTGGTTCGACCGGGATGCGGCTGGTAACGAAATGTTTGCTGGTGTGAATCCGTTGTGGCACGTGAACAACTTGCGTGATGGCTTGCCAACACCGTACGTTGCTCAATACGGTCATGATGTGACTAAGCAAGCAGGCCAAGCAATTGGCAACTACATCGAATATTTTGATGACGTAGCGAAGTCTTCATGGTTGTGGAACCCAACGAAGAAAGTGTTCTTGTCGACTGAAAATGAGAAATCATTTGCAGCCAAAGTACAGTACGCAATCGACCAAGGTGCCGGCGGCATCATGTTCTGGGAAATGGCGGGTGACTACAGCACACCAACGCAAAATGGTACTTCTTCATACGGCATGGGTAGCTACTTGACTGCAATGGCAGCGAACAAATTGCGTGCAGCGGCACCGTACGGTGTGAAAGCGGGTGATGAGAAGTTTGTTCAGCCAGCCGACGTGTTGGATGTGACATTGGATTTGGTTGGCTTCAAACCAAAAGGCGATGATAACTACCCACTCGCTATCGGTGTGAAACTGAAAAACAACTCTAATGTTGATTTGACCGGTGCAAAAGTGTCGTTCAATGTTGCTCCATCAACGCCATTGGTTCCCTCTGAAGTTCAATACCTGAAACCTAGCGATCCACCTGCTGGTAACGGTGTAGAAAACCTCGTTGATATCTACAGCGGCGGTACTTGGTCTGCAGTGCCAGCATCAAGCACGGTGGGTAACGTCGGCGGCTTGCCAAACGGCTTCCATCGTCTTTCATACACACTGAAAGGCGGTACAGGCTGGGGTGTAACAGACTTCAGCACAGGCAAAACTATCACCATCGGTATGCGTGTGTTTATGCCTCTGACTGTACCAAGCAATGTAACGCTCACTCTGCCAAACGGCAAAGTGTACGGTATCAAGCAATAAACTAAACCTGAGTTAAAGCAGAATGAAGAGATCGATTCCCTTCATTCTGCTGAGCTATGCCATCTATTTTCGAGCGCGTAACTCGCTTTCAATAAATCTAATTACCACCTCAATGAGAGATTCACAATGAAATTTCGTTTCGCCATTATTCCCGCGGCAATTGCAGTTATTTCCGCAGCTGCATTTGCCGCACCAACATGGCAAGAAGGCAATACTTATGCCGCAGGAACTGTAGTCAGCTTTGCAGGCCGTGACTATAAAGCGACTCAGTCACACACAGCTTGGATTGGGACAGGCTGGGCACCCAATGTAACGCCAGCACTTTGGACAGATCTGGGCTCTACAACAGGATCATCAACAACGGCGCCAACTACAAAACCAACCGTAGCACCGACGATCGCGCCGACAACAAAACCAACCGCTGCACCGACGATCGCACCGACAGCAAACAACCGCTGCACCGACGATCGCGCCAACAGCAAAACCGCTGCACCGACGATCGCGCCAACAGCAAAACCAACCGCTGCACCAACGATCGCACCAACAGCAAAACCAACCGCTGCACCGACGATCGCGCCAACAGCAAAACCAACCGCTGCACCGACGATCGCGCCAACAGCAAAACCAACCGCTGCACCAACGATCGTACCGACAGCAAAACCAACCGCTACACCAACGATCGTACCGACAGTAAAACCAACCGCTGCACCGACGATCGCGCCGACAACAAAACCAACAGTAGCACCAACGATCGCGCCGACTGTAGCTCCAACCGTTGCACCGACAATCGCACCAACTGCAAAACCAACCGCTACACCAACAGCTCAACCAACAGCACTACCAAGCACTGGCGCAAAACAAGTTGGTACTTACTTTGCTGAATGGTCAATCTACGGTCGTAAGTTCTACCTGAAAAACATGCAAGACAGCGGCCAAGCTGCAAAATTGACGTTCTTGAACTACTCATTTGCTAACGTTTACAACCGTGGCGGCAAATACGTTTGTGACGCAACTATAAATAAAGCAGAAAGCGGCTCACAAGACGGTGGCGATGCTTGGGCCGTATTCGAAAAAGGCTTTGCAGCTAACGAATCAGTTGACGGCGTAGCGGATGCATACGGCTGGCCAACATGGGATGATCCACGTACTGGCGTTTCAGGTCCGTTGAAAGGTAACTTGAACCAACTGAAGAAACTCAAAGCTAAAAATCCAAACTTGAAAGCAGTCATTTCATTAGGTGGCTGGACTTGGTCTAAATGGTTCTCTGCTGCTGCTGCAACCCCAGAATTGCGTCAAACCTTAGTGGCTTCGTGTATCGATGTGTGGATTAAAGGTAACATTCCATTCAGCTCTGGCGCGAATGCCGGTGGCCCAGGCTCTGCAGCCGGCGTGTTTGACGGTATCGATATCGACTGGGAATACCCAGCAGTTCAAGGTATCGGCACTAACACTGTTTCACCAGATGACAAACGCAACAACACCCTGTTGATGGCAGAATTCCGCAAACAATTGGATGAGTTGAGCAAAACAACGGGCAAGAAATACCTGTTAACCGTTGCAATCGGTGCTGGCGACGAGAAAATCGCGGCAACTGAACCAGCTGAGTACAGCAAGTACCTCGACTGGATCAACATCATGTCTTACGACTACAACGGCGGTTGGGATGCTGCGGGTCCGACTGACTTCCAATCTAACTTGTACCAAGATCCAGCAAGCCCACGCACTGTAGATCCTAAAACAGGCAAAGTGAACAAGTACTACACTGATGCCGCCGTGAAAGACTTGATTGCTCGCGGTGTACCAGCAGCTAAATTGCACATGGGCGTACCGTTCTACGGTCGTGGTTGGACTGGCGTAACTAACGCAAACAACGGTCTATACCAAAAAGCGACTGGCCCAGCGAAAGGTACTTACGAAGCAGGTATAGAGGACTACAAAGTACTGAAAGATGCACCAGGTACTGAGTACATCCACCCAGTAACGCAACAAACTTACCGCTTTGACGGCTCTACTTTCTGGTCTTACGACACGCCTCGTGATATCAAATTGAAAGCTGACTACGCTAAGAAAATGGGTATGGGCGGCATCTTCAGCTGGGAAGCTGACGGCGACACCAACGATGGCGCTTTGGTTGAAGCAATGACTCACATCCAGAAGTAATCGTTAAGTTAGCCTAAATAACAAACAAAATTCCACCCCAAGACTTGGAGAATATTCCGAATCTTGGGGTGTTTTTACATTCTGTCGCTAACCAGCGAAATAGCCCCATTCCAATTTGCGATCCCAACTCAAGGGACTCACTTCATGAAGCCTTACGCAACAACAATACAAAGCAGTATATCAACAAAGTCTTTATTAATATTAGCCCAGGCTGAAATACCCACTACTTAACACCCTGCTCCACCGCCCAGATCGCAGCCTCCAGCCGTGAGCGAAAGCTCAGTTTTCGGAGCAAGCTTTTGACGTGAACTTTGACTGTCCCTTCGGCGATGCCCAATTCACGGCCAACGAGTTTGTTGGAGAGGCCATGTGAGAGACAGACTAAAATTTCTCGCTCGCGATCGGTCAAAGATTCCAGCATCGCATTGCGTTCATTGCCATCGTCTTCGCGCAGTGCCAACGCTAAAGCGCGACCGAGTCGTTCTGGAATCGCCATTTGCCCTTCCAGTGCATCAGCCAAGCTGGCAACGATCTCTTCCGGCTCCATGTCTTTGAGCAAATAGCCATCCGCGCCCGCCCGCACCGCGGCGACTAAATCCGTAGATTGATCCGACACCGTCAACATCACAACCCGTGAATCGACATCAAGCTCTTTAATCGCGCGCAGCGTGGCAATGCCGTCCATGCCTTTCATATTTAGATCCAAAATCACCAAATCGGGATTGTGCGCTTGCACCAGCACCAGCCCTTCGGCGCCGCTGGCGGCTTCGGCCACCACGACAAAACGCGTGTCCAAACCGAGTAATTGCACGACGCCTTTGCGAAACAAAGGATGATCGTCGATCACAATGACATTAAATTGTTCGCTCATCGCTAGTACCTTCAACGAATTAATTAGAAGGCGACGTCGAAAATGGCGTCGCGGGGATAAAACTGAGTTGGATCACCGTGCCATTGGGCTGCCGGTGCAGAAATTGCAATTCACCGCTTAAACTACGAGCGCGGTCATGCATGATGCCAAGACCATAATGTTGTTTTTTATGTGGATTGTCGTCGATACCGCGGCCATCATCGGCGATTTTGACCTGTACACGTTCGTCTTCCCACGCCAAACTCACCCATGCATGCTGCGCGGCAGCGTGGCGCTCTATATTGACTAAGGCTTCGCGCACAATCTGCAAAATGTGAATTTCCTCGTGAGCAGCCAGCTCGACACCCATCAAACGATTATCCAAAATCACTTGATGCTCGGCGCGCTCGGAAAACTCTTGCACCGTTTGCTCCAAGGCAGCCGCCAAACCTCGCTCATTCATTTGCAAACGGAAGGTATTGAGTAACTCACGTAATTGTCGATACGCGCCATTGAGGCCTTCTCGTAACTCATGCAAAGCCGCATTGGCCGTATCACTGCGCTGATCTTCTGGAAACTGATTTTGCAGACGAACGACTTGGATTTTTAAGTAGGACAAAGATTGCGCCAAGGAGTCATGCAACTCACGAGCGATCACTGAGCGTTCGTCGTGCAAGGCCAATCGGTGTTGTTCTTGTTTGCGCTTAGCGTTAGCTAGCGCCGTGCCAATTTGCCGCGCAATCGCTTCGAGTAACTGCTGCTGCCACTCGAGCAAAGCCTGTTGTGTTTTTAATTGAATCGGCATAATGCCGTACACACGCCCGCCGTCACTGAGCTTAAACACGGGCGCGTCCGTTGTAAGAGGCGATAACTCTGCGGCGTCAGCACAATTGGCGCAATCCGTACGCGCACAAGGTTCCGATAGTTTATTCGGCATAACGGCCAAACGAAACGCCAGCGGCGCTTGCTCGGTTTCGGTAATGCAAATCGCCGCGTGTTCCAGCTCAATCACCGCGCCGACATCCGCCAACACCTGATCAAAGGTCACTTGATTGGGTTCCTGATCCGATAGTCGTTGCTTCGTGCGATAAAGTAATTCAAGACTGCGCTGGTTTTGCGTTAACGCGAGCGTTTTTTCCGCAACCCTTGCTTCCAGAGCCTCAATACCGAGCGCCAATTCTGCGACCATATGATTAAATGCTTGGCCCAATTGGGTAATCTCACCCGCGCCGTCTTCTGGCGTTCGCACTTGTAAATCGCCGTGCTTCACCTTTTCGGCAGCGGCGGCCATCTTGGTCAAAGGCTGTGTGACACGGCGCCTCAGCCAGAACAGCGTCAAAGCAAATACCAAGGCCATGACCACCATCGCAATCCATTGAAAATGCCCCAACCAAGCGAGTCGCGACTCATGCCTCGCCTCAATAGCCGCGACATAGTCGTCAATCAAAGCAGCAAACTGCATCGCCCTCGGCAGCAAACTGCCATCTGGCGCGGTATTGATCGGAGCAAATAAATCCTTCATTTCGGTGCGCCACGACATTTCCATGCGGTTATAAGCCACACGCACCGGATCGTTCATATCTTGAGGTAAATTTTTCAATAAGGCAGGGCTGTATAAACGCTGCTCAAATTCATCAATCACTTGATGCAGCATGGGGCGACTGCCGGGAACGGGGGGCGGTGGCGATAAATGCGTGGCCACTATCAAATAGGTTTGCTTGCGCAAAGAACCCGCCACATTGATCGCAACGCCTTCACCCGTCGTATTCACGACCATGCCCCAGCTGAGAATCAGCGCTAAAAACGCGGGCAAAAGCATCAACAATAATGCTTGCGTAATAAAGCGGACAATCGATGCCTGCCGAAAGTAATTCATTACTCGCAAATGCAACTACCTCCAAATTTCCACAGCACGTATTGAACTCGACTTCCTTATTGCCTTTCTCCAGCGCAAAAGGGTACTCCCTTAGAAAACAAACTGAAATCCTGCTATAAATTGTCTTATGTTTACCTATAACTTTTAGTACACCACGACAAAGTCCTTTAAGCAAATTCCAAACACCACCAAGCTACCCAAAAAGAGGCAGATATACCGCTGACTTTTTATGACCTACCCCCTAAAGAGGCATTGTTGCAATCATCGGTACCACCTAATCTTCCTCAATCAACTGATAGGATCAATCGCTATCGTGGACACATCCCGCCGCAACTTACTTTTTGGCCGAAAACCGCAAGTGCCCCCTGAGCCTCGCCCACCGTGGGCAAGTTCAAACTTCATCGACCGCTGCACGCGTTGTGGTGACTGCGTGTCGGTCTGTCCGACCCAGATCATTAAAGTCGGTGACGCTGGATTTCCAACGGTCGATTTTTCGCATGGTGAATGTACTTTTTGTGGCGACTGTACTAGCGCCTGTACACCTAAGGCACTAGAGCAAAGCACAGATACTCCGTGGGCTTTGCAAGCAAGCATAACAGACCGCTGCTTGGCCTTGCATGGCGTTGAGTGCCGCATCTGTGGTGAGGCTTGTGATGAACGCGCGATTCATTTTCAGCTGGCGATTGGCAAAGTAGCGCAGCCGCAGCTCATCACCGAGCAATGCACGGGCTGCGGCGCATGCCTTGCCCCCTGCCCAAGCAACAGCATTCATATTTTGGAGTTAATGGCATGAATATTTTCAGCTTAGTCATCCGTGCCGTCCCTGGATTTCTGGATGAGGTTAAAGCCGCTGTCATGGCGGTTCCCGGCGTAGAGCTACACATTGAGCATGAAGGCAAACTCATCATCACCATCGAAGACATACCCGGCCTGCGTAGCTCTGAATTGCTAAAAAAAATCCAAGAAATCCCTCGTGTCGCCTCTGCGACGCTGGCCTATGAATACTGCGACGACGAGACATTGCCGACGCAAGCCCTACCGACTCCAAAACAAAAAAACCCCGAGGAACGTTTATCATGAGCTTAGATCGTCGTGACTTTATTAAAATTTCTGCAGTCGCCGCTGCAGCCGCGAGCGCAGGAATCCCATTAGCGAATGCCGCGCCTAAAACCATGCCCGCCACCGCGGGAGATGGCAACACCGCAATCCGCTGGGATAAAGCACCATGCCGCTTTTGTGGTACGGGCTGCTCCGTCTTAGTCGGCACCCAAAATGGCCGCGTCGTTGCAACGCAAGGCGATCCAGATGGTGAAGTCAATCGCGGTCTCAACTGCGTAAAAGGCTACTTCCTTTCTAAAATCATGTACGGCGAAGATAGACTGACCCGGCCATTACTCAGGAAGAAAAATGGCGTTTACGATAAGAATGGTGAGTTCACCCCAATCAGTTGGGATGAAGCATTCGATATCATGGAAAAGAAATGGAAAGAGGCACTCAAAGCCAGCGGCCCTGATTCGGTGGCGATGTTTGGTTCAGGCCAATGGACCGTATGGGAAGGCTACGCGGCATCCAAACTGATGAAGGCTGGCTTTCGCAGTAATAATATCGACCCCAATGCACGCCACTGCATGGCCAGTGCCGTAACCGGATTTATGCGTACCTTCGGTATGGATGAGCCTATGGGCTGCTATGACGATATCGAAGCGGCTGATGCCTTTGTGCTTTGGGGCTCGAATATGGCCGAAATGCATCCGATTTTGTGGAGTCGCATCACGGATCGTCGCCTTTCTAACCCCAAAGTCAAAGTCTCTGTCCTATCGACTTACGAACATCGCTCATTCGAATTAGCCGATAACGGTTTAGGTTTGGTGTTCACGCCGCAAACTGATTTGGCAATGATGAACTTTATCTGCCATCACATTATTTCAACCGGCCGCGTCAATCAGAAATTCGTCAAAGATCATTGTAATTTCAAAATTGGTGAAACTGACATCGGTTTTGGCTTACGCCCCAACAATCCGCTCGAAGTCAAGGCCAAAGCCAACGGCTACCCTGGTGCCGATAACAAACCCAAGGGTAATCCAAGTGAAATGAAACCGGGCTCTTTTGAGCATTTTTCTAAATTTGTTGCGGACTATACCGTCGATAAAGTTAGTAAATTGTGCGGCATTCCTGAAGATCGCCTGATTGCGCTCGCAGAGCTGTACGCCGACCCCAAAATCAAAGTGATGTCGTTCTGGACCATGGGCTTTAATCAGCACACCCGTGGCACATGGGCGAACAATATGATTTACAACGTGCATTTGCTGACTGGCAAAATCGCCGAACCTGGCAATAGCCCCTTCTCACTCACAGGCCAACCATCGGCCTGTGGTACCGCCCGTGAAGTCGGTACTTTTGCCCACCGCCTACCTGCCGACATGCTTGTCGCTAATCCAGAGCATCGCAAACACGCAGAAGAAATCTGGCGTCTGCCCGAAGGGACGATTCCGGCCAAAATTGGTCTGCATGCCGTTGCAATGGCGCGTGCCATCAAAGACGGCAAAGTCAAAGTCTATTGGCAAATGGCCAATAACAATATGCAAGCGGGCCCCAACATTAACGAAGAGCTGTATCCAGGCTGGCGTCGCCCCGACACGTTTATTGTCGTCTCCGACCCCTACCCGACCGTTTCGGGGCTGGCCGCTGATTTGGTACTGCCAACTGCCATGTGGGTCGAAAAAGAAGGCGCGTTTGGTAACGCCGAACGCCGCACACAATTTTGGCGACAACAAGTCAACGCGCCGGGCGAAGCGCAGTCTGATTTATGGCAAATCATGCAGTTCGCCAAACGTTTTAAAGTTGAAGACGTGTGGCCAGCCGATTTGATCGCCAGAAAAGCCGGCATGAATGGAAAAAGCTTATTTGAAGTGCTGTTTATGAATGGCAATGTCAATCGCTTTAAAAATACCGACTTGCAAAAAGGCTTTGAAAACTTCGAAGCTAAGCTTGCAGGCTTTTATATTCAAAAAGGGCTGTTTGAAGAATATGCCTTATTTGGCCGCGGCCACGGCCATGACCTTGCATCGTTCGATATTTACCACCAGACGCGTGGCTTGCGTTGGCCGGTAGTCAATGGGCAAGAAACACGCTGGCGCTACCGCGAAGGCACTGACCCTTATGTCAAAAAAGGCGAAGGTGTGCGCTTTTACGGCAATAAAGATGGTCGCGCCAATATCATCGCGCTGCCTTACCAAGCGCCGCCAGAAATGCCGGATGCCAATTTTGATATGTGGCTGTGTACTGGCCGCGTGCTGGAGCACTGGCATACCGGCACGATGACGCGCCGAGTACCGGAATTGCACAAAGCAGTTCCCGAAGCGATGGTGTTTATGAATCCGAACGACGCGAAAAAACGTGGCTTGCAACGCGGTATGTTGGTGAAAGTGGCCTCACGTCGCGGCGAAATTACAGCCCGACTTGAAACTCGTGGTCGTAATAAACCACCTGTGGGCTTGATTTTTATCCCGTTTTTTGACGAAGGTCGTCTGGTGAACAAACTCACGCTCGATGCCACTTGCCCGATTTCGAAGCAAACCGACTACAAAAAATGCGCGGTAAAAGTCGTCAAGGCTTAATCGCTTTCGTTTGGGCAAGTCATCGGTTTGCCCAAGCTAATAAGGGTATATAGATATAAGCTTTAATTAGTGATGTATAGCGAGCAATACCTAGCGCACATCATGACTAAGGAGATGAAAATGAAGCAGTTAATTAGTTTATGGATTTTATTCTGTATCGCCATTGCCCCATTCGCCCAAGCGGAAGGACTCAGATCCCTGCGCGGTAGCACAGTGGTGAACGGCGATGTGCCATCAGAAAATTTCCGCTGGGAAAAAGACCGTGGCCCTTTGCCACGTCATTTTGTACAACAACCGCCAATCATTCCACACACTACCAAAGGCTATTTGATTACTAAAGAATTTAATAAATGTCTCGATTGCCATAGCTGGGATCGCACGGCAGATACTGGCGCGACCAAAATATCTATCACGCACTTTAAAACCCGCGGCGGCACTGAGTTGACCAATATTTCACCCCGTCGCTATTTCTGCCAACAATGCCACGTGCCGCAAACCGATGCCAAACCTTTGGTAGGCAATACCTTCCAACCCGCCGCTGGCATGGTGAAATAAATAAGCAGTGAATAAACCAACACCACTCGCGTCATGCGTCGCCGAGTGGTGTAAATAAAGGGAGCACAAGATGAGTGATATTCCAACAAAACCGACTCTTAAAGGTCGACTCTGCGCTTTAGTGCAGAAAATCAAAGCGATTCGCCTCGGTTACATCGGGGCGATTGTTGCGTTTTTAGTCGGGATTATCTTTTGGGGCGGCTTTAATACCGCACTCGAAATGACTAATACCGAAGAATTTTGCCTCTCGTGCCACGAAATGAAGAGCAATGTGTATCCGGAATACCAAGAAACCGTGCATTACACCAATCGTTCTGGCGTTCGCGCCACTTGCCCTGATTGCCATGTTCCGCATGAATGGGGCCCAAAAATGATCCGGAAAATTCAAGCTTCTAGAGAAATTTGGGGCAAGGTGTTCGGTACGATTGATACACGCGAGAAATTCATCGATAAACGAATCGATCTCGCCCAAAGTGAATGGCGGCGTATGAAAGCGAACAACTCACAAGAGTGTCGCAACTGCCATAACTATGAGTATTTCGATTACATGGAGCAAAACAGTCGCTCAGCTAATGCCCACCAAAAAGGGCTGTCGGAAGGCATGACGTGTATCGATTGTCATAAAGGCATTGCCCATCATCTGCCAGCGGTCAATCAGCACGTTGGCCCAGACGGTAAAGGGATCAAACCTGAAGTAATGCACCCTACGCAAGCCAAAGACAATAAAGCGAAGGGAGATACCGACAATGAAGGTGAAATGGCAGGGATTGAATAAATTTAGAATATAAAAATGGGCCAAACGGCCTCATGCCGTTCACTTAAACCAAGTGAGCGGCATTACTACAAAAGCAGGCCGTTTTTATTGACTCATCAAACTCGCAACAAGGCGATTTTAAGGGGGTGTTGGCCGTCAGAAGTTGGGAAGTCGCTGTCGGGTTTGATCCATTCCATGCTTTGAATCGGACGGCCTGCTTTCACTGCAGAGCGCTCAAGTTGCGCTAGCCAATCTTCACGCGATACTTGCGCGACGTTATTGCAGCAGATCAGCGTACCGCCTTCAGTGGTCGACAACAGCGCAGGTTTAAACACCGATGCGTAATCGTTGACCAAATCGACAACGCCGAATGGGCTTTTTGAAAAGCGAGGTGGATCAAGCATCACCAATTCAAATTGCTGTTTTTCCATTTTTGGGAAGTTCGGCATGCGTTTACCGCGCACCATCGCTGCTTGGCCTTTGCCCGACAATTGATTCAACGCCGCAAACGCATCTGATTGCACAAAGCGAACACGGATTGGCAAATCATTGAGTTTAGCGTTGTCTTTACCAACCAAAATGCTTGATTCAGCAAAGTCGATATTCACCACGTGGCGCGCACCCGCTTTGGCGGCAGCAATGCCGACACCGCACGTATAGGCGAAAAGGTTGAGCACTGATTTGCCTGCGGCTTCAGCCATAATGCGGCGGCGACCGGCGCGCAAATCAAGAAATAGCCACGGGTCTTGGCCCGCATGGCGGCCTTGAATGCGGTAATTCACACCCAGCTCCTGCGCGATGCGCGGCTCGTAGGCGATGATTTCTTCGGCTTCCGTTAGGCGATTCATCACCCGCGAATTGCCGTGGCTGCGGTCGTTGTAAACCACCACGCTGGCTGGGTAGGTACGAGCGTAAAACGCTTTAATTTCTTCGTACTGCTCAACTGACAACGCACGGTGGAAGGTTTGCACCAAGATCAAATCGTTATAACGATCAATCGTCAAACCCGGCACGCCTTCAATACTGCCGTGAAACAGGCGATAGGTATTGGTTTGCTCAGCGGTCAGCTGTTCAATCAGTGCTGAGCGATTCGATAATGCCGTATCAAGTAGGGAAAATAGCGGTTCTTGCATGTCATCAATCATCGTAGATCTCAATTAAATAGTAATGGGTTTATTCTTGGCTGGTTTTGCGCACGCGCTTTGGCTTGGCGGGCACAGCATCGGCCTCACTAGCAACCGGCGCGGCGGGCTCTGCGGCTTTACGAGTTCGTTTCGGTTTCGCGACTTCTGCGACGATTTCTGCAGCATCGGTAACAATGACTTCAGCTTCGGGCGCTATTTTCGCTTTAACCGCTCGCTTAGATTTTGCGGCTTTAACTTCAGTCTCGATTTCAACTTCAGCCACTTTAACCTTGCTCGCACGTTTTGGCTTCACGACGGGCGCAGCCTGCTCCGTTGGCGCTGGGGCAGAGGTCACATCGACCACTTCCACCGCCACCTTAGGCTTGGCGGCTTTGCGTGCCGGTTTTGCGGCAACCTCAACCGTTTCTAATTTCGCTTCGGCTTTAGCCGTTTTTTTCGTTGCAACTTGATTGGCTGAATTTAGCCAGTTAACTGCGCCCAAGCCAGCGGCACGGCCACTGCTGAAACACGCAGTAAGTAGGTAGCCGCCTGTTGGCGCTTCCCAATCGAGCATTTCACCCGCGCAGAAAACACCCGGCGCTTGTGACAACATTAAATTGGCATCCAGCCCAGCAAAGGTCACGCCGCCCGCACTGCTAATTGCTTCATCAATCGGCCGTGGCGCAATCAAGGTAATCGGCAGAGATTTAATCGCCGCGGCTAATTTGGCAGGTTGCGCGAAGTCTTCTTTGCTCACAATTTCACGCAACAAGCCCGCTTTAACGCCCTCAATACCCAGCTTGCGGCGCAAATGATTTGCCATTGAATCGGCTCCGCGCGGTTGCGAGAGCTCTTCAGTAATCCGTGCCAACGATTTTTGTGGCACTAAATCCAGCCACAAGGTCGCCGTGCCACTTTCAGCAATATCATCGCGCAACTGGCTCGATAGTGCATACACCAAGCTGCCTTCCACGCCGCCTTGCGTCAGTACAAACTCACCGGCTTTTTTAGCGTCGTGTTGACGTGCCGCAGCGGCAACAGTTTTGATCGGCGCGCCGGCAAACTTGTCGGTCAAATGCGTACTCCAAGCTACGTCAAAACCGCAGTTGGAGGGCTTAAGCGGCTCAACGCTGACACCTTGCTCGGCCAGCAAAGGCACCCAAGCGCCATCCGAGCCCAGTTTGGCCCAGCTTGCGCCACCTAAAGCTAAAACCACTGCGTCAAACGTGCGGCTAATTTCTCCAGTCGGATTGCTAAAGCGCAAGGCTTTGTTAGCATCCCAACCGAGCCAGCGATGGCGAACATGAAATTTAATCCCACAGGCCTTAAGACGCGCTAACCACGCTCGTAGCAAAGGCGCAGCCTTCATTTCAATTGGAAATACGCGGCCCGAAGAACCTATAAAGGTTTCAATGCCAAGACCATGCACCCAAGCGGTGAGTTCATTCGCGCCAAAGTCAGCCATCATCGGCGCTAAATCAGCGCTGGCCTTGCCATAGCGACCCAAAAATGCGGACGAATCTTCGGCATGGGTAATATTCATACCGCCCACACCCGCGAGCAAAAATTTACGGCCGACTGAGGGCATTGCATCGAACAATTCAACCGAAAAGCCAGCCGCAGCAATCACTTCGGCCGCCATCAGGCCAGCGGGGCCACCGCCAATAATTGCGATGGTTTTTGCGGACGTTGTTTTTTTACTGGGCATAGGAATTCCAAATTCAATGGCGATGAAACACGAAGGCTCTCTTATACCGAAAATCGCGCATAAAGACTGCATAATTTGCAGCATTTACGCATTATTACTGAAACTAAACTGAAACCAAGCGACTACTCGGCCTTAGACCGATTGAGTTGACTCAGGCAGTAATTTTTTATGCAAGAAAGCCTGCGCATCGGCCGGCGCTAACGGTCGGGAAAAATAATAGCCTTGTAATTCATCACACTCCAATTGCGCCAACGCAGCCAAATGCGCTGCTGTTTCAACGCCTTCGGCAATGACGGTCAGTCCAAGGCTATGACCGAGGCGAATAATGGCCTCAACAATCGCCGCATCGCCCTGATCGCTATCCATATCACGCACAAAACTTTGGTCAATTTTGAGCTTGTTAATCGGGAAGCGTTTTAAGTAAGAAAGGCTGGAATAGCCAGTGCCAAAATCATCAATCGACAGCATCACGCCCAAACCACGCAAGCGTTGCAGCAGCTCAATCGTATGATCGGCGTCTTGCATTACCACGCCCTCAGTGATTTCTAGCTCGATCAGTTGCGGATCAACCGCTGTTTCGGTCAACACTTGCTTCACCAAAGCAAAAAACTTGGGGTGCTGAAATTGGCGTGCCGAAATATTAATCGCCACCACCAAGGGCATGCCTTGCACTTGCCACGCTTTTGCTTGCTGGCAGGCGGTACGTAAAATCCACTCGCCAATCGGAATAATCAGGCCAGACTCTTCGGCCAAGGGGATAAATTCAAAAGGCGGCACCAGCTTGCCTTGATGTTGCCAGCGAATTAAACATTCCACACCGATAACCTTGAGGCTAGGAATCAAGGTTTGCGGCTGAAAATACAGCAGCAATTCATCGCGCTCAACCGCATGGCGCAGCTCGGCCTCCAAGGCCAATCGCTCCACAGCTCGCGCATTCATTTCTAGGTTATAGCATTGCGATGCATTACCGCCTTGCGCCTGCACCACTTCCAGTGCGGCATCCATATTTCGGATTAAAGTAATCGCGTTATCACCATCTTTGGGATACATCGCGCCACCCATACTCAGCGTGGCGAATAGCTCGTGTCCTGCGACATGAATCGCCTCATTAAGTGCATTTAATAAAGCCTGATAGGGCAATAAATTTTGTGGGTAATTAGGCTGGTTTAACGCAAACAAAGCGGCAAAATGCGTGCCTTCAAAGCGATACAGCGTACCGCCCATTTGCTTCACGATGGGTAGCAGCCGATCTTTTACGGCGACCACCAGCTCATCGCCAGCCTCATAACCCAAACCGCCCAATACGCGTTGAAAGCGGTCGATGGAAATCAAAATCGCCGCATGTGGCTGCTGATTCAAATTGGCAAGATCAGATTCAAAAACACTGCGGTTGAGTAAATCAGTCAAACGATCATGGCGCGCGGCATATGCAAGTCTATTTTCTGCGCGTTGCCGAGCATGAATGTAGTAGGCCACTAAAATGGCGATAATTAAAATAACCAAACTATAGGTCAGCACCAAACGAATCATGTCCTGCACTTCTTGCGCTGATACCTGCCCTGCCCGCTTGATGTTTTGACTGGCCAGCATAAATGCTTCGTCGAGCTGATCAAGCATATTTCGGGTATCGATGGTATTTTCTACCAAAAGCGCCCGCGCTTCATCCAAGTCGGGTGTGGGGGCCGACATAATTTGATCGAGCTGTTCGGCAACGAGTTTAGAATTTTCAAACGATGCGACCAGTGCGATGTGTTGCGGCTCGGTTTTCCATTTCGATTTGGCTTTGTCGATGAGTGTTTGAATACGCTGATTACTGATTTGGAGTTTTTCTTTAAACTGCTTTTGGCTCAAGCCATAAGCAAAATACTGATTCAAAATGACCTGGCGCTCGGTAATCAGCGTTTTTAAATCGCTAATATCGTGCAGTGCTGGCACTAAACGCGTGACCAAAGGCTGGGTAATGGCATTGACGCGGTCGCCACTTTGCAGCATCAACACGCTCAGAAACAATCCCAAAGACATCGCAATCGCAAACAAAAAATAAACCCCGACTTTGGCAGAAAAGCGCTGCAAAAATCGGGGCGTAAAAACAAGGAATGGTTTTTTCATAACTAGACGTAAATGCAAATGGGGTACCCACGTTATAGCTTAAAACGTGGGGATCCCATGTGTTAAACGTTCAATTTTGATTTGAACAAAGAACACAGCCTTAACGATGCGATGGCGCATGCTGCAACAAGGCTGCATCGGCGTTGAGCGACAGACTCAAGTGCCGCTCGTATTGTTTCAAAATATCGGCCAGCATTTCTTCTTCGGTGAAGTACTGAATATCGTAGCCCTTACGACCATCGACAAAGTAAGTCGTCGGTTCAAACGTCACTGGCTGGCTGGATAAAGGCAATGCCTCATTGGCCAAAGCAAAATCAGGCACCGCCTGCTGGGTACACTTCACACCGTACACAAAATCACGCAATCGATCTTGCTCCACCACCAGCTGCATCGTATCGTCATCGATAAACTGAACGCGGGCTTTAACGCCGCGCTGCGTTAGTTCTTGCTCGATTAAATACATCGCAGGCGTCACGGTTTCAGCAAAAAAGCGATGCACATCGGCCTGATCAGGCTGGCGCAGAATCTGCGCCAAACGTTTGCGCCACAATTTACCATTCCAGAAATTACTCGCATGCGAGAGCTTTTGTCGTGAATGCAATTCATCGGCGCGCAAGCCTTTGAGTAAACCCCAGCACAAGAGCAACATCACAACCGCAAACGGCAGAGCGGCCACAATGGTCATCGCTTGCAAAGCTTTGAGTCCACCCGCAGTCAGCAAACATCCAGCCACAACACCCAACACGACAGCCCAAAAGAGTCGCTGCCAAACAGGAGATTTAGGGTCGCCACGGCTGGCGATATTATCAATCACCATCGCCCCCGAATCGGCCGAGGTGATAAAGAAAATCGAAATCAAAGTAATTGCCAAAGCAGAGCTCAGACCCGCAAATGGCAAGTAATCCAAAAACGTAAACAACAGCGCATCGACATTGCCAGCCGTTGCGCTCAATGCGCCCATTGCCACATGGGTATCAATCCAAATTGCGGCATTGCCAAACACGGTCATCCACAAGAAATTGAACGTTGCCGGGATCAATAGTACGCCAATAATAAATTCTCGAATCGTACGACCACGTGAAATACGCGCAATAAACATCCCTACAAAAGGTGCCCAAGAAATCCACCACGCCCAATACAGAATCGTCCAGCCTTGATACCAGCCTTCGGAATTGGCCGCTTCATAGGTAAAGTTGCGGAAGGTGAGTTGAACGATATTCGCCAAATAATTACCGATGTTTTCACTAAAAGCACCGAGCAAATACAAAGTGGGGCCCGCAATCAACACAAAGCCCACCAAGGCGATCGCCAAACCCAAATTCAACTCACTCAAAATTCTTACGCCCTTGCCAACGCCAGAGGCTGCCGATAAGCCCGCCAAGACCACCACCGCAGCAATCAAACCCAGCTGCATATGAATCCCGCCAAAATTCCAACCCGTCACATGGCTTAGCCCGGCCGACAATTGCAAGACGCCATAGCCTAGGGTTGTCGCAATCCCGAAAATCGTCCCACACAGCGCAAATACGTCGACCGCATGCCCCCAAGGGCCATTGATTTTGTCTTTTAGAATTGGATAGAGGCCAGACCGAACGGTCAGCGGCAAGTTGTAGCGAAAACCAAAATAAGCCAGCACCAAACCCACTACGCCATAAATCGCCCACGCATGAATGCCCCAGTGGAAAAAGGTCATCAACATTGCTTCACGCGCCGCGGCAGGTGTACCAACTTGTGCAGTCGGTGGCGAAATTAAATGCTGTATTGGCTCGCCAACGCCGAAATACATTAGCCCCACGCCCATACCTGCGGCAAACAACATGGCAATCCATGAAGAAAACTTAAACTCAGGCTCGGCATCGTCTGGGCCAAGACGAATTTTACCGTAGCGACTGATCGCAATCCCGATCAGTAAAGTTACAAAAGCGGCTACCACAAGGGTGTAAAACCAAGAAAAATACTGCGTAACCCATGCCTTACTGGTAATAAAAATCTGCTCCGTGTCACCCGGAGAAAAAATCGAAAACAACAACAGCGCCAGCACCAGCGCCATACTTGGTAAAACGACCGGCCAGCAAAATGTAGTGCGGTTTGATAAAGTAGACGTCGTCATCCGCCGCTCCTTTTTTATATACAGAATCAACACCTTAACACGTTGGCATGAATCGGCCTACGCAACTATGTACATTTACGTAAGCAAATCATGGCTTTTCATATGAAAAATAGAGCCATCAATTTATACGCTGCAAAAAGTCAACAGCTCGACTTCCTAATTAAAAATTCAGTCCTCGACGACTTGACTCAAAACCTTTTACTTACATTAAAAAAAGATCAAATTGCCTAATTTATTTAAAGTTACAGAACCATTAAGAAATTTTGACCGCCACAAAATTACCAAGTAAATTCACGAAGCTTACGAAATTTACATTTTTTGTGTGAACAAACAAATAAATTAATCTCATTTATTAAATATTTTCAAAGTGAATCAACCATGAAAGCCAAATTATTTCGCACTGGATGCGCCTGCCTCACCTTATCAATACTAACTGCTTGTGGAGGCGGCGGTGGCAGCACCTCAACGGGGTCCATTGCACCAACCACAGCAACACCAACAAATAGCCCAACAGCCAGTGTGGTGGGCGTGGTCCGCGATATGAATGGCACCCCTGTTGCGGGTGTTAGAGTGAGCTCTCAAGGAAATTTAACCGAAACCGATAGCAATGGGCGCTATCAAATCGCTGTTGCGGCCAACAACAATACCCGTTTGATTACATTCAGCAAAGCCGCATATGCACAGCAATTTGCTACTCATGATCAAACCTTGTCGACTGGCGCAACAGGATATGCAAATGCAACTTTATTACCTGTTACCGCGACCATTAACTTTGATCCGAAAATTGCCAATAACTTAACAGTAAGTGGTTCAACCGCATCGGTACAACTTGGTGCTGGTGCGTTAGCACGCGAAGGTGGTGGTGCAGCAGCAGGTCAAGCACGAGTTGAAATCACTTTGATTGATCCAAGCGCTGATGCCAGCAGAATGCCAGGCAATTACACAGCCTCAGTGAGTGGTGAATTACAGCAAATTGAGTCATTTGGTGCAATGCAGGTTAATTTCAGTGATACCGAAGGTCGTAAACTGAATTTAGTAGCGGGGCAAACAGCCACACTACGCATTCCTGCCGTTGCTCGTAGTGGCGTGGTCTTTCCAGCCACGATACCGCTGTTTTATTTCAATGAAAGCAGTGGTCGCTGGGTAGAAGAAGGTAGCGCGCGCTTAAAAGGCAGCGCACCAAATCAATACTACGAAGGAAATGTTGCACATTTCTCAACATGGAATAGCGATATAGCGTACGAGACCACTTATGTTTCAGGTTGTGTGCAAGACGCGCAAGGCAAACCACTCGTTACGACAGCCATACAGGGTAATGGTATTGATTACACAGGATCCAGCCTCACTTTTAGCGATACGGCAGGCAAATTTAAGCTTGCACTCAAGAAAAGTGCCAATTCAAACATTTCTATTTTTAACGAAGCACCGCGAAAGTTTGAGCTCGCTACTACAGTCAAAACAGGTAATACCGAGCTACAGCTACCAACATGCATCGTACTTGGTAGCATAACTCCAACGGTGAGCAATACACCAAATCCAAGTACCACCCCTACCCCTACTCCAACGACGACCGCTACAACAGTTGCCAGCTACGCTGGTACATATAGCGGCTCTTACAATGGGGCAGAATCAGGCACGTGGACGATTAACATCGCCAACAATGGCGCGATCACCGGGAGTGGGTTTTCAAATACATATACTTTGAGTTTTACTATCACCGGCAATGTTGCTGCGGGCGGGGCTGTGTCAATTAATGCGGCGGGAAATGCTGGAGCATCGATCTTTACAGGCAATATTAATTCAAGCTCTGGCGCAATTTCAGGAGCATGGCGATATACAACAAGTACAGTGAATCAAGGCAATTTTACTGGACAACGTAACTAAGACTTTAGGTGAAGTAACTGCCTTGAATAAGGCTTCAAGGCAGAATTTATACCTCTTTATGCTTGATTAGAAGTGGGAATGAATACCCAAAAACAGCTTAGCCCATCTTTTAGCAATCGCTTTCTCTTGCAAAAAAATCTTCGGTTTCAATAGTGCGGTGGAATTTCATCCAGCAGGCTGCGTCCACCTTGCTCTTGACCGCCGCTGCGTTCTTGTAAGTAGCGCAAATCTTTGCGCAACTGATCGATTTGCTGTTGCTGCCGCGCAATGATTTGATTCAGATCGTCGAGCAGGTCATCTTGCAAAGCAAGGCGGATTTCTAATTCGGTGATACGCGACTCCATGGTCACTCCATAAAACGGAAACGATGTACGGATGATACTCAGTTTAAGAACGCATCACGGATTTTTTCCAACTCGCCACTTTTCTCCAAATCGCTAAATGCGTCAGAAAAACGCTGAAACAATTTAGGCTCAACTTTAGGATTAAACGCAAAATAGCAGCCCAAGCCCTTTTCCAAGCGAAGTACCGGCTCTAGATCAGCCACGGGTAGCTTCAATTTTTTTGCCACCGCATAATGCGGCACAATCATTCCGACAGAATAATCAAAGCGCCCCGCATAAAGCTTCCGAATATTGCGCTCCTCATCCAAGCTCAAGTCGAGTTTGTCCTCTTTAAAGCCCTTGCTAAGCAATAAACTATTACCAGCCGAACCTCTTGGTGCCCCCACGCGGTACTGTTTGGCCTGCTCAAGATTATTGGCCATTACATCCTTGCGGCTTTTCAGCTTGATCAACCAAATCTCACAATTATCAAACGGGCCAACCCACAGAAACTTTGACTCACGCTCAGGGGTTCGCACTGTCGTAAACAACAAGCTATTGTCGAGTGCTTGGTTGCCCTCGATAGCCCGCAGCCAAGGAAATACTTTACGCTCAACGCGCAAGCCTGTTTTGGCGGTAATGCGGTCGATGATTTCATTGGCCAAGCCTTTGTTTTGGCCATTTTCTGTGTAATTAAACGGTGCGAACTCTTCTGTAAACCCCACTAAATCTGCCGCTTGCGCAAAATTGAACCACACAGCACACGCCACCAGCAGCATTTTATATCGCATCGCCACGCTCCTTACTAAGTTGGCTTTCAGCTTAGACCTTACAAGGATGCACTTTCCATAAAAAAGAGCTAAACGGTATTTTTTATCGCCACACTGCAAGCCTCACCGAGCACGCTATACCTGGATGGTTCGGTATCAAACATGACGTTGACTAAGTACTTACATTACAATCAAAACACCCAGCCACCGACACCCACACCATGAATCCGCACATCGTATTAATCGAAGACGAACCCGCCATTGCCGACACACTGCGCTTTGCACTGGAGCGCGATGGATTAAGTGTTACGTGGTGCGCGCTCGCGCGTGATGGCGAAATCGCCGCTCAGCAGGCCGACTTGGTCATTTTGGATATTGGTCTGCCCGATGACAGCGGCCTAGAAGTGCTTAAACGGCTGCGCAAAAGCAGCGAAATACCCGTGCTCCTGCTCACCGCGCGAGCCGAGGAATTTGATCGGATTTTGGGTTTGGAACTCGGTGCCGATGATTACGTCGTCAAACCCTTTAGCCCGCGCGAAGTAGCAGCACGCGTCAAGACGATTTTAAAACGCAGTCAAAAATCATCAACGTATAGCCAGCCAAGCATTGATAATCATCTATTTCAACACGATACTCAAGCCAAACGCGTACAGTTTGCTGGGCAAAATCTAACGCTCACGCCATCTGAATATCGCCTCTTGATTACGCTTCTCGCGCATCCCGGCCATGTATTTAGCCGCAGCCAATTGCTCGACGCGCTGGGCGAAGCCGCCGAAGATAGCTTTGAGCGCACCATCGACAGCCACATCAAAAGCCTACGTGCCAAACTGCGAACCATCCGCCCCGACCTCGACACCATCGCGACACATCGCGGGTTTGGGTATGCGTTGGAGAAACGTTGAATAAACAAATTACTTTTTTAATTTAAATACCATTACAAATCAAAGATATAAAAACAATTAAACGCGTTAATCTTCTTAAGGTAATCAGCTAGGGATTTCCAATGATACATAAATCTCATCCAACGCACGCGAGAACGACAAGAAGGCTAGCTGCAGTCTTTATGCTTTTTGCTGCAATATCGTGGCTGTTTGGTTTTTTCTTTAGTGACGGAAACGGCGAATCAACACAGTCACTGATACAGGTTTCTCTATTCATGTTCTTTGGAATCCTAGCCCTATTTACGCTCATTGTTCGAGCCTATGTTTGTAAATGCCCTGATTGTGGTCGGTGGCTGACGAAACAAGAAAAGGTCGATGTCGATGAGTTTCCTCGTAGATTTATCTGTCAGCACTGTGCTGTTACGTGGGATTCAAAGGTCAAAGTTGGCTATTAAGCAAGGGCGTTAAATCATCAAATCTGCTTTTTTTACTATTTAAAAAGACTCACCCATGCGCTTTTCACTTCGGATTTTCTTTGGTTATTTCCTGCTGGTGAGCTTGCTGGCGGCTTATGTGCTGAGTTTGGTGAAAGACGAAATCAAACCTGCGGTGCGGCAATCAAGTGAAGAGGTGTTGGTCGATGCGGCGAATTTGCTGGCTGAATTAATTCAGCCCGATTTTGCCGCGGGGCGGCTTGATGATGGGCGCTTTGCGCGGGCGATGCAGCAATTCGCTGCGCGCAATCCACAAGCTAAAGTGTGGGGCGTGGCGCGGGATAAGACGTTTTTACGCGTGTATGTGACCGACGCGAAAGGCATCGTCAAACTGGATTCCAGTGGGCAATCGATTGGCCAAGATTACAGCCAATGGCGCGATGTGGCTTTGACGTTGCGCGGCCAATATGGTGCACGCAGTACCTTGGCCGATGCCAAAGATCCACTTTCCACCATCATGCATGTGGCCGCGCCGATCAAGGACGGCGACAAAATCATCGGTGTGCTCACCGTGGCGCGCCCCAATTGGGCAATGCAACCGTTTATCGAGCGCTCAGAGGGCAAATTGTGGCGCGCTGGCATCGTGCTGCTGCTGGTTGGCCTCGGTATCGGTGCGCTATTTTCATGGTGGCTCAGCCACGGCATCACCCAATTAACGCGCTTTGCCAAAGACGTGAGCGCTGGCCAAACCGCAGAAATTCCCACCTTTACCGCCAACCGCGAGTTGACGACGCTGGCCGAAGCGCTTGGCGCTATGCGCGAAAAGTTAGAGGGCAAGGCGTATGTTGAAAACTATGTACACGGCTTAACGCATGAGCTGAAATCACCGTTGGCGGGCATCCGTGGTGCAGCTGAAATTTTATTTGATGAAGGCCGCGCACTCAATGAGGCGGATCATGCACGTTTTGTTGGCCACATCCGCGTCGAAAGCGACCGGATGCAGCAAATTGTTGACCGTTTGCTGCAATTGGCGACGCTGGAAGCACGACATGGCCTCAAAGAGGCTGCGCTTTGTAATCTTTATGATTTGATTCACGAAGTGATTACCGTACTGAGTCCCCAAGCAGGAACGCGGCAGATTCAATTGATTGCCTGCGATGGCCTCCAATCGCAGAGTATTAAGGCCGAGGCATTTTTATTGAAGCAGGCGATCCGTAATTTGCTACAAAACGCACTCGACTTCACTCCCGATGGAGAGCGTATCCAAGTCCAATTAGTTAGCAAGGGTATATCTACGCAGATCAGATTAATAAACGACGGTGAATCGATACCCGACTATGCACTTGAACGACTCTTTGAGCGATTTTATTCTCTGCCCCGCCCAAGCACAGGGCAAAAAAGTACTGGCCTTGGCTTGGCGCTGACCCGCACCATTGTTGAGCTGCATGGCGGTACGGTAAAAATTGCGAATGTCGATGGCGGCGTCGAAGCGGTGATCGAGTTGCCCAACGCTTAGGCTGCTCACATCAGCCGCCGATATTGATCTTCACACAATCTCCACATTCCCCGCATTTTCCCTCCACATCAGCGCGGCACACTGCAGGTGTCGATAGTGAAATCACAAGGGGAAGAACATGAAAACGCAATGGAAAATCGTCACTGCGGTGGCGCTGATGGTGGGGATGCTGTTTGCGCTCAATTTGGTGCGCAGCTTGGTGTTTGAGCGGCAACAGCGGGCGCAGGAAGTACGCGCCGAGATTGCGCAATTTAGCGCAGGTGAACAAACGGTGAAGGGGCCATTTCTGGTGCTGCCGCTCACTGAAACGATCTCGACGCTGATCGAAAAACAAACCCCAGAGGGCAAAGTCAGCGAATGGCTAGAAACACAAAACCAGCGCAATATTATTCTCAGCCCCGAGCAATTTGCAGCCAATGGGCGCTTGGCGGTAGAGAGCCTCAAGCGCGGAATCTTTGAAGCGCCCATCTATCGCGGCGATCTAATTTTGAGCGGCAAATTTGCTTTACCTGCGCTCAGCGATTTCGAGCGAACTGCAAGCTCTAGCCGTGAAAAAGTGAGCACTCAATGGGGGCAAGCGTATCTCACGATAAGCTTGTCGGACGTGCGTGGCATTCAAAATCTACATGGCACGCTGGCAGGTAGTTCGATGACGTTTGCGCCCGGTACGGCAGGCGCGATGGGCAGTGGCGTGCATGCGCCAATTACACTGAGCGAGGCAGCGCACAGCATCGATTTCAAACTCAATCTCAAACTGGGCGGCACAACGCAGCTATTAATTGAGCCGATTGGTAAAGAAAGTCATGTGGCGCTGTCCGGCAATTGGCCACACCCGAGCTTTAGCGGCAATTTTGCGCCCATTGAGCGTTCGGTGACTGCGCAAGGCTTTACGGCGCGCTGGCAAACCAGCCAACTGGCCACCGGCGGCAGCAATGCCTCGGCCAAATGTGGCGATTCGACGTGCCCTAGTGCTTCGCTGGGTCTGCGCTTGATTGATCCGGTTGATCGCTATGTGCTGAATGAACGGACTTTGAAATACGCCGAACTCTTTGTGCTAGTGCTTTTTGGCGCGGTGTTTTTGATGTCGGTGATGAAGAAAATCGCGATTCATCCGGTGCAATATGCTTTGGTTGGCGCAGCGCTAGCGCTGTTTTTCTTGCTGACTTTGTCGTTGTCAGAGCATGTCGGCTTTATTAAAGCGTATTGGATCGCCGCAGGCGCATCGACCTTGCTGCTCGGCTATTACGTGAGCTTTGTGCTGGCAGCATGGCAACGCGGCCTTGGCTTTGCCATCGTGTTGGCTGCGCTCTATGGTCTGCTGTTTGGGATTTTACAATCCGAAGACATGGCATTGCTGATGGGCAGCTTGACCTTGTTTGGCTTATTGAGCGGCGTGATGGTCTTAACGCGTAAACTGGATTGGCAAGGATTAAGCTCAACGAGCGCACCAAAACATAGTGCCGATTTGGTGTAAACACAAGGCAATAGCCGATAAAAACACAATATGTATAGCGACCTATACATTATTAAATAATGGATGTATCAATATACCCATCAATCTTAGTCTCTAAGCATCCTCAGCACTAAAAACCCAGTTCATTCTGTCATGCCGTTCACCTAAGCCAAGTGAACGGCATGACAGCTCAGCCAGTCTTTTTTTACGGCGCTTATTTAGCTTGATGTACTTGCTTGACCGCCAATTTCGCGAATGTGGTGCTGTAGTGCGAGGTGCTCTAATTTCTCGAACGGCAATGCGGTGAGTAAATCGATGCGGTGTTTGATGATGACAAAGGCATCGTGAAATGCTTTGCGGCGGTCTTCTTCTTTGTACGGCAGGCTAGGATCAGCAACCCCCCAATGCGCAATCATCGGTAAGCCCGGCCATGTTGGGCAAGATTCTCCAGCAGCCGAATCACATAAAGTAAAAATAAAATCCATTTGTGGCGCGTTCGGGGAGAGAAACTCATTCCAACTTTTGCTGCGCAATGAAGCCGTAGCCAGACCAAAATGTTGGAGGGTTGCAATGGCGAGTGGATTGACCACGCCGGTGGCTTTGCTGCCCGCACTGTAGGCGGTGAACTTATCTTTGGCAAAATGATTAACAATCGCTTCAGCCATTTGGCTACGGCTTGCGTTGGCAGTGCAGATGAATAAAATATTGTAGTGTTGCAAGTGACAAACTCCAGTTTGGATGGCCGCTGCTTGGTTCGAAATGCAGTGCTGAATTATTGGATTATCCCCATTCAATATTACAATCTGGTTTCAAGTCTTTTCAGACTGGTGATTTTCTCATCATATTCGGCTTGAATGTAAAAAAACGCCGCGCATTGCTTGACGCCCTAAGAGTAGCAAGGCATAATTGCCGTCCTCGTGGAGGGGTTACCCCAGCGGTCAACGGGTCCGGACTGTAAATCCGGCGGCTCAGCCTTCGAAGGTTCGAATCCTTCTCCCTCCACCAGCAAAACACCATAAAGCCCTGATTATTCAGGGCTTTTTTGTTATTTGCTTAGGCTGGCCCCACATTTAACCCCCCATTTACTTTTTAACCCACCCCAGCGCAATAAATCGCAGCCAACAAAAAACCGCCATTACTGGCGGCTTCCTCGCTATTGCAGATTTTTATCGGATGTCGCCACCTGTGCTTACGCATTTGTCCAATGTAATTGAGTGGATGCACCCGATTCAATGCGGGTGCAGGTTCGCCAACCCCGCGAGTGACAGCTTTCCAAAGTAAATCTGCCGCTCTGTGGTGAATCTGAGCGGCAACTGCTCGGCCAAACCGGACATTTGGGTTGTGGCGCTTACACTTGGCCTCAAAAATAATGAGTAGAGGTTAATACAAATATGTATTAACCTCTACCAATGAAACTAATTTCCCTCATTCTCACCTTGCCAACCGAAAACGCCACCGTGCGAATGCGGGCTTGGCGCACGCTTAAATCTTCCGGGGCCGCAGTACTACGCGACGGGGTTTATTTAATGCCTGCCCATGAAACTTGCAGGCAAACGTTAGGCACTATCGCAAGCTACGTTCAGACCGCTGGCGGTTCTGCCCACGTGCTTAACATCGATCAACCTGAAGCCGATGAATTCAGTCATCTATTCGACCGCACTGAAGACTATGCCGCTTTGCTCGCTGAAATCGCCAAAATCAGCCTAAGCGCTGATACCGCACGCGATGCCATCAAGCAAGCGCGTAAACAGCGCAAAACGTTTGCAGCCTTATGCGAAATCGACTTTTTCCCGAATGAAGCCCAAAAGCAAACCGATGCAGCGCTAAAAGCGTTGGAATTGGCGCTAGCACGCGCCTTATCGCCCGATGAGCCTTATGCCATTGATGGCGAGGTGACACGGCTCTTGCTGAGTGAATACCAAGGCAGGACATGGGCGACTCGCCGCAGGCCATGGGTTGATCGCTTAGCCAGCGCTTGGTTGATTCGGCGCTTTATTGATCCCGCTGCAACATTCATCTGGCTTGAATTGCCGACTGATTGCCCTGCTGATGCTTTGGGCTTTGATTTTGATGGTGCGCGATTTAGCCACATTGGGCATCGCGTCACCTTTGAAGTGTTACTAGAAAGCTTTGGATTCGAAGCCGCCAATCTAAAACGACTGGGTGCTTTGGTGCATTACCTTGATGTGGGCGGCATTGCTCCGCCTGAATCGGTCGGCATTGAAAGCGTCTTAGCTGGACTACGCGAGGCCATTCACGATGACGATCAACTTTTACAGACTGCCAGCGCCGTTTTTGATGGGCTGCTCACTACTTTCGCAACAGGATCAGCTCAGCATGAATAAACCAGAAATAGCATCAATTGAACAAGATGAGCTTCAAGCACCAACGGTCAGCTTCTGGCAGGCTTTTTGGTTTTGGTTGAAGCTGGGTTTGATTAGCTTTGGTGGCCCCGCTGGGCAAATCTCGATCATGCACGAAGAATTAGTAGAGCGTCGGCGCTGGATTTCAGAGAAACGCTTTTTGCACGCATTAAACTATTGCATGCTCTTGCCCGGCCCTGAAGCGCAGCAGTTAGCGACGTATATCGGCTGGCTAATGCATAAAACGCGTGGTGGTATTGCTGCTGGGGCTTTATTTGTACTACCTTCGCTGGTGATACTCATTGCCTTATCTTGGGTGTATATCGCCTTTGGCGAGATGCCCTTGGTGGCCGGATTATTCTACGGCATTAAACCTGCAGTCACGGCAATTGTCGTGCAGGCTGCACATCGAATCGGCTCACGGGCATTAAAGAATAATGTACTGTGGGCGATTGCTGGTGCGTCATTTGTCGCGATTTTTGCATTGAATGTGCCATTTCCCATCATTGTCGCGGTCGCTGCTTTAGTGGGTTACATCGGTGGGCGCATTGCACCTGATCGCTTCAAAACAGGTGGCGGTCATGGCAAGGCGGATAAATCCTACGGTGCGGCTCTGATTGACGACCATACCCCAACGCCTGAACATGCGATTTTTCGTTGGCCGCGTTTGGTAAAAATTGTCGTCATTGGTGCGCTGCTGTGGGTCGTACCAATGGGGCTGCTAACAACTTATTTCGGCTGGGATCACACCCTCACGCAAATGGCTTGGTTCTTTACCAAAGCCGCTTTACTGACATTTGGTGGTGCCTATGCGGTGCTGCCGTATGTGTACCAAGGCGCAGTCGGCCATTACAACTGGCTCACGCCAACGCAGATGATCGATGGTTTAGCGCTCGGTGAAACCACGCCGGGTCCATTGATTATGGTGGTGGCTTTTGTCGGCTTTGTTGGCGGCTATGTTAAAGCAGTATTTGGCCCTGAGTCGATGTTTCTAGCGGGTGCAGTTGCAGCCACGCTAGTGACGTGGTTTACCTTTTTGCCATCATTTATTTTCATTCTGGCTGGCGGCCCGTTGATTGAAACGACGCACAATGATTTGAAATTTACTGCACCATTGACGGTAATCACAGCAGCGGTGGTGGGGGTGATTCTAAATCTGGCACTGTTCTTTGGTTACCACGTTTGGTGGCCGACGGGCTTTGCCAGTGGCATTATCAGCTCAGTGGATTGGATTTCAGTATTAATCTCTATGGCGGCGGCAATTGCTTTGTTTAAATACAAACGCAATGTCATTCATGTGATCGCAGCCAGTGCCGTTGTTGGCTTAATCGTTAAAACACTAATTCTGTGAGGTTAGCGCGATGCAGTGGATTACCCGTGAACGTCCAAAGATTGATCGCATTGCTTGTCCTTGGTTAATCGCTCGTTTTATTGACCATGATGCTGAGTTTTTATATGTACCTTCTGTTGACGTTTTGCGGGTGGCGGCTGAAACAGGCGCGATCCCCTATGACGTGCCACATGTAGAACTCACGCATGTGGGCGAGCTATGCAGCTTTGATGCTTTTCTTAGCAAGTACAAACTGGATGAGCCTGCCTTGCAGCAGTTGGCCGTCATTGTGCGGGGTGCTGATACCTCGCGCCTCGATTTGGCTCCGCAATCGGCAGGCTTGTACGCACTATCACTGGGCTTGTCGCAAACTTTTAGCAACGACCATGAAATGCTCAAGCATGGCATGGTGATGTATGACGCACTCTATGCGTGGTGTCAGCATTGCCAGAGTGAAACACACAACTGGCCTCCCAAAATGTAATGGTGTGCCGAGCATTGAAAAATGCTTGGCACTAAAAACTTCACTTAGCACTTCAACTTGTAGATGACAGGCTAGCAGCTGAGCGTTAACATCCTATCCCCTAGGATAGGATAAAGAACCATGGGCACACACGCATCACACCCCGACATCATTAAGCGCTTGAAGCGCGCAGCAGGCCATCTCAATAGCGTCATCGCGATGATAGAGAGTGAGCGTGGTTGCTTGGAAATCGCCCAGCAATTGCAGGCAGTTGAAAGCGCGGTGAGTAACGCCAAAAAAACTTTGGTGCATGATCACATCGACCATTGCCTTGAACACGCAGTGCAAGATCAAAGCGTGGATGCCATTCGCGAATTCAAAGCGATTACAAAATACCTATAAGGATTGCAGCGTGTTTGAATTTACCAGCTTTCTTCAGCAGGGCAATGCGTGGTTATTTATCCCAAGTGCCATTTTATTAGGTGCCTTGCACGGTTTAGAGCCCGGTCATTCTAAAACTATGATGGCCGCCTTTATCGTCGCGGTTCGTGGCACTTGGCAGCAGGCCGTTTTGCTCGGTTTGGCGGCAACACTTTCTCATACGGCAGTAGTATGGATTATTGCTTTAGGTGGGATGTATTTTGGGCAACGCTGGGGCGCAGAAACCAGTGAGCCCTATCTGCAAATCGCATCAGCAATAATTATTATTGCGACTGCGTTATGGATGATTTGGCGTACATGGCGTAATCAACAAGATGCTGCTGAGCATTCACATGACCACGACCATCATCACGGGCATGATGAAACTAAACGAATTGATACCGGACACGGCATAGTACGACTAGAAATTTTTGAAGACGGCGTGCCACCACGTTTTCAGCTTTTTGCTGAAGGCGGTCATGGATGGGCAGCAAACCAAGTCAAAATTCAAACTGAGCGTTCTGATGGCCGCATTCACGCCTTCACTTTCGTACAACGGGATGGTTTTTTAGAGTCAGAGCAAGAAATTCCTGAGCCGCATGAGTTTGTCGCTCGTTTAAGTCTAGGACACGGCCATCACAGTCATGATTATGATGTGGAGTATGTAGAGCATGCTCATCACGCTATTGCTGACTATGAGCAACTGGACATGGCCGCACCCGGCTATCAAGACCCGCACGAATTAGCGCATGCCAACGATATTCGCCGCCGTTTTACCAATCAAAATGTAACGACAGGGCAAATTGTCGTATTTGGCCTAACAGGAGGCTTGATCCCTTGCCCTGCCTCGATTACGGTCTTGTTATTGTGCTTGCAGCTTAAAAAAATCGCGTTGGGTGCCACGCTGGTAATGGGCTTCAGTATTGGTTTAGCCATCACTTTGGTTGCGTCTGGTGTGTTTGCGGCCTTAAGTGTAAAACACGTTTCTAAGCGCTGGAGTGGATTTGGCGAGTTTGCACGTAAAGCACCTTATTTCTCGGGTGGACTGATTATGCTGGTGGGTTTATATGTGGGTTATCACGGCTGGATCAATTTGCCTTAAGTTAGCAAGAAATAGCTAGTTTGGCTGCATGATCATGAGCATATATGAACAACTTCGATGGTAAACTGAAGTTATGCCATCGCAATTTATTGAGTTGAATCGACCCTAGTCATGCACCGCGCAATTTTTATTCCTCGCAAACAACAGCTCGTGATGCTCATCATGCTGCTGTGCGCGTGGCTGCCAATCGCCAGCATAGTGTCGTTCTCTCATTCACCCATCCTCACGCAGCAAGTTGAGCAGCAGCGCCACTCTGAACTGGCAGTTGATCTTGATGAGCATGGTCACAGCCACCACGATGGTGACGTTGCAGAACAAGCTACCGGCCATGTGCATGGGCATGCGAACTTTGATCACGACCACGATTTATCGCAAATTCTCTTAGAAACAAAAACCTCAATACACCTTCCTCAGATAGCTTGGCAGCAGCAACAGCACGCTGCTGATTATCCAGCACCCAGCTATCGACTTGAACGCCCACCTCGTCTCAAAGCAATCGCTTAACACACGCCGTCCATAAGACGGTTTAGTTAATCATTCATTTGAGAGTTCTCTATGTATCAGAATCGTTTAAACGGGCTGTCGAGCATGCGTTCGCCTGCCGCGTTGATGTGGCTGGTATTCGCCTGCCTATTCTTGATGGCCGCAGGCGCACACGCACATGGTGTCGCTGAAGGCGACAAAGGCTATATCGCGGAAATTACCGGTGTTCATTTTTTGTCGTTCATTTACTTGGGCGCAAAACATATGATCACTGGCTATGACCATATTTTGTTCTTATTCGGGGTGATTTTTTTCCTCTATAAGCTCAAAGACATTGGCCTGTATGTCAGCCTCTTTGCCATTGGACATTCCACAACCATGTTGCTCGGCGTGTATCTTGGCACCACTGTCAGTGGCTATTTAATAGATGCCATTATTGGTCTTTCGGTCGTTTACAAAGCCCTTGATAACGTCGGCGCGTTTCAGCGCTGGTTTGGCGTTCAGCCTAACCCCAAGGCCGCCACGCTGATTTTTGGCTTCTTTCACGGTTTTGGTTTAGCGACCAAAGTGTTGGAGTATGAAATTTCCAAAGATGGGCTCTGGCCGAATCTAATCGCCTTCAATATTGGCGTTGAAATTGGCCAGCTTCTCGCCTTGTTTGCCATCCTGATTGTGATGAATTACTGGCGACGTAGTGCGAGCTTTTTGCGCCATGCCTATACCGCCAATATCGCCATGATGTGTGCAGGTTTCATCCTCATCGGTATGCAATTGACCGGCTATTTTGTGGCGTAAGCCACTTTCGAATCAATTCAAGGAACTCATTATGTACAACACTGATATGCCGACTCGCGCCGAATTACCGAGCTCGAAAAAACTACTTCGTTCAACCGCGCTGGCACTAACGACAGCAATTGCTTTACTCATTACCGTTGTGCTTCCTGCTGAATATGGCATTGACCCAACCGGGATTGGCAACACGCTGGGCTTAAAGAAAATGGGCGAAATAAAGCAATCTTTGGCCGCTGAAGCAGAACAAGATGCAGCTAAAGAAGCCAAATCGCCATTGCAATCCACAGTCCAAGCGGCGGCTGCGGAGGAAGTACCAGCGGAACCAGAAACCAATCGCGCAATTCGGAACGATCAAACGGTGGTCATGCTTAAGCCTGGCGAAGCCACTGAAATCAAATTGGACATGAAAAAAGGAGCAAAAGTCACTTACTCATGGCGCAGCGTGGGTGGCTTGGTCAACGTCGATGCGCATGGCGACCCAATTAATCCACCTGAAGGTTTCTATCACGGTTACGGCAAAGCAAAACAAATCGCAGGCAAGGAAGGCATTCTTGAAGCTGCGTTTGATGGCAAACATGGTTGGTTCTGGCGCAATCGTTCAGAAGCGAATGTGACAATCACGCTGACAACCAATGGCGACTATCAATCCATCAAAAAAATGATGTAACCCGCAGCGGATCAGCGAACAAATTCAATTTATAAGAGGATTTAAACAATGAAAACCATGACTCAAATAATTCGTTTCAGCATCTTGGCTTTATTGATCGGTATGACTACCGCTTGCGGTAACAGTGACGCAGATGCTGCTAAAAAAGAAGCACATGGACATAGTCACGACTAAAGCCAGTTAGTTTGATGAAGTAAAAATGGCGAGCTTAAGTTGCTCGTCATTTTATTGCTTTAGTCCGCTAAGGCCGATCTGTCGATGCCCAAGGCTGAAAAATGAAAGGCCGCAATCCATCAGTTTGCGGCCTTTCATTTTTTGGGGCCATGCTAGTGCTGCTCGTCCAAAGCCGACATTCAGTTAACCCACTTATTCAAAAAAACAATGCGATATTTGTTGGTCATAAATTTAAAAAAACTCTCATGACCGATTGACCTTGCCATCGTAGCAAGCTTTATCGTTCATTCACGGTCAACGTTGATCGATTCTAAATGGAGAGCAAATTATGTATTCCCTTAAAGTCGCTAAAATTGGTTGTGGTAGCTGTGTCGCTAAAATTAACAATGCTCTCAAGGCGCTGGATGATGCAGCTGAAATCGCCATTGATCGTCTAGCGGGTATCATTCAAGTGAAGAGCGATGCTTCACTGGTTGAGATTCGAGAGACACTCAATCAAATTGGCTATCCCACTACGGTTTTATGATCTTGTGAGGTGTCATTCCTTCCCAGCCCTGTGCATGCACAGGGCTTTTCTTCGTTTTAGCGGTTAGTTGGCGATGAATTCTTGTGAATAGAGCCTAAAAAACATACTTGACCTTCCCATGATAGGAAGGCTGAAACTACATTCATCGACAACAAACAAGGAGTCTCATCATGACAAGCTCTACTTTAGCGTTAAACGCAGATCGGGAATTAAGGCTCGATATTGATGGTATGAGCTGTGCAAGTTGTGTGGCTCATATTGAAGAGGCACTACTTGCAACACCGGGCGTAATCAGTGCAGCAGTTAATCTGGCGATGGAAACGGCGCAGGTTAAATTCAAAGCGGGGCTCGATGAGGTTCGTGTGCTCGAGGCAGTGGCGAAAGCAGGTTATTCGGCTAAGTTGGCCGATGCGCCAAGCGTCGAAGCCAAGCAGACGATCAAGCTCAGTATCAGTGGCATGACCTGTGCGAGTTGTGTGGGCCGGATTGAAAGTGCTTTGTTGGCTACGGACGGTGTTGTTTCTGCTTCAGTGAATCTAGCCACTGAAACCGCCCAAGTTATACTTCAATCAGGCGTTGATCCTGTCGTGCTGCTTGATGCCGTCGCCGGGGCGGGCTATGAAGCCAGTTTGATGACGGCAGAGACAGAAAAGACACCATCACACGCGAAGTCTTCTCCTTTCTGGCCGATCGCCATAGGTGCTTTACTGTCATTGCCATTGGTCTTACCGATGTTGGCCGAGCCTTTTGGTGTGCACTGGATGCTGCCGGCGTGGGTGCAGTTTTTGCTCGCTACCCCTGTGCAATTCTGGCTAGGCGCACGCTTTTATCGCTCAGCCTGGCATGCTGTACGCAATCTGCGCGGTAATATGGATTTGCTGGTGTCAATCGGTACTAGTGCTGCATATGGTTTGTCGTTATATCACTGGTTATTTGATGCTAGCCAAGGTGCGTTGTACTTTGAAGCGGGTGCGGTGATCGTCACGCTGGTGTTACTGGGTAAATGGTTGGAGGCCCGCGCCAAACATGAGACTACGGCAGCAATTAAGGCCTTGCAGGCATTACGTCCATCAGTCGCCCGAGTGCGTAAAAACGGACGAGATATTGAAGTAGCACTTGAACATGTACAGTTGGGTGATCTGGTTGTGATCCTGCCGGGTGAACAAGTGCCTGTCGATGGTGTGGTGCGAGAAGGTGAAAGCCAGCACGACGAATCGATGCTCACTGGTGAAAGTGTGCTGGTCACCAAGGAAGTTGGCAGCAAAGTCACTGGCGGTGCAATTAACCATGATGGTGTGTTATTGGTTGAAACCAGCGCCTTAAGTGGTGAAAGTACGCTCGCTCGCATTATTCGCATGGTGGAAGATGCACAAGCGGGTAAAGCAGCGATTCAGCGTCTGGTTGATCAAGTTAGCGCAGTCTTTGTGCCCGTCGTCTTAGTGATTGCGCTGGTGACTTTACTGGGCTGGAGGTACTGGACTGGTAGTACTGAAAGCGGCATCTTGTATGCAGTGGCGGTACTGGTGATTGCATGTCCATGTGCGCTCGGTTTGGCAACACCGACGGCGATTATGGCGGGTACGGGAGTGGCAGCCAAATTCGGGATCTTGATTAAAGACGCCGAAGCGCTGGAACTAGCTCATAAAGTACAAGTGGTGATGTTTGATAAAACAGGGACTTTGACCGAGGGTAAACCTCACCTAGCTGAACTTACTGCTCAAGATGGCGAGCAGGCTGAAATGCTGGAATTAGCCGCAGCGTTGCAACGTGGTAGTGAGCACCCATTGGCCAAAGCTGTGATTGCCAAAGCCGATGTTGCTCAGCCACTCAAAGCCGATAATCTGCAAGCGCTGCCTGGCCGCGGCATTGCAGGTGATATTGCAGGTACACGCTACTTGCTGGGTAATCAACGCCTGATGCAGGAAAAAGGGATTGATCTGAGCATCATGCAAACAGCTCACGATCAAGCACTGAGCAATGGTTTTACCGTTTCATGGTTAGCGCGTGAACACGATTTGGCCTTGATCGGTATGCTGGCCTTTAGTGATGGCATCAAAGCCACAGCCAAAGATGCGATTTCGCAACTACGGGCCTTGGGTGTGAAAACGTTGATGTTGTCGGGTGATAACCGCGCTGCAGCACAACGGGTTGCTGAGCAATTAAACCTAGATGAAGTGATTGCCGAAGTCTTGCCACACGAAAAAGCCGCGCACATCGAAGCGATTCGTGCGCAAGGTAAAGTGGTAGCAATGGTCGGCGATGGTGTGAATGATGCGCCTGCACTGGCAGCAGCCGATGTCGGGATTGCAATGGGTACCGGTGCCGATGTGGCGATGCATGTAGCAGGTGTCACGCTGATGCGAGGAGATCCGCAACTGGTGAGTCAAACGATTGAAATATCACGTTTGACTTATCGTAAAATTCGCCAAAATCTGTTTTGGGCATTCATCTTTAATGTAATCGGTATTCCTCTGGCTGCGTTTGGATTGCTCAATCCGATGATTGCAGGTGGGGCGATGGCATTCTCAAGTGTGAGCGTGGTATCCAATGCCTTATTATTAAGGAACTGGAAACCCAAAGCCTAAGGCTAACAGAAAGGTAGCTTAGCCACCTTTTTATGTAAAGGATTTGCAATGAATATCGGGCAAGCCGCCCAGCTAAGTGGGCTTAGCAGCAAAATGATTCGGCACTATGAAAGTCTTGGCCTCATCAAACCCCAAGGTCGTAGTTCCGCAGGGTACCGGATGTTTAGCGACTTTGATCTTAGCCAGCTTAAATTTATCCATCAGTCGCGCGTTTTGGGGTTCTCACTCGAACAAATCGGCCAATTAATGCAGCTATGGAAACAGGAAGATCGCGCCAGTATTGACGTGAAAATGCTTGCAGAGTTGCACATCAAAGAACTTAACGCCAAAATTGAATCAATGCAGCAAATGAAACAAACCTTAGAGCAATTAATCGATATCTGCCCAGGGAGTGAAGATCCGAACTGCCCGATTTTAAAGTCACTATCAACCCCTTCAATTTGAATATAGGACACGCTAGCTGCGATGTTTTTAAACCTCAGCCTTTATTTTCGCCAGCCCTGAGATCTGTTAGGGCTAAAAAGTAGGCGTTAACAGTTGCGCTGTTACCTCTCTGTTTTATCGCCCTTTAGGTTTGGAATCGTAAACCTGCTTACATTTTTCAGACAAAATCATGCCTTCATAAGACTGGCCCGGGTATTGCCATATAAATATTTATTTTAAATAGCATGATGGCAATACCCATTGCACTTAGTTCAAATAGAAACGAAATTGCTCGGCTGATTTGCCAGGCAGAGTGACCTTCAGCAAGGCTTTCGTACCTGCATTGGCTTTATATGGGCCGTGCGCCATAAAAGAATTATCGCCTGATAGTGCGATCTTCACGGTTTGTTTGTCGCTGCCATTGAGTAAAGTTAATTCGGCCACCGCGCCTTTAGTCGGAATCGCTTGGTCACTGTGCGTCGTGAGGTACACCATCAACATATTGCCTTGGGTGCTGAGTTCAGCACGAGTGCCAGTTGTTGCTTCGGCCATCACGCCTTGATGTTGCGGCTTCATTTCGCCATCGGCCAAAGCTAGGTTGAACGACAAAACCAAACTGCATGCGAGTAATATTTTTTTCATACTTTTTCCTTGAGTCATCAATGCCCGTAAGGCAAAATTTAAAACGTCGTTTCGCTCTGTTCATTCACCAAGCGTTGCAAAGGCTTTTTGCCAAATAACCAAAACATCAGCGGCGTGAGTAGGGTGTCGAGCAGGGTTGAGCTGATTAATCCACCAAAGATCACCACCGCAACGGGATGAAGAATTTCTTTACCCGGCGCATCGGCAGCAAACAGCAGTGGCGTTAAGGCCAGCGCAGCGGTCAATGCGGTCATTAAAACCGGCGTTAACCGTTCTAATGAGCCGCGCACGATCATCTCTTTGCTGAAGGTTTCCCCTTCGAACTTGCACAGATTGATATAGTGACTGACTTTCAAAATGCCGTTGCGAGTGGCAATGCCGGTCAGCGTAATAAAGCCCACCATCGACGCGACAGACAGCGTAATGCCACCGAGCCACATCGCCACCACGCTGCCGATGAGCGCCATTGGAATATTGGCCATAATAATCGTGGCTAGAACCGCAGATTGATAGCGCGTGTACAGCACCATAAAAATCAACGCCAGCGATAAGAGCGATAGCAATGCGATCAGTTGCGTCGCGTCTTCTTGGGCTTGAAATTGTCCTTCTAGACTGACGAAGTAACCTTCCGGCATGGTGTTTGTCGCTAAGACGCCGCGCATTTGGGCGATGATCTGCGCCATATCGCTGCCATCGGTGTTGGCCGAAATAACAATGCGCCGCCGACCATTTTCTCTACCGATTTGATTCGGGCCATCGCCTTCCTCAATCGTCGCCACTTGCGACAGAGGTACCTTGCCATGCGGGGTATCGATCAAGATATTGGCTAAACCCGCCGCATCCCTTGCCGCATCCGGCAAGCGGATCACCAGATCAAAGCGTTTGTTCTGATCCACAATCTGCGCCACCGTATCGCCTTCGCTTAAGGCTTCTAGCGTTTTGAGTAAAGTACCCGGCGCAACGCCGAGCTGCGCAGCACGGTCGTAGTCAATTTGCACTTTGATTTGTGGAATCAAAACTTGCTTTTCAATTTGCAAATCGGTCAGCCCTTTAATGCCCGACAGCTTTTGCTGCAGGTCAGCGGCTTGAGCTCGCAACGTGTCGAGATCATCACCGTAAATTTTCAAGGCAATTTGCGCCCGAACGCCAGAGAGTAAATGGTCGAGTCGATGCGAAATCGGTTGTCCCAACATCACGGTGGCTGGCAGGCTGGATAATCGTTGCCGAATATCGGCCAAGACTACATCTCGTGGTCGATCTGATGCTTTCAAGTCAATATCCAGCTCGCTGGTATGCACGCCCTCAGCATGCTCATCCAACTCGGCTCGGCCCGTACGGCGACCGACGCTTTCTACTTCAGGCACTTGCTGCACCAGTGTTTCGGCTAATTGTCCAATCCGATTGGACTCGGCGAGCGACGTACCCGGATTGAGCAACAGGCTCACCAGCAAAGTGCCTTCGTTAAACGCTGGCAAAAATGCGCGCGGCAAAAACGGCAGACTCGCTATCGCAACCACCAGCATCAACACGCCACCAGCCAGCAGTCCACGTGCACGATCAAATGCGCCCTCCAGCAAACGCTGATCGTGGCGCTTTAGCCATTGCACGAGCTTTGAATCGCCATGCTCGATCTGCTTCATCTTGGGAAGCAGGTAGTAACACATCACTGGCGTTACTGTGAGCGCAACCAATAAACTGGCCAAAATAGAGGTGATATAAGCGATGCCCAATGGCGCAAACAAACGTCCCTCCATCCCCGGCAAGGCAAACAGCGGCACAAATACCAATACCACCACCATCGTTGCTACGACAACGCCCGAGCGCACTTCATTACAAGCATCGGCAATCACCTTGATCGATGCCAGCATGCCGTGTGGCTTTTTCTCTTTTAAGCGCCGCAACACGTTTTCAACGTCCACCAAGGCATCATCGACCAGCTCGCCAATCGCAATCGCTAAGCCGCCTAAGGTCATCACATTGACTGACAAGCCCATCGCCTTGAAGATGAGAAAGGTCAGCGCTAACGACAAAGGAATTGCCGTCAGCGAAATAATCGTGGTTCGGGTGTTCATTAAAAACAGAAATAAAATCACCGCGACCATAATCGCGCCATCGCGCAGCGCTTCTTCGACGTTATTGACAGAGGCTTCAATAAAATCGGCCTGACGGAACGAGACTTTGGGCGTGCTGACACCCGCCGGCAATGATTTGCTCAGACTGGCTAACGCTGCTTCAACCTCACGCGTCACCCGCACCGAGTCGGCGGTCGGTTGTTTTTGCACGCCGACAATCACCGCCGGCTGGCCACCAAAACCCGCATCGCCGCGCTTAAAGGCTGGAGCAAACTTCACCTCGGCCACTTGTTTGAGTAGCACCGGCTGACCTTTGTTGACCTTGACCGCGAGGTTTTGCATGTCTTCTAGCTTGGTGGTGCGCCCTACATTGCGAATCAAATACTCGCGCGCGTTTTGCTCCAAATACCCACCACTTGTATTGCCTGAAAAGCCATTGATTGCCTTCTCTATATCCTCATACCCAATAGATAATTGCGCCATCATGGCCAAATTGGGTTCGACACGAAATTGACGCACCTCTCCCCCAATCGGGATCACCTGCGCCACGCCGGGAATCGAGAGCAAGCGAGGACGTAATACAAAATCAACGTACTCGCGCACCGCCATGCCTTGCTGCGGATTGGCCTGCTGATTTTGCCCTTGATCCACAATCGGAAAAGCAATCAGCATAATTTCACCCATTACGGATGAAATCGGGCCCATTGTCGGACTAATCCCATCAGGAAGCTGTGACTTTACTTCGGCTAATCGTTCGGCAACCAACTGGCGATTGCGATAGATATCCGAACCCCAAGCAAATTCGGCATAAATAATTGACAATCCCACGCCCGATACCGAGCGAACTCTCGTGACGCCTGGCATGCCATTAAGCGATGTTTCCAGCGGAAAACTGATCAATTGCTCGACTTCTTCGGGCGCCATCCCGCCCGCTTCAGTCATGATGGTCACCGTCGGTTTATTCAAATCTGGAAACACATCCACCGGCATTTTACTGGCGGTGTAGCCACCATAAATCATCATGATCACCGCAATGGCGACCACAAACAGCCGGTTTTTTAAACTGGCATTCACAATCCAACTAAACATGATGCCTCCCTATCGAATTTGGTTAATCAGATTGGCGCCTTGCACCACGATGCGCTGACCGTCTTTGAGCTGACCCACTAAAACGCGCTGACCATCGAGCGGCATCGGCTGCACCGGCACGGCGCGCAGCACTTGCGCTTGTTCCAACACCCAGACCACGTTTTGATTGCTGGAGTTTTTGACAATGGCGCTGGCGGGCAAGACGACACCCCGCGTTTGCTCTCGGGTATTGGCGACGACTTTGGCCACTTGCCCTAAGGCCAACGGCATCGCTTCACTCGGCGCGAATAACATCGGTAAAGCACCATCTCGCAAAGCGCTGGCACCGCCCAAGTAACGCAACTTGACGCCATTCAAGGCTGCACTCTCAATTTGCGTAATCATGGACGGCTCGTAAGCCAGTGCTTCAATCAAAAAACCTTTTGGATCAACGATTTCAAACAAGACGGTGGCAGGGTCAATCACTTGACCGTTCACCACATTGCTACTGGCCAGCACGCCATCCAAACTGGCGCGCAATACTTCGCCATTACCGGCCATAGATAAAGCGGCACTGCGAGCACGCACTGCACTGAGCTGCGCTTGCGCGGCCTCAATCTCTTTGCGTGGGACCGAGCCTTCCAATTGGCGTAAACGCGCCAAAGTTTGCTCGGCTTGCGCTAAGTTAGCGCGTGTTTCAGCCAACTCGGCTTGCTGCTGCGCGACGTCATAACTGCCTTGCGCCGGTTTGATCAAGGCCAGAATTTGCCCTTTTTTGACGCGACTACCGAGTAGCGGTAAACCGCCTGCAGGTGCGTTTACTCGTCCACCACTACTAGCTTGAACGCGCGCGCCATAATTCGGGTTCATCACCACATGGCCGTTGAGTTCGATGGTTTTTGCGGCCGAACTGGTTTGTGCCAACTGTGTGCTGATACCAAGCTGATATTGGGTGAGCTTAGGAACAAACACCCGACCATCCGGTAGTCGCTGCGGTTTATTCGCCGTATTCACAACTGGCGCTTCATCATGCGCATGATCGTCATCACCATGGGCCCATGTCGCCATTGGAATGAATAAAATACTTAGGCTAAGAATCATTGCATTGAATTTCATTATTTATTTCCTCCACTGCGGCGCAGCGCCACCAGCATTAGTACCAGAGCTAAGCCACCGCCACCGATCAATAGCCATGATTGAATGTGAGTTTGCGGCGCAGTCGCAACCGCAGGTGCCGCGACTTTCAAGGTGGTTTCCAGTAAATCGGACTGCTTACCAGCGATCAGCGTCATCATGAGCGGATGCTCTCCGACTTTAGCCAAGGGCGTGGCAGGCGCTTGATAAACCCCTGAGGCTACCGCTTTGAGTTTGGCCTTAAATGCACCGCTCTCCACTTCGAGGGTGGCATTGTTGATGGGTTGATTGTCGGCGTAACGATTGAGATAAATTGTGAGGGTTTCGCCGTCCATCTGAGCTAACACTTCAAAATCACTCGATGCACTTTCAGAACTGGATACGGCTTGCTGCGTCGGTGCGGCTTGCGGTGTAGCATCATGATCATCATCACCATGCGCCCAAGCTGCAGTACTGAGTATCAGACTGTAGATCAATATAAAAATAAGCTTCATGGCAATACCCCAATAGATTGTAAGTGTCGTGAATTGGCGCGCCCCAGTTCTAACTCAGCACGCTGCACGGCAAAGCCGCGTTCTAGGAAATCGACCTGCGCCGTCAGATAGTTCGCCAAATTAGTCTGGCCCGCACGGTAGCTGCGTTGTTGCCACACCCAAGCTTGTGTGGCCAATTGCAAACTCTGCTGCGCCATTTGCAATTGCCGCCTAGCGAGTGCGAGCGCATGATTAGCCGATTGCTGCTGCGCACTAACTTGCCGCTCGGTACGCTGAAACCGCGTTTGCGCGTCGATTAATTCGGCATTAGCGCTCGTCACACGCGCTTGAGTGCGTCCTTCGCTGCCAAAGGGGATGCGAACTGAGATTTTGCCGAGATTTTTATAGGGCTCATCGGCTGTGCCTCGCTCACGCGTTAGGCTGAAAGCCAGTTCTGGCGTATCGCGGGTATCGTATTGCGCTTGCGCCAATTGTGCGCGCGCTAACGCGGTCTGTGCTTGTAACGCTTGGCGCTGAGGATGTGCAGCTACATCGAGCGAAACTGAGAGCGTCTCGGTTTGATCAGGCAAAGGCGTTTCACCTGCTAGTGCCTGAAAATGCTGCAGACTCTCATCAAACTGCTGCTGACTTTGCGCTAATTGCAACTGCGCCTCCAGCTGCGCTTGATGTGCCAAATTGACATCCAACGGGGCGACTTCACCCACTTTGAGCTGACGCTCTAAGTCTTGGCTTATTTTTTCCAGTACACGTAGCTTTTGCTGAGCACTTTCTTGCGCTAATTTGGCCAAGCGTGCAGTCCATACGGCTTCACGCAGTGCACCAGCAAGCTCCCAACGACTGAGCATCAATTGGCTTTGCTCGACACTGGCCTGCTGATTTAATTGCGCCAAGAGGCGTTCTTTTTGCCCCCATTGCCACAAAGGAATTCCCAGCTCAGCCTCATACTCACGCGTGTCTTGGGTTGGTGATAAATTATCGTTCAGCGAATTCGTTCCCGAAATCGTCAGAGACATGGGCTCGGGCGTCATCGACTGAGCATTACGCAGTGCACTTTGCGCTTTATTTTCTTGCGCAGCTTGAAGTGGCGCATCGAGTTGGCTCGCTAACGCAAAGGCCTCTTTGATCGTTGCAGCCTGCGCTGGCAACGCAAAGAATGTGCACCACAAAATGGGCGCATAAAATCGTTTTGATTGCATGATGGTGTACCTATCATCATTTCATAGAAAACCAGCTAATCGTTCTGATTGGCAAGTCCGTCAGAAAAGACGCTTCAGTAGCTGAAACTCAATCAAACCCCTGGCCTAAACAGCGAATAGGCTAATTCCGTACAGTCGCGCACCCGGGTATGCAACAAATACAGCGTAAAAACTAAGGGAATAAAAAAGTCGACTAATAACGCGCCTGATTAGGCGCGAAACTTAGGGGGATCTTCAAGCGGAGCAAGAGTCACGCTAAATAGCGTTGCGCATGAGGCATCGACTAAAATAGCAACGAGAGGAAATGGTACTGTAAAGCGAGAATCAAATATCACCGAGTTGGGCATCGTTTGGCATGCGTTCACGCAATCGATCGATACCGATGCTATTGGCTCATGCACATGAACACTTTGCTTGCCAAAAAGACCTTGATGAATATGTATTTGCTTGTCGGGTAGAGCATGACTTAAGTCTGCACCGGTTTCATCATGCTGATGCGGAGCATGATCGGTATAAGCGCTTGTTATTTTTGCATATGCAGGCATCTGTGCCAGCACGGAATTAACCGGCAGCACAACTAGTAACACGCAAAAAAAGAAGAGGCGCAGAACTTTCATTCCCTTAGCTTACATTAATGCAAATTGCATGTATAGCAGCAGCTAAAGACTAAAACGCTAATTTAAAATAATCGTGGAATGAATGGCCGCTTTGGCCGAACAGTACAAGCATGCACCACGAAAACGAGAGGCCGCAACCTGATGGTTTGCGGCCTCTCTATTTTCCCCTGTCGGCATCGACACTTCGGCCAAACCAGCCACCTGACTAGGAAACCAAGGGCGATTCATTTATTGGTTCGCGTTGACCAATAAATTGTTGTCGCCGATGCTTTTTTGACCCATCTACCGACATCCAACTGACCCAACCAAAACTTGTCTTTTTCAATAAGCTTCAATAGCTTGCTGCGTAATGCCGTGGGTCACGCAAGTCTTGGCAGATGGGTCAAAAAATAGTCGGTGCGAACAGCGACAACAACAAAACCAACAATAACGCCGGAACTTTTCAAACAGACTAGCTCCTTTGCCAATTTGGGGTTAGTCTCACGCGCTGTATCAAATCCTATAAATTGGAGTGTCAAATGCTTCAGAGTGAAAAAATCCTTGCACGAAATAACGTCAAAATTATTGATGGTGATGGCCCAGTTCTTCTTTACGCTCATGGATTTGGTTGCAATCAAAATATGTGGGATCGTGTGACACCCGCGTTCAAGTCAACCCACAAACAAGTTCTATTCGACTATGTCGGCAGCGGGAAGTCCAACATTGCCGCTTTTGATGCAGTCAAATATGGCAATCTCAGTGGCTACGCCCAAGACGTTTTAGACATTTGCGACGCTTTGAATTTGAAAGGCGGAGTTACGTTCGTTGGACATTCAGTGAGTTGCAGTATTGGCGTGTTGGCGTCTATCGCTCGGCCAGAGCTATTTAGCAAGTTGGTATTGCTCGGACCCAACCCTTGCTTTATCAACCATGCACCGGAATACATCGGAGGCTTTGAAAAAGAAGACCTTGAGGGCTTGCTGGACTTGATGGAACAGAACTACATCGGGTGGGCAAATTATTTGGCCCCCGTCGTGTCAGCGAAGGGGGAAGATAGTGTGGTTACGGCTGAACTGTCGGATAGTTTTTGCTCAACTGACCCGACTGTAGCCAAAGTTTTTGCTAGGACTACTTTTTTCTCTGACAACAGAGCAGACCTCTCCAAGGTCAAAGTGCCTTGTCTGATTTTGCAGCACCGCACTGACACGCTAGCTCCCCTCAGCGTTGGAGAATACGTTCACGCCGAAATAGCAGGAAGCACGTTAAAAGTCTTGGAAGTTCAAGGCCATTGTGCGCACATGGCAGAGCCTCTGCTCTTCGTCGAGGCGATGCGTGATTTTGTCGGTGCTTAGCAAAAGCGCAGATGCGCCAACTCCTTCATTTGATCAAATTCCCTGCGCCATATTGGTTACCGATAGTGCTGGAGTTGTTCAATCATTGAATCAGAATTTGCTCCTACTTATTGGGGGTGACAAGGATAGCTGGTTAACAAAATCGATGGAACTTATGTTTCCGATGGCCAGCAGGATTTTCTTGCACACGCACATCTGGCCGATGATTTTACGAGATGGACATGTTCGAGAAATCCGGTTACAGCTACTTGACTCGGGTGGCAACAGCTTACCCGTCTTTGTGAATTGCCAGAAAACGAACCAAGAAGGCATCGATCAATTCACTTGGGTTCTATTTGTAACAATTGAACGAAGTCGATTCGAACAGGAGTTGCTGGAGTCAAGACAGAGAACGGAGAATGTTTCTGCTGCGCTGGCAAAAAGCGAATCTTTCATACGAGGCGTCTTCGAGGCCACAAGCGAAGGCATCATAGTGACCGATTCGGATGCCATTATCATTTCCGTCAACCCCGCCTTTTCCAAGCTCACCGGCTATTCGCAAGAGGAAATCATTGGGCAGAACGCACGCATTCTTAAATCCGATCGACATGATGCGGATTTCTTTCTCGCTGCGTTTCAAATCCTACAAGAAAATAAAATTTGGGATGGTGAAGTTTGGATCCAGCGAAAAGACGGCTCCATTTTCCTAGGACAGTTATCCATATCTGCAATATGCGACCAAAATGATGTAGTTTTGCAATATGTTGGTCTTTGTTCGGACATCACGGAAAGATGGGACAGGGAGCAACTGATTCATCAAATGGCATTACATGATGGACTGACGGGACTTCCAAATCGCACGCTTCTCATGGAAAGACTTAGCCAAATGATCGCCAAGTCGCATCGTGATTCGCGTCAGATCGCGTTGATGTTTCTGGATTTGGATGGCTTCAAGAAGGTCAATGACACCTTGGGCCACGCAATAGGCGACGAGGTTTTGAAAACAGTAGCAACACGGTTATCGGGTTTGCTCCGCAGCACCGACACAGTGGCGCGACTTGGTGGCGATGAGTTTGTTATCCTGCTGGATAACCCGGAGAACGGTGAAGCTATTGCACAGATTGGTGCGCGCGTTATTTCTGTCGTGAATGAGCCAATGCACTTTGATAACGCAGAAGCTCATATTGGTACATCCATCGGTATTGCGGTATTCAAGGACAGCGCATGCACCCCGGAAGCCTTACTCAAAAAGGCAGATGAGGCGATGTACTCAGCCAAGGCGGCTGGGAAAAATGTGTATCGCTTTGCCGAATAAAAAATCGATTGATCTTTGAAAGTGGGCAAGGGTTTCCGTCGCGTTAACATCACAAGCAAGCTCGCACTTGGCCGCCTGATGAACAGAATCATACTTGAAGCAAGTCCATGAAAGCAAAACGGGCAGCCTTCTATCCAAAGTAATGGTATGGATAAAAAAGTAAGTTGCTTGATGTAATACTAAGCGCACATCAGTGGCCGCTAAGGCCGAACTACTGAAGGCGGAGTGGTTGGCTTGACGTCTGAAATAGAAGCTACTCCAGACGTTCAATTAAGCTCAAATCATCAGGACAAAAAGTCTGTTGTTGGCCGTAGCACCCAGTCGCTCAGTTTAACCCAGTCGTTTCAACGGAGCATAACTCATCGTTTGATGGTGGCGAATTTGGTAAGCGGGGTGGCGATGTTCGATGAGTTTGGGTGGGTGCACTGATAAGAATCTGCACTAATTTTCCTCCAGCAACAAAAACCGCCATTAAAGGCTGTTTCTACATTACAGCTTTTCAAGCTCTCGCTTCTGGTTTTGTTTCAATTCGGCAAGTTCTCGGCCTAGCTCCTTTATTTGATTAGAAAATGCCCGACTATCACGCATGGCTTGCGTAAATTGCTGGTGCTCGGCTTTTGCGCCTGCACTTCGCGAGCCATGCTTGAGCGCGTTTTGGCTACTGGCCGATTTTCCGGCCTCGGTTTGTGCACCCGTTGATTTTTCCCATGGTTTCCACGTTTTGATTAGCTCGGCCTGTCTTGCTTTTCGTTCGAGAGTCCAACCGTTTGCCATCGTCATACTCCAATAGTTCGTTTGTCATATTTTTTTCTGGCTGCATTGCTCCGTGCGCGTGCGCGGGTGTTTGAGTGCCGTTATTCACTTGTTGTGCCCCGTTGCTGATGTTGGCTTGATTGGCAAACACAGCCACCCTTGGATTCTTCACCTCTGCCAAGGTTTCAATCGTGGCGCGGCATTGGCTCTGTGCTTTTAGCGCCATCCGCATATAACGCTCGGTGGTATCAAGATTGTGTTGTCCGATGTTATTCAATGCGCGTTGTGTCATTAAGTTAAAAAGGCTATCCAACGTTTGCATTTGAGCGGCTAGCGTAATTTCAGCCAACTTCAAATCACCACTAATGATGGCGCTTGAACGCTTCAGCAAAACATCAAAGTGGTCGTAAAGATTAAATTCATCCTCTTTGCAAAAAGCACCAATTTTATTCATTTTTGCAAACGTAATAGTGGCCTGAAGTTCGGGACTAGTAATCAAGTCTACAACTTCTTGCCCACGTACTTCATCAGCACAGGCCTCAATTGAAGTTTGCTTGGGATCTTTGCTTGTTGTCTGTTTAGGCATAGTTGCCGGCTTTTTAGTGTCTTGAGTCATTATCGAGCGCCCTCATTGCGGATTAAATTTTGAATCAGTCGATTAGCTTCCCTAGCTGCCCACTTCCACATATCTTTCCTTGCGTGAATATCATCGAGCACAAATTGATAATCCCCCGCTTCAGTCAGTCCGTAATGCTTATCCAGTGCGGCCATTAGATCAGCGGGAAATTGCTCATCGTTCACGGCATATTGTGTTTTTTCTTGGGTGCACCTATTTGCCAAGGGAACACAGGGAACAAAGGGAACAGACTCTACAAGCCCAGTATTTACAACGCTTTGCGGATTGGTGGTTTGTTCCCTTTGCTCTTTATCGTTCAGGGAGCACAAGGGAACAGATTGATTGCTGCTATTTTGAATTGCCGTTTTTATCCATTCAGATACGCGCATTATTCAGCACCTCCCAAAGATCGCTCAGTAAACACATAAACGGACTGAGTTTTTGCACCAAGTGCCTTGATCCGTTTTTTCTGTGTATTGCGTAATTGTGTGGCCTCTTTATCACCTTCCAACATCCAGCCTGCAGCTTTTAAAATCCTTGCCGCATCAGCCGGTTTATATCCTTTACAAATTTCGTTTTTAAATGCCTCAGTCATTACCCAGAATTGCACCTGACCCGTGCCATCCTCATACCTAAAGCCAGCGCGGTTATTGTGCCGCGCCAACACTTCATCACTTGCATCATGCGCTGGGAAGCGGGTATTACTGTGTGCCTGCATAAATGCCGATACCTGCGAGAATAGCGCCCGATCATCCGCGCCAAACTCAGCGCCCACAGATGAGTACCATGCTTGAAAGCATTGTTTCGCCGCCTTGAACGCTTCACCAGCTTGCCAGCCAGTCACGCCGTATTGCGTTGCTAGCTCTCCCGCAAAGGCTACCAGCGCAAAACGTGCCGCCACTCGGCCAACTTCAGCGGGTGCAGTTTTCGCCACCTCGAATTGCTCACAAATCGCCTGCATATCAGCGCGGATTGAGTCGCGTACTTCGATCAGATTTTCTTGCGCGCAAAGCTGCTCAATAAATGCGCAGCCAGCCGTTCCATACTGTTGGCGGGATTGGTTTTTCATGTGATCGGCAAACGCTTGGCCGTTGTTAAATTGCTGCAATTGCTCTAGCGTACCCAGTCCAGCACCAGCGTCGGCAGGAATGGCAGGCAGTCGTGCCATTTGTCCGCCCTTGGCGCTTTTGCCAGCTTCGGCCATGTGTTGTGCCAAGTCGATTTCACCCGCTGACAACAACATCACCCGCCAAGTTTGCACGGGTCGATTACCGCCCTCTTTGGTCATACGTGCCTTGGCTTGGCCGTTGGCAATCAGGTACGCCGCACTGCCAGCCTCTTGGGCTGCAATTTGCGCCAACTCATCCAAAATCAGCAGCCCATCATTGCGACCAGCGCACAACGACTCTAAACCGTTGGTGGTGGTGCGCCACTTTTTAGCAAAGCGGTCAGGATTACCCCAAACACTAGCGGCTGGGTCTAATAACGTGCTGGTTTTGCCCTTGCTTGTCGTGCCAACAAAGTGAAACCCGCCGCCGCTTTCGCCAGCCATTTCAGCCAATACACCCGCAAAAGCCACAGACAGCGCAAACACAATGCGCGAATTACCCGCCGCTGGTGCCGCAATCTGCTTTTTCCAATCGGCCAATGTGCCAGCCTGTTCGTAATCGCTGGCCGTTGCGCCTTGGTAAATCACACCTTCGTCAGATTCAGCACCATAGGCGGCATCAGGCAAAACATAGCGATCTGCAAACCAGCCAATTCGAGTGACGCACCGCAAAGGGATTGCGGATTGTGGGGAATAGCTCAAAACGTAATCCACCAGCTTTTGCCGTGCCTTGCTATTGGTAGCAATGGTCAGACCTTGCCGAGCCAACTCTTTGCGAAACTCAGCGGTGTCACTGGCCGCCAACAATTCAGCAGGGCAAGCCCAAGTGTGTAAATGGTTGTCATCATCAAACCATTGCAGGTATCGCCCCCAGTTGCCTTGCGCCGTATCGCGGGTCTTGGCAACGATGGTTAATGGGGAACATAACCGCAGTGACGGCGCGTCCTCGTTGCCCATATCCAGCCAATACACACCGTCACCGGTGACAAAAAACGGGCTTTTCTCGGCCCTGTTCCCTACTGTTCCCTGCTCCTTTTTTGTTTCAGGGAACACACCAGTACCGTCACAACTCGCATTTTCATTAGGTATCTTTTGGCTGTTCCCTGTGTTCCCTTTGTTCCCTGTACTTTTAGGGGTGTCCAGTGTTTTTACTGGTGCTGGATCAATCTCAATGGCATCAAGCGCAGGCATCAGCTCGACCAACATATTTAAGTTATCAAGAAGCATTACGCGACCTCCTTTTGTTGGCGCTGATTCAGTACATCAAGCCAGTCAGTACCCGCCACTGACGGCAGGTAAATACGGCAATTACGCCCCTCCTTGATGAATCGCTCACCCGCTGCCAGTGCTGCTAATTTTCCGATGTTGCGGCCATTGCGATCAGGTAGATCGTTGTCGCCCCAAATTAGTACCTCTCGCACCGAATCAGGCAGCTGTACTGTTCTAAGCCCACCGGCACTAATACACGACCAAGTAGGCCAGCCGCCGAGTTCATTCACCGCAAATGCGTTTTCCACGCCCTCAGCAAGTGCTAAACGGCCATCAGTATCAATTGGAAAGAGTCGGCAAGCAGCTCCCACCAAAGCGCCATCGTGCACCGCTTTCAACTTCTTGCAATCGAGCTTTTCACCTGTAAATGGATCGACTACAGACAGCTTGTGCGCGTTTTCGTTTAGGTAGATACGATGCAGCCCAGCTAGTGCACCATCCGGCTTTTGGATATACGCCAGCAATGCGGGGAACGTACCGATTTTGCTGGGTTTTCCGTCTTGGTCTTGCGTCCAATAGTCCAGTGAATCGGTGCTATGCAATACATACTTATGTGAATGCAGGCTAATATCTAAGCCACGCATGGCTAAATACTGTCCCGCCATATTGCATACGCTCACAGGCTCGGCAGCATCAAACAGAGCTTTCAGCTTGGCGGTTTCTCGGTTGATTTTGGCGCGGTCGATTTCAGGCACAGTAGCGATCCGTGGCACAAATTGGCGCACGCTGTAATGGCTGTCTTGGTGAATGCCTAATGCAGCAGCAACCCGTTTCACCGCCTCATTAAATCCGCAACCATACAGGTGCATTACCAAGGCGAAACCGTCACCGCCTTGGGTATCTAAACCACGGCAGGCAAAGCGGCCATACTCAGCACCAGCACCGCGCACGGTAAATTGAAAGCGATCTGTACCGCCGCATGCAGGGCATGGATGATTGCGCCCATCAAGCGCCTTTGCAGGCACCCCCAAAGATTGAAGGATTGAAGGCCAGTTCCCAGCTGCAATGCTTTTAACTTGCTCGGTGAATAGGCTCATGATTACACCGCCTTTGGTTCAGGCAGTAGCGTATAAATGGCTACTTTCGTATGTGGGTGATTAAATCCATCTAGCACAGGGCAAAGCTTGGTGTCGATTTCATAACCGGATTGGCGCAGCTCTACAGAGCTATGTTGCCGTTGGCGTAATGATTGTAAAACTCGCAGCCGTTGTGATGAGACGCTGGTATTGGTAAGATTGTCTTGCGTAGCAGCAAGGCCGTTATTCTCGAAAGGGGTAGCGGCTTTTTTCATTATTGCTGTGCCTTTGATGCAGCAATGCGGCTTTCTACCCATGCTGCAATATCTGAGGCCAGCCAGCCGACGCGACTACCGCCGAGAGAGATATTCTTCGGGAACGTGCCCGCCGCCATATCGCGGTAAATGCTGGTGCGTGATTTTGTTGTGATTTGCTCTACAGTCTTGCGGTTGAATATTTGCGGCAAGCTGTCGGGGATAGTTTGATTGGTCATTGTGTGCAATCCATAGCCGCGTTGGGCTTGTTTGGGTATGCACGAAAGATAAGGTCCCGCGAATGGGGCGTGAATTACCTGTGCTGGCAAAAGCTAGGTCATGCCTGCATCACCTAGCTTTTGCCAGCAGCGGCTAACTCAGCTTAATCGGTTTTGCAGGCCAATTAATGGGGTCAGGGGTGTTTCTTAAGTCTTTTCTTGCTTTGCTAAATAAAACTCCAAGTGCACCGCACTCTTGTTCTGCACATTGGTCGCGGGTGCTGTATTTTCCTGAAAGCCACAATTCCCTTATTTCTGCTCTTTTTGCTCTTGAACCATTTGGGGCGCTGTGTTTTTTTTCTGCTGCTTTACGCGCAAGTCTTGAGATTGCGGCTTTTTCTAGTTGCTCGGCACTTGGCAACAATCCAGACTTTAACGTCAAAGCATAAGTCAGCGCTTTGCTTGATTCTAAGTACCTAGCTAATTGATAATTCAAAATCCGTTCTATAGTTAAATCGTCACGATTTAATCCGTCCTCAGCAGAGCTCACTACTTCAAAATCATCCAGGCGGGATTTAGCAAGCCACAAACCATAGGCCGCAAGGTGCTCTATTCCATTCAATTTAATATCAACAGAATCATCTATTTCAAGTCCGCCATCATCAGAATAAGTACCATCTTTGTTCGCCAGCCACTCAAAGTCCAGCTGCCATTCGCCGAGTATTAGCAAGTAAAGCGATTCGGATGGCCAGAAATTGAAAAATTCGGTTCTTGCATCGTCCCCCCATTCCTCCAGACTGTAACTTAGCATTTCGCCTAGTTGTTCTTTCACAAGCCATGCAAAAGAATCTTTTTCAATTAGTGATTCAAGTTGACTAATAAGAAAGTTCCGATAGTCAGAAATATTGACTTCTTGCATTTCACGCCCCCTAAGACGTAGTCTTTTTAATTTGATTGCCAGTGATAGCGAGTCAGGGCTACCTCTTTAAAAGCGGACCAATCTCGTTGCCGCAAACTCGGTTATGCAGCTCTTAATGGCACTACGTTATTCGGCTTGCTGGTTTTGCCGTTTAGAAAATCAGCCCAAGCTTGCATCATCACAGCGCGGTGCTCTAGCAGGTCGTCGCGGTTGTAGGCGGCCTCTGATTTGTTTTCGATCTCATGCGCTAAAGCTCTTTCAGCCCAATCACCCGGGTATTGATTCACGCTTGCCCAATCTCGGAAAGATGATCTAAAGCCGTGTGCGGTTGCTGTCCGTTCGCCTGTGTTGCTGTGGGCGTTTTTCTTGCGTAGAAACATCGTCAATACGCTATCGGATAGGGGTTTTTCAGCTCTAGGGCTTGGAAACACCAAAGTCGGGTGCTGGCCTTGCTGCGCTCTCAATATCTCCATTGCCGAATCAGATAAGGGTATGCGGTGAGCTATGCCCATTTTCATCCGTTCGGCGGGTATCGTCCAAATTGCGCTGTCTAAATCTATTTCAGCCCAAGCCGCGCCGCGTATTTCGCCAGATCGTGCAGCGGTCAACATTAAAAACATCAAAGCATTAGCGCTCACACTTTGGCGACTAGATAGATTGCTGGCAACAAAGGCGGGAACGTCACGCCATGGCATGGCAGGGAAATGCTCCACCCTTGCGGCCTCGCCTTGCTTGGGTAATAGGTAACGAACTACATCAACGGGATTAGCTGCAATAAAGCCATGTGCCCAAGCCCACCCCATCACCGCGCTCATGCGTTGTTTCACTCGGCTGGCTGTTTCGGCTTTCTTTAGCCAGAAAGGGCGCAATACATCGGCAATGTGTTTTGGTGTGATCTCAGTAACGGGCATTGCACCTATGTGCTTGAACACATAAATGTGCATGCTGTTTATCCAATCGTTTACATGCTTTGGATTGCTCCAGCTCGGCGCTAAGTCTTTATGCAGTATTTCGGCAGCCTGTTGGAATGTGGGCGTTGCTGGTGCTGCTTTCTCTCGTGCTTTCGCATCAAGCGGGTCGATGCCCTCAGCAACGAGCTTGCGCATGGCCTCGGCCTTTTCTTTGGCGCTGGCAATTCCTATTTCAGGATAACTACCCAAGCCAGCATCGCGGCGTTTTCCCGTGAGGGGCGAAACAAAGCGCAATTCCCATCTGCCACGGCCTTTAATCTTGCTTGGAATTAATCGCAAACCCATCACGCCACCATGAGGTAGCGGTTTATCGTCGGGCTTTATCGCTTTTGCTTTGGTATCAGTGAGAATCGCCATTTTCTTTACGCTCCTTTGTCTTGCCTGCTAACCCCACATTTTACCCCACACGATAGGTGGGCTTTAACGGGAATCATTGGGAACATAATAGCACATCACTAGGGTGAAGGCCTTGTTTTTGCTTGTGTTATGGGAGTTGCTGGGAATCGCTGAAACAATAAATTTGCAGTTTCTCCCTCCACCAGACTCCCCTTGTTGTATTCGCAGTATTCTATTTTCTCCCCTTGTTTTAAATCCCAAATTGAGTACTTGCCCTTACAATGGTAAATCCATCTGTTTGAGTCATTGATCATGAAAAAACTATCGCTCGATAAAATTCTGCAAAGCCAAGGCTTTGGTTCTCGCAAAGGCTGCCGTGATTTAATCGAGGACGGTGACGTTTCGATCGATGGCGTCGTGATTACCAAATGGAAAACCGAATTCGTACCGCAAGGTTTGGTGTTTCAAGTATTCGATGAAACGTGGGAATACCGCGAAAAAGTCTATCTGGTGCTCAATAAACCAAGTGGCTATGAGTGCTCACGTAAACCAACGCATCACCCTGCGGTGCTGACGCTGTTTCCACAGAATATGGAATGGCGTGATGTGCAAACGGTGGGGCGACTTGATCATGACACCACTGGATTGCTGCTGTTGTCGGACGATGGCGCTTTTATTCATGCGCAAAGCTCACCTAAACGTCACCAACCGAAAACCTATATCGCGACCACCGCTGAGGCGGTTACGGACAAATTAGTCGCTGATTTATTGGCTGGCGTGCAATTGATTGATGAGAATGCACCGATTGCAGCACTCGTTGCCAATAAAGTGGCTGAAAATCAAATCGAGATGATTTTGGAGCAAGGCAAATATCATCAAGTGAAGCGAATGTTGGCCGCCGCTGGTAATCATTGCAGTGCATTATCGCGCGTACAAATTGGTGGCTTAAAGTTGGCTGATTTGGCTTTGGCCGAGGGCGAGTGGCGTTATTTAACGGCGGATGAATTGCTGCTTTTGCAGCGTGATTAAGACGTTAAATTTATAGCGGGTATATGTCTCTATGCAGCTTTTGGCTTTGCCCCTACAGACATACCCGTTTGTTGACTGCTTTGAATTTGACTCACCAAGGCGCTGAGATCTTCTTGGCTCAGCGCTGATTTACTACTCACCGCAGCTTTTCGTTTTAGAATCGCCGCTTGTAGACTCTCTAATAATTCATAGATCGAGTCGCCATCTACGCCAGCGCGCACCATATTGACGACACAGCTCGGGTGAAAACTGCTGTCGCTATGGTCAATTTGCAGCGCATTAATCGAAAGTTCGATTTCCAGCATCATATTGCGCATTGGCTGCGTCGGTATATTGCTACACAATAAAATAAAATCATTCCCCGTAAAACGCCCAATGGTAATTGCGGCATCACCGGCAATATCTTTGAGTACCCTTGCCGATTGGCGTAAAGCCATATCCCCAGCAACAAAACCATAACGCTGATTGATTTCTTGAAACTGCTTCAGATTGACGCAAATCATCGCGAACGATTGCTGGTATTTCTGCGCGCGGCGAAATTCTTTGATGGCGCACTCTTCAATACCACGCCGATTCAATAATCCGGTGAGCGCATCATAACGCGCGAGCTTCACCAACCGAGTATGCAGTCGATGTGATAAAGCGTTGTGATAGGCATAGGGCAAAACCAATTGGCTAATCAGCAGCGTAATGAGCAAGGTTGCATGGAAGTTGTCTTGCGGAACCAGCCCAAGTCCGAGCGCTAAAAAAGTAAGCGCAAAAATAAGCAGACTAGAGAGCAATAAACTACGTGGCACGGCCCATTGCTCATCGTTATGGGCAAGGCGCGCCTCATAAGCAATCACCAACCACACGGGTACAGAGATCAGGCACATTAAACTTAATGCTGTTTGGGGGTAGACCACACCTAAAGATTGCAGCAGCAATACGAATACCGCGGCAGCGAGTGCCATCGCCCACCAACCGAGTAGCGCAGGGCGGGCAAAAAAACGACGCGTTCCTGCTAGTAGGACGAGCAGACCACTGATCCAGACGATAGCTGCAGCTGCGCCGTAATCGGTATTGAGCAGAAAGACCAATGTAATACTGCCAGCCGCGAGCAATCCCCCGCCGCAAGCGATCGTGCCCAATCCACGTTCAGAATGGTGGGATCGAGTCAGTAAAATATACTGCGCAATCGCGATGATGCCGCTGAGACCTGTTGCCCACAGTAAAGAAGTGAATGAAATTGCAATTTCCATAGTTTGCAAAGTACATGAAAACCCTAGTGTCGTGGGGTATGAGTAGATAGATGGTGGATGTTTGCAGACAGAATGCAACGAATGGTTATAATCCGAATATTCATCCTGGAGAAATACAATGTCAGCACTGATTTGCGGCTCAATGGCCTACGACACAATTATGGTCTTTCCCG